>DASVES010000361.1:0-15557 GCA_036380435.1 Pyrinomonadaceae bacterium | reverse complement strand
CACGCCTCCGAGGGACGCGCGCGCATCCTCCGAAACTTCTACGAACTCGGCCGGCGCTCGCTCGACTATCCGCCCGCCGACTCACGCGACCCCGTCGCCTACGTTATCCCCGCCGGTCAGGGCCGCGACGAAAACCTCTCGAAGATGATCGGCGCGCTCGTCGAGCAGGGCGTCGAAGTGCATCGCATGGACTCGGAGCTGCATCTGTCGCACACGTCGCGCGACGCGCGCGACGCGCACGAGACGCCCGGCGGCAGCTACCTCGTCCTCCTCGCGCAGCCCTACCGCACGAACGTGCAGGCGCTGTTTGAGCGGCAGGTCTACCCCGACCGGCGCACCGCTTCGGGCGAGGCCGAGCGCCCTTACGACGTGGCCGGGTGGACGCTGCCGATGCAGATGGGTCTGGAGGTGCTGCCGGTCGTCGGCATCAGGGAGCCGGCGCGCGAACGGCGACTGACGCCCGTTCTCAGCGAAGACGACGTGCGGCGTGACCTCGGACTCCCGCCACGCCTCGGCGACGCGTCGCCCGTGCGCAGCCCTCTGGAGCGCCCCGTCCGCCTCGCGCTCTACAAAAGTTGGACGGCCTCGATGGACGAGGGCTGGACGCGCTACGTCTTCGACACCTTCAACGTGCCTTACACTTCCCTGCGCGACCGGGATGTGCGCGCCGGAAATTTGCGCCAGAAGTTCGACGTGATCGTTTTGCCTTCGATGCGGACTCGCGAGATCGTCGAGGGGCGCCCGCCCGTGCGTGCGCCGGCCGAGTTCGCGGGCGGCATCACGGAGGCCGGCGTCGAGCACCTGCGCCGTTTCGTCGAGGAGGGCGGCACGCTCGTCTGTTTCGACGCCTCGACCGAACTCGCCATCAAGCGTTTTCGTCTGCCCGTCAAAAACGTCCTCGAAGGTCTGAAGTCGTCGGACTTCTACGGCCCCGGCTCGATCCTGCGAATCGAGGTTGACACCACACACCCCATCGCACGCGGCATGGCGCGCGAGGCGGACGCATATTTTATCCAGAGTCAGGCGTTCGAGGTGGAGGAGCGGGAGGGCGTGCGCGTCGTCGCGCGCTACGCGGGGAAGGACGCGGTGCTGCGCTCGGGGTGGCTCCTCGGGCCGCAGCACCTCGCGGGCAAGGCGGCGCTCGTCGAGGTCGCGTTGGGCCGGGGCCGCGTCCGCCTCTTCGGCTTCCGCCCGCAACACCGCGCTCAGACGTGGGGCACCTTCCCCTTCATCTTCAACGCCATCTCGCGCTAGAAACGCTTGAGATGAAAGAGGGCGGCCGAGTCACTTCCCGGTGACTCGGCCGCCCTCTTGTTGTTGTTGGTGACGACTATTACTGCACCGCCGGCAGTAGGGCCAGCAGCATTCCCCCGAGGATCGACGCGGCGACGGCGAGTTCGATACATGTGAAACCGGCCTGTTTAATCTTCTTCATGGTGTGCTCCTTTTCCTCTCCTCCTGTTTAGTGCGGGGCGTAAGAACCATCTGCGCCCCGTCATTTACTAACGCGGAGAAGTCAGGCGAAAGGGATCACACAAAAATTCGTAGGGCGCGGCTCCGCCCAACAATATTCTCAGGCGTGCGAGTCGTCCAAACAGGAGTCGTAATCGTCGGGCAGGGTGGTTGGTGAATTGAAAGGGGCGCTTCCCCTATCAGGAAAGCGCCCCTCTTCGTTCTCAGGAGTGCTTAACTTTTACTTCTTATTGCCGCCGACGAACACCGCCTCGGCGGGCGCGGGCTGGACGGCCGGCGCGCTCAACTTCGCGGTCTGAACTTGCTGCCAGTAGTCCTGGACGAAGTCCTTGAAGGCGCCGTGGCCCCACGCGGTGTAGAAGTCGAAGTCCTTCATCTCGCGGTAGACGTGTTCGTAGTCCCAGCCATATTTGTTGAAGCGGTAGACGGCGCCCATCACACCCGTCCGGTGCCGGCCGCCGGCACAGTGCAAGTAGAACTTGCCGGTCGCGGGGTCGTCGGCGAGTTTCAGGAAGGCCGCCACGTCCTCGGGCTTCGGGTACTTCTTCTCGACCATCGGGATGTTCACATAGCGCATCCCGAGCGATTCGACGATCCGCCGCTCATACTCCTTCGGCTCCGCCTGAAGGTCGATGACGGTCGTGATGCCGAGCGCCTTGAGCGTCTCGTACTGGTCTTCCTTCGGCTGCGCGCCGCGGTAGAACCGCGCGTCCATCTGGCCGAAGTTCTTGATCCTGACCTGGGGGAACGACTCTTTCGTCAGCGCCTGCTGTTGCGGCGGCGCGGCTTCCTGCGCGAAGGAGGCGACCGAGAGTAGTAGAAGCGTTAACAGGGAACCGACGACATTGAGGGAACGATTACGGGTCAGAGTCATCAATCTTCCTCCAGAGTCCGAGAACCAGCTTCCAGCTTCAAGGGGTGTCGTTCGCTTGTGGGGGTGGGGCGAAGTCCGTCGAATGACTATCGTGCCACTGAAGGGACCTCATCGTCAATCGAGAATTTAGATGCGGGAGTGCCCTCCAGGTTGTATCAACTAGCCGCCGCGTCCGCGCCCGCGTCGCCCGCTTAT
Source organism: Pyrinomonadaceae bacterium (assembly GCA_036380435.1). Classification (GTDB taxonomy): domain Bacteria; phylum Acidobacteriota; class Blastocatellia; order Pyrinomonadales; family Pyrinomonadaceae; genus DASQDT01. The sequence goes on along the minus strand of DASVES010000361.1, from coordinate 13,015 downwards.
CTTACCTGAACTTTATTACTTAAGCCCTATTCACATTGACCGTCGATTGAGGACGCCGGCCGGGGTCGCGAGTGTACGACGCTTCACTTCAGGTTGCGGCAGGCGTGCGGCTGTGAATCAGACGGCGCAGGCGGTCGGTGAAGAGCACGTCGATCTTCTGCGGCTCGATGACCGCGGTCACTTCGCCGAAGCCGAAGGCGGGGTGCATCATGCTCTGGCCCGTGCGGTAGGTGCGCGTCGGGTCGTAGGGTGCGCCGGACTGTGCCCCGTCGCGCGCGCCCGACGTTCGGGAGCCGCTCTTGAACGAACTCCGCGTGCCGCAGGTCGGACAACTCACGCGCGAAATCTGCCCACGCTTGGTGACGGACGCCACGACGTGACCGCGCTCGACCCCGCACACCGCGCACAGCTTGTCCACCCGCTGGCCGACCGCGAACATTTCACTCCCCATCACTCACTCTTCCTTTCTGTTTTCGGCGCCCACTCGCCGAGCGGACGCCGAAGCACCATTCACAAACGATGACGGCCGCAGCGGGCGGCTTTGACGAGCGAGGGGGCGCGTGAGAAGTTCACGCGCCGCGCGTTACCTGCCGCGCCGCGGGCGGAAGGAGCGGCGACCGAGCTGGCCGCGTCCGGCCGAGGCCGTGCGACGCGCGCCCGGGCCTCCTGTGCCCGATGGCTGCATGCCGCCGAAGCCGGGCAGCAGGACGCGCTCGACCGCCTGCCCCGTGAGCCGTTCGATGGCGCGCATCGACAGTTCTTCCACCGGGGTGAGCAGCGTGATGGCGCGACCGGGGTTGCCGGCCCGGCCCGTGCGGCCGATGCGGTGTACGTAGTCTTCCGGCGTCTCGGGAACGTCGTAGTTGATGACGTGCGAGATGGAGTCAACGTCGATGCCGCGCGCCGCAATGTCGGTGGCGACGAGGACGCGCGTCTTGCCGTCCTTGAAGCCGCGCAGGGCGGCCTCGCGCTGCGGCTGCGTGCGGTCGGCGTGAATGCGGTTCACCTTGTGCTCGCGCGCTTCGAGGATGTGCGAGAGCCGTTCGGCCCCGCGCCGCGTGCGCGTGAAGACGAGCACGCGCTCGAACTCTTCGCGCTCGCGCTCCAGCAAATCGAGCAGCAGAGCCGTCTTCGACTCCGTGGCCACCGGGTAGGCGGTCTGTGCGACCAGCCCCGGGGGCTTGTTGCGCTGATTGACTTCGACCATCTTCGGCGAGCGCATGTGCGTGCGCGCGAGTTGTTCAATCGCCTCCGACATCGTGGCCGAGAAGAGCATCGTCTGACGCTGTTTCGGCAGCGCCGCGAGGATGCGCCGGATCGAGGGCAGGAAGCCCATGTCGAGCATGCGGTCGGCCTCGTCGAGCACGAGAGCGTCGAGGGTCGCGAAGTTAACTGCGCCGCGCTCCATGTGGTCGAGCAGTCGGCCGGGCGTTGCGACGACGACGCTCGCGCCGCGCCGGAGGCCGGCCGTCTGACTCGCCATGCCCGTGCCGCCGATGACGGTCACGCAACGCAGCGCATTCTTCTTGGGCGCGAGCGAGCGGTAGCTGGCGTCGATCTGGGTCGCCAGTTCGCGCGTCGGCGCGAGGACGAGCAGCCGGACGCCGGGGCGAGCCTGCTCCGACATCCGCTGGATGAGCGGGAGAAGGAACGCGGCCGTCTTGCCGGTGCCGGTCTCGGCGCAGCCAATCAAGTCGGCGCCGCCGAGAATCACAGGAATCGCCTGTTTTTGAATCGGTGTTGGTTCGGTGTATCCGAGAGACTCGCAGACGCGCACGAGCGCGGGCTGGAGTCCCAGTTGAGAAAAGTCCATGAATTTCCTTCGGCGCTACTGTAACGCTTGAACGCGCGAGCGCCTTCTCTTACCTGAAAGTTTGTGAGCGCCCCCGGCGGGATTCGACATCGCCGGGGGCGCTTCGCTTGAATTGAGTCGGCCCTCGGGCCGACCGTGTGCTTACCAGCGAGGCTCGCGGTTGCCGCCGCCGCCGCCCGAGCCGCCGGAACCACCGCCGTAGCCGCCGCGTCCACCGCCGCCGCCTCCGCCGTAGCCCCCACGACCGCCGCCGCCGCCGCCGCCGAAGCCGCCACGACCGCCGCCGCCGCCGCCGCCCCCGCGTCCTCCACGATCCTCTCGCGGCCGCGCCTCGTTGACCGTCAGCGCCCGCCCGTTGACTTCCTTGCCGTTAAACTGCGTGATCGCCGCCTGCCCCTCCTCGGCCGTCGCCATCTCGACGAAGCCGAAGCCGCGCGAGCGGCCCGTCTCACGGTCTTCCACCACCGAGGCCGATTCCACAGTCCCGGCCTGCCCGAACAACTGCTGCAAGTCTTCGCTGGAAGTCTGGAACGACAGGTTCCCGACATAGAGTTTCATTGACATATACGTGTACCTTCTCCTTTAGCGCAGGAGTGTCTGAGAGAAGCTGCGAATTTAAGTGGCTTCGATGTAACGGTGGGCAGCGAAGGCTCGCGTTCGGATGCTCTTGAGGAGCGGCTTCTAAAATTGAAATCAACCAACTCTCGAACCATCCCAACGCCGCAGCAGACAAAACAAGCTCGTGGCGCATCACCGTTGATGCAAGAGAGAAGGACTAACCGTGCAATATGATGCACTATTAGCGGCCCCGGTTGCAAGCCGTGGGCCGCGACAGCCTCCGTCGTCGTGAACAGTTCAACTGTCAATTCGCCCCGCGAGACATTAATTTCAGCCGTCGATTACACGTCGAGAAGGCCGCCCACGGATGAGCGGCCCGCGTGGCCGCGCGGCGATGAAACGGAGCCGCGCTCGTCCAAGATTTCTGTGGACAGTTTGTGAGAATTCGCCGTACAATCCGCACGCTTTCTCGGACTCAAGGGTGTGACGACGCTCGGACGTTTGACCGATCCGGCCAGTGCGGCCGCGCCTTCCCGGCCGCGCCCTTCCACGACTCGGCGCTCGACAGTCCTATCTCTCTGCGGCCCCGGCCGTGCGGCGCGACACGGCGCGCGACCGGCCACTTTCCCGAAGCCCTCTCAGACAGGAGAAACCCCTCAATGATGAAGCGAACACTCCCGCTGCTTTTGCTGCTCGCCCTGGCTTGCGCCACGGGCTGCGAGCCGAAGAAGGACACTCCCAACGCCAACGTCAACACCAGCACCAACGTCGGCATCAGGCAGGAAAACGCGAACGTCAACTCCAACGCCAACAACACCATCGCCCCCGCCCTCCACACCAAAGAAGACAAGACCGTCGCGCTCATCATCGGCGAGGACGCTGCGGGCAAGCTGCAAATCTTCGTTGCGCCCGAGGACATCAAGCTCTTGAAGTCGAAGAATCAGAAGCTCCGCTTCCACGTCTTCAACAACACGGAGGTAGACCTTAAGGAAGTCGTCATCACCTTTGTGACCGAGAATCCGATGGACGGCAACTTCACGGTCGGCGACATCAAGGCCGGCAACGACAAAAACAGCTCGACGCAGAAGATCAAGACCGGGGTGGCCGATGGTAAGTATGTCTACGGCATCAAGGCCATCGGTAACACCTCCCCCGACCCGGTGGCCGTGATGAATTCCCCCGAAGTGGAGATCGCCACCTAGAGCGTTTCGTTTTAGCTTACCAGTGAATTTCAGAGGCGGGCCGCGCTCGCCGTCCCGACACTTTATGCACGGGCCGGCAAGCGCGGCCCGCCTCTAAATGCGTGGCGAATTACATCAGACAGGTGGTGTGAAAACTGCTTGCAGGACTCGCGGGCGGGCCGTCGCGCGCGGCGGCGCGTCAGGAGACGCCGGCCGGCGGCTGGCCGAGGAGAGACTTGTAGGCGGCGCTCTCGCGCAGCGCGTCGAGGTCGGGGTCACACTCGACCTCCGTCCGGCTGTAGCCGTGCTTCAGGGCGCGGCCGAGCCAATCGGCGGCCCCCGCCTCGTCGCCCGTGAGCGCGTGGACGACGGCCGACTGGTACATGAGGTGTGTGTTGCGCGGCTCAAGTGCGGTCGCGCGCTCCGCGCTTAAGCGGGCCTCGGCCGCGCGCCCCAGCTTGGCCTGACAGACGGCGAGACGCCCGAGCTGCCGCGCGTTATTGGGCTTGACCGCGAGTCCTTCGGCCAGAAGCGCGCACGCCCGCTCGTATTCGGCGCGCGCCTCCTCTTCCCTGCCGAGCCGCAGGAAGGCGTCGCCGAGGTTGCGCCGGTAGATGTCTTTGCCGGGTTCATGCTCGACGGCGCTACGGTAGGCGGCGAGCGCCTTCTCGTAGAGACCGAGGTGAAAGTAGTCTGTGCCGAGGTTCGAGTAGGTGGTGGCGGCCGGGCGAATCTCGATGGCGCGGCGGTGCATGGCGGCGGCGTCGTCGTAGCGGCCGAGGACGCAGTGGATGCCGCCGAGGTTGTTGTAGCCGAGGTGACTGTCGGGCTGGAACATGATGACGCGGCGGAACTGCTCGGCGGCGGCCGTGTAGTCGCCGGCGATGTAGTAGAAGTTGCCGAGCCAGTTGTAGTTGTCCCAGTAGCCGGGGCGAAGCTCGACGGCCCGCTCGAAGTGGGAGCGGGCGCGCTCCATCTGGTCGAGCTGCATGAAGCACTGCCCGAGCCAGCGGTGCGCGTCGTCGCTTAAGGGCTGGAGTTCGAGGGCGCGCTCAAGCTCCTCGACGGCGCGCTCGAGGCGGCCCGTGCCGTGGTAGACGATGCCGAGCGTGATGCGAACCTGCGCTTGCCTTGGGTCGAGGACGAGCGCGCGGTCGCTGGCCGCCACGGCCCGCTCCACCCAGAGCTGTTCGCGCGTCGCCTCATACTTCAGCCAGAAGCACTCGCCGAGACCCGCCTGCGCCAGCGCGAACTGCTGATCCATGCGTAGCGCCTCGTAGAACATGCCGGCGGCCAGATCGACGTTGCCCTTCTGGTCGCGGCGTTCGAGAAAGGCGCGGCCCTTCGAGTAGAGTTCGAAGGCGTCGATGTTGTTCGTCGCCGGTTGCGCCATCTCGACGCGCGCCTCGCGCGAGACGCTGACCTTGAGGGCCGAGGCGACCGACTCGCAGACGGCGTCCTGAATCTGGAACAGCTCCGACTCGTCGCCGCGGTACTGGTCGCTCCAGATGACGCGGCCCGACTCCACGTCGCTCAGACGCGCGTTGATTCTCAAATTCTTTCCGGCGCGCATCACCTCGCCTTCGAGCAGGATGTTCGCGCCCAGCTCCCGCGCCAGCTCCGTCGCCCCCAGCCCCGTCTCGATGGCGCGCCCAGCGCCGGCCGCCTTCGACAGCACCGAGATGTCGCCGACCTTCGCCAGCGCCGTCATGATGACGGAGGCCAGACCGACGCCGATGAAGCTCGTCTCCTCCTGCGTCCCGACGGCCTCGAAGGGGAGCACGAGGACGGTGCGCGGCGCGCCCGTCCATAACGACTGCGCGGAGGCGCCGGCCGGGTGGTGCGACGAATCGTGGACGATGGAGACGGGTGTTGTCCGACGCCCCGTGGGGGATGTCACTTCCGGCGCGGTGGGGCGGCCCGTCTGGTTTTGCGCCTCGACCGGGGCGCCGAAGCGTTGCGTCGCCATCATTCCTTCGGCGCCGGAGGCCGAGCCTTCCACGAGTCTCTTGATCTGATTCAACTCGCGCCCGATCTCGACGAAGGACGACGCGCGCCTCACGCGGTCTTTTTCGAGCAGGCGCACGAGCAGCACGCGCAGTGCTTCAGGCAAACCGGCGGGAAGGTCGGCGGTCTCGACCCGGCCCCTGCCGAGGATGCCCGCGGCGATCTCGAAGGAGCTGGCGGCGGCGAAGGGGTGGCGGCCCGCGACCATCTCGTGAAGGACGATGCCGAAGCTGAACACGTCGGTGCGCTCGTCGAGCGGCTCCTTGCGAAGCTGCTCGGGCGACATGTAGGGAAGGGTGCCGACGACGGCGCCCGCGCCGGTAAGCGACTCGACGCCGGCGAGGGTGGGCGCGCCCTCCTGGGAGAGCGGGCGCGTCGCCTCGAAGGCGCGGGCCAGCCCGAAGTCGGCGAGCTTCGCCGTCCCGCGTTGATCGACGAGGATGTTCTCGGGCTTGATGTCGCGGTGGATGAGGGAGTGGGCGTGAGCGTCGGCGAGAGCCGAAGCGGTCTGCGCGGCGATGTCGAGCGCCTCGGGCAGCGAGAGCGAGCGCCGGCGGATGTGCTCGCGCAGCGACGAGCCGCGCACCAGTTCCATGACGAGGTAGGAGTGCTCGTCCGTCTCGGCGATCTCGTGGACGACGACGATGTTGGGGTGGTTGAGCTGCGAGGCGGCGCGGGCCTCGCGCAGGAAACGACGGGCGGCGTTGCCCACGTGGTCGCCGCCCTTCTCGATGAACTTGATGGCGACGGCGCGGCCCAGCACCCTGTCCTCGGCCCTGTAGACGACGCCCATCCCGCCCGCTCCGAGCGGCTCACGGATGATGTAGCGGCCGACCTCCCGCCCCTCCAGACCGGGCGGCGCGCCCTCTGCGACATTGAGCTGAGGTTCCTCTCCGGCGGGTGCGTGTCCGTCATTAGAAACGGGCGCGCCTTCCGTGTCGAAGGAGCCGAGAAGGATTTCGACCTCGCGCCGCAGCTCCGTGTCGCCGGCGCAGGCCGCCGTCAGGTACTCCGCGCGCTCCACGCCCCGCCGCTCCAGTGCGGACTTGAACACGCGGCTGATCTGCTCCCAACGCTCGGGCGTCATTCGGGCTGCCTCGTAAAAAATTCGGCGGGCGCCGCCTTCGCCTCGCATGGGCGGCGGCGGAGCGTTCACGCGGTCAATCTAGTACACGTCAGGGAAATGTCAAGAGGAAGAATCTTGCGGGTCTCGGCGGGCCTCGCGCGCGCCGAACGGGGCGGGCGGCAAGTGTGGCGGGAGGGCGATCCCGCAAGCGGGGCGCCCTCCCTTCGGGGCCGTTGAAGCTTACTCGGTGGCGGGCGGGATTTTCAGTTCCTGTCCAACCTTGATGTCGTCCGGGTCGTCGAGCGTGTCGCGGTTGGCCTCGAAGATTCTCCGGTGGTGCTTGTCGTCGCCGTAATACTCGCGGGCGAGCTTCGAGAGCGTGTCGCCCGCCTTCACGGTGTGTGTAACTTCGGGCGAAGGCGCGCTCGCGCTCTCGGCCGACTCGTTCTCGCCCCATTCGGGGTTGGTGTTATCTTCGTCTGCCATTGTTTTCTCCTCCCGGTGTAGCGGAATTTGATGACGGTCGTCCTCGGACCTGTCCCTTTCGGTCGTACTCGCACTACTCCGCTTCTATAACAGTTCCGCCCTCAGGTCAAATGACGACGCGCGCGCGGCGGCGGCGGGAGCGCGCACGGCACTCGGCCGACGCGCTTTGCGGCTATAATCCGATGATGCCGGAAGAGGTGCGAGTGCTGCGGCTGGGCGAGATGATTCTGCGGCGGAAGGGTCGGCCGGCGGGGCGTCTGGTGCAGGCCATCGTCAGTGTCGCGCTCCGTCTGTTCTTCCGGCGCATCGAAACGAGTAACGCATCGGCGGTGCCCACGGCGGGGCCGCTCATTTTCGTCCTCAACCACCCGAACGGCCTCATCGACCCGGCGCTCGTCTTCTGCGCGCTCCCACGGCGCATCTCTTTCCTCGCCAAGTCAACGCTTTTTCGCATGCCCGTGGTCGGCTCACTGATGCGCGCCGTCGATGCGTTGCCGCTCTACCGGCGCGTGGACGAAGGCGAAGACACGGCGCGCAACCGTCGGACGTTCGAGGCGTGTCACGCGCTGTTAGCTCGTGGGCGTTGCATCGCCATCTTCCCCGAAGGCGTCTCGCACGACGAGCCGCGCCTGCTTCCGCTCAAGACGGGCGCGGCGCGCATCGCGCTCGGCGCGGCGGCCGTCGGCGCCGCCGCCGACGGCGGCGAGGAAGGATTCGGCGTCGATACGGAGACGGGCGCGGGTCTGGATTTGCAGATCGTCCCCGTCGGACTTTACTACACGTCGAAGACCACTTTTCGCAGCGAGGCGCTGTTGCGCTTCGGCGAGCCTTTCGGCGTGCCCCTCGTCGCGCTCGCGGAAGACGGCGACCCGCCGCGCGAAGCCGTAAGACGGCTCTCCGCGCGCATCGAGGAGGGCTTGCGCGCGGTGACGCTGAACGTGGAGACGCAAGGTGAGCTGGAAGTGGCGAAGCGCGCCGAACAACTCTTCTCTTCGCTCTACGAGGGCATCCGCATCGAGACCTCGGTCGCCGAGCAGTTCCACTTTCTCCGGCGCTTCTCACTGGGGCGGCGCATGCCCGCGCGCAGCGACGAAGGCGAGCGCGGCCGGCGCTTGCATGAACGCCTGCTCCGCTACGACGAGGAGCTGCGCCGCGTGGGGCTTGCGCCGGAAAATCTCTCCGTCTCGTCTCACTCGGCGTGGTTCGTCTTCCGACACTTCCTGCTGCGCGGGGCGGCGCTCCTGTTGCTCTCGCCGCTGGCGCTGATTGGCGCGGCCCTGCATCTTCCGGCCTACGCCGGCGCGACGGTGTTGTCCCTCCTCTTCCCACGCCACGGCCCCGACGTGGCCGCCGCCACCGCCAAGATTCTCGCTTCCATCCTGCTCGTGCCGCTGACGTGGCTCGTCGTCTCGGCCGTCGTCCTCCTGCTCTGGGGCTGGCGCGCGGCCCTCTTCGCCCTGCCGGCCGCCGCCCTGTGCGGCTACGTCGCCATGCGGACGCTCGAAGAACTCTACGACATGCGCGGCTGGTTCAAGGCCGCATTCCTCCTGCTTCGCCAGCGACATCTCTTTCTGCGGCTTCTGCTCGAACGCCGCTCGCTGCATAATGAGTTGAAGGCGCTCGGCGACGACGCGGGTCGCTAAACGAGGCTGCACGCGTCGTTTCCTTCGAGCCGCTGGCTCGGCTAGACTTCAGTGTGAATTTTTACCTGAGTCTGCGGTGAGTCTTAGTTACCCGACACTCGACTGAAATCTAACACCACGATGAGACTTCTCCTTCTCAGCAATACGAAGAACCCCGGCGCGCCCGCGCTGGCGCACGCCGAAGGGGCCATCAAAGACCTCCTCGGCGCGCGCCGCCGCTCCGTCCTCTACGTGCCCTACGCGACCGTCATGTGGAGTTGGGACGAAAGCGCCGTCACGATGCGCGCCGTGTTCGAGCGCATGGGACTCGCCTGTGAGTCGGTACACACGGCGGCCGACCCGGCGGCGGCGGTCGAACGCGCCGAGGCCGTCTTCGTCGGCGGCGGCAACACCTTCCAACTGCTGCGCGCGCTCTACGACACGCGTCTCATCAGCGCCCTGCGCGAGCGCGTCCGCGCCGGGATGCCCTACATCGGCGCGAGCGCGGGCACGAACGTCGTCTGCCCGACCATCAAGACCACGAACGACATGCCCATCATCGAGCCGCCCACCTTCGACGCGCTCTCTCTCGTCCCCTTCCAGATCAACCCTCACTACACAGAGGCGCGACTCGAAGGACACGGCGGCGAGACGCGCGACGACCGCATCGCGGAGTTTCTGCGCGTCAACCCCGGCGTCTACGTCGTCGGGCTGCGCGAGGGGACGATGCTCCGGGTCGATGGCTCTGAGGCGAGACTCATCGGCGCGCGGACGGCGCGCGTCTTCTATGGCGGCCGCGCCAGCGTCGAGTGCGGCGCGGGCGATTCGCTGGAGTTCCTTTTCAGTTAAAGTCAGTCGCAAGACGATTCGGGGCGGGAATGAACCGGGAAGAATTCGAACAGTTCAAGCACGAGTCTTTCGAGTACCTCAAGACGCAGCAGGGGCGGCTCGTCAACGAGTTCGGCATGGGAGGGTACGAGCGCTGGGACTACGATCAGGACACCGGCGAGTTCATCTTCTCCGACAACGGCGTCCCCAAGGTGGGCGCGGACTTTCAGGTGGTTGGCTCCATCTCCACGATCTCCGACACGTGGCTCTGGTCGTGGGCCAACCCGAGCATCCTCGACGACAGAAAAAAGGACATGCACCGCGTCCGCAGCTTCGGCGAGGAGCACGGCCTGACCGAGCTGACCGAGGAGCGTTGGCCCGCCGACGAGGACGCCGGCTGGGCGATGACGAACATCGCCGCCCGCATACTCGGCGCCCGCGGCGCCTACCGCTGCCCCGTCGATAACGGCTTCCTCTTCCTAATTTTCACGGACGTGTGGCGCGTCGCCTGACGCGGCAGAGTAAAAACTTAATTTTTAAGGTATGAGTCAAGCGGCTAAAAGTTTGTTTGTCTTCGGAATTTACCTCTGCGGATTAGGTTTGCTTTTGCTGCTCGTCCCAAATCTGCTTTTACAGGTTTTCGGGGCGCCGCCGACAAACGAGGTGTGGATAAGAATCAATGGAATGTTTGTGCTTTGTCTGAGCTTCTTTTACGTTCAGGCGGCGCGAAAGGAGTTGACAGTTTTTATCCGCTGGACGGTGTGGGCGCGCATCGCGGTAATTTTTTACTTCGCCGCTTTTGTGCTGTTGGTCTCGGCTCCGAAAGCGTTGTTGTTGTTTGGCCTGATTGATTTGTTGTCGGCGATTTGGACATGGCTTGCTTTGAAAAAAGATGAAGCTCATTGAAGAACATATTCTGAGGCGCGTGGATAACAACACGCCGCCGAATAAATCATTCAAGCCAACCGCGAAAGAGCGCGGCTTTCACCCGTCAGATTGAAGGCTGGTGTCGTTGTGTGCGCGGCGGCTCAATCCCAGCGTTCGGCGGTAAGGCCACTGTTTTTTTCTCAGGCCAATGAGGTGCTAAGTGAGAAGAATGCTACGGCACTGCCACGCTCGCAAGTCTGGCGAGGCGACAGTCACCGGAGAATAACGCTGGATCAAGACTGGATAAGGTTGGTGTTATGTCGAAGGGAACCAACTTCTTCATACTGAATTTGTCTAATCATTTCCTTGGAAAGCTCGGTCATTTCGTCTATTAACCTATTCCAAACAGGAAAGTACTTTTTCCTAAAATCATGCTTAGTACCTTCCTTATCCTCAATAAACCACTTGCTGGTTGTCCTTTCGTAAAAAGCGGCGTCAACTTGGCTTGCTAAAATCTCAAAATCATCTTGAATCTTTTTAAGGGTTGCGGCGTTATCCGCACCGAAATACATCTCCATTTGAGCAAGGGTTGTTGAATTAGTACTTTCCCATCTCATTGATGCTTCCTGGTACGCCTTCCACTTCGCCTGATCTTCAGGAGTGCTTAGTTTTCGGAAAACGATACCAAACATTGTCTGTTTACTGAGATAAGCCAGATTATCCATCGCGTTACTGACTTCACCGGCTATTTCATTCGCCTGTTTAAGTTCCGACTCCCGATGAGCCGTCTGGGCGGCAAGCTTAGCTTTCTCCGAGTTTATGTGATTCACAATAAATGGAGATGCTACCGTAGCCAGACCCAAGGGATTACTTAGGAGAGTCAACAATACTTGGGGAAGCATTTAGCACCTCCAATAGCCTCAGGATGATGTTGATGATAGGGAGGGTTGTCGTTGCCTTCTAACTCGCCCGCATGAAGATTACGAGTAATAAGCTATCACAAGCTGAAGCAAGATAGCTTCAGTTTCAGAGATATGTCAACGCTGAAGCGTTAGTCAGTTGAGAGCTTCATGCCGAGCAGCAGATTGGCTGTCGCAACGGCAGGATGGATGCCGCGCCGAACAACTCATTGAACCCGACGCCTCGATAGCATTCTTTTCATCGCTCTTTATTGAGCCGGTGCTAGAATGCTGCTCGCTCGGCGCGGGTTAATTCCGGCGATAGGCCGCAAAGGGCGAGTTATCGTAAGCTGTGGCGGATGCAGAAAATCAAGCTTATCTTGAAATTTTTATTTGCGGCGTTCTTCGTGCTGGCTGGCCTCAATCACTTTACCAATGCTGACTTCTACCTGAAGATTATGCCGCCTTACCTGCCCTTGCATCTGCTCCTCGTTTATCTGAGCGGGGCGGCTGAAATAGTTTTGGGCCTCTTACTTCTTATTCCGAAGTTCACGCGCGTGGCGGCCTGGGGTCTGATCGCGCTGTTGGTCGCGGTCTTTCCTGCGAACATTCACATGGCGATCAATCACGAGTTTTACCCGGAGTATAATGTCGCGGCAGTGTGGTTAAGATTGCCGCTTCAACTTGTGCTCATAGCATTGGCTTACTGGTACACGTTGCCTGTCGCTCAAAGAGGGAGAGGTGGGGATGCCGCCGCTGTCTGACAAGTCGTTCGAGCGGGCGCGCAGTGTTTATATGTTGATGTTTCAAGCTCAGGACCCAAACTTCGAGAGCCGAGTTCGCGAAAGTTTCGCCCGCCAGCAGTTGATGCAAACGCTCGGGGCCGCGTTGACGCTTGTCGCGCCCGGCTTGGTGGAGATCGAACTGCCTTACCAAGCCAGCCTGACGCAACAGCATGGCTTTCTTCACGCGGGCGTCATCGCCTCGGTGCTCGACAGTGCGTGCGGGTACGCCGCGTTCAGCCTGATGCCCGCGGACGCGGCGGTCTTGAGCGTCGAGTTCAAGGTCAACCTGCTCGCGCCGGCCCGTGGCGAACGTCTGCTGGCGCGCTCGGAGGTGAAGCGCGCGGGGCGGACAGTGACCGTGTGTACGGCCGACGCGTTTGCGGTCGAGGGAGAGCAGAGCAAGGTCGTGGCCACGATGCTCGGAACCATGATGTGTCTCCGAGGGCGTGGCGACCTCGTCGGTTAAATCACTCTCATCAGCCTGACGACGCCGCACAGCGGACGCGCAACTCCGCAGGTCTTTTATATTCAACCAGACCCCTCAATGACTTTTCTTTGCTACTCGTATCATCCGGCGTATGCTGTGTGCTATTCGCTTCGGCGTGGGTTGATTCGGGGATAGATGACACGTGTCAGGTCAGTCGTGACCGGGGCAACAGACATGAGACAGTATCAGGATTTGCTGAAGGTCATTCTGAGTCGTGGCGTGGAGCATTCCGACCGCACGGGCGTCGGAACGATTTCATATTTCGGGTATCAAACGAGATTCGATCTGCGTCAGGGGTTCCCCATCGTGACGACCAAGCGGGTGCCTTTTCGATGGATTTTTGAAGAGTTGAACTGGTTTCTCTCCGGCGACACCGACGAGGCCACTTTGCGCGCGCGCGGCGTGGACATCTGGAA
>DASVES010000360.1:0-6104 GCA_036380435.1 Pyrinomonadaceae bacterium | reverse complement strand
GGTGCGCCGCGTGAAGACCGAGACGGCGAAGATCACGGCCAAGGGCGGCAAGCCCGTCGAGGGGCCGCGCGTGCTCCTGGAGACGGCGACCTACGACATCAAGGGCGGCAAGATCGACAACGCGTACTTCCTGGCCGCTTCCGGCGGGACGCTCACGGGCAAAGAGGTCTACAAGTACGACGACAAGGGCAACATCGTCGAGATGACTCTGCAAGGCGAAGACGGAAACCTCCTGAGCAAGGAAACCTACACCTACGACTTCGACGCCTTCGGCAACTGGACGAAGATGATCACGTCGGTCGCCGTCATCGAAGGCGGCAAGCTGTCGTTCGAGCCGACCGAAGTCACCTACCGGTCGCTCTCCTACTTTGTTGATGAGGCGACGCTGGCCCGGATGTCGCAGCCCGCAGCGGCGCCTGCCGCCGCGACCAGCGTGCCGGCCGCCGCGACGAGCGCTCCGGCTCCGGCCGCCGCTTCCCCTGACAAGCAGCCCGCCTCCGTCCCGGCCGACAACAAGACCGCGGCCACCCCTTTGAAGTCTAATGCCGCGCCGGCGTCGGCCGAGCGTGCTGACGCTAAGGGAGTGAAGACTGACGGCGCCCGGATGGCCGCCGCGCCGCCGCCCATGGTTTCGACCGATAGGACGGGCGCGGCCGGGTCGTCGCCGATGGCTTCCGTCGTCAGAACCGGCTCGTCGAGCGCCGGCCCCGTAGTCAACTCCGAGGGCGAAGCCCCGGCGCGCGAGACCCCGGAGCGGGTGATCGCGCGAGGCCCCGTCAAGCCGGTCTCCGGCGGCATCCTCAACGGCAAGGCCATGACTCTGCCCATGCCCCTCTATCCCGAGATGGCCAGACGCGCGCACAAGATGGGGGTGGTCATCGTCGAGGTGATAGTGGACGTGACGGGGCGTGTGATCTCGGCGAAGGCCGTGGAAGGCCCAACCATGTTGCAGGCGGCGGCGGAGGCGGCGGCGCGTCAGGCGCGCTTCTCGCCGACGCTGCTCTCGGGCCAGCCCGTCAGGGTCTCCGGCCAGATCACTTATAACTTCACGATCAAGTAGCGGCACGCACAACAACCAACACTCGCGGCCCCGACACTCAAGAGGAGTAACTGACGATGGCACTGACCGGACAACTCAGCGACATGTCGCTGGCGGAACTGATCGAGTTCTTCTGCAACCAGCGCAAGACCGGCCGTCTGAAGGTCGATTACCACCGCGGCCACGGCGTCTTCTTCATCAAGGAGGGCGAGCTGGTAGATGCGAAGGTCGGGCAGTTGAGCGGGGCCGAGGCCGTCTACTTCGCACTCACCATGCCCAACGCCGCGTTCGACTTCAGCCCCGAGGTGCCGCCCACGCGCCGCACGATCAGCGAGTCGTGGACGCAGGTCGTCTTAGAGGGCCTGCGCCGGCTCGACGAGGGGCTGTCGCCGAGCGAATCGGACGCCTTCGGCGGCTGGTCGCCTTCGGAGTCCGACATGGCGCTCTTCATGGATCAGGTGGATCGCCTGGGCGCGGCCACACACAAGTCCGAGGGCCAGACGGCCGAGTCCACGCCGCTCTCGATGATGGTGGAGAACGCGGGCGCCGATGGCGGCAGTCGTAAGAAGTTGATGATGGCGGGTGCGGCCGGATGCATCGTGCTGGCCGTCGTCATCGGTGCGATACCCTTCCTGCGCGGCTCTTCTAAGACGGCGGCCAGCGCGACCTCGAAGGACGCGACGCCGCCGGAGACGGCTGCCGGCGCGCCGACCGGCGACGCGACGGCGAACCCCGCAGCTCCTGAAGCCGTCGCGCCCGCCCTCGAAGTGAGTGCCAGCGCCGACGACGCCGCGCTCGCCGCGCAGCGCGAGCAGCGCGAGCGTGAGCAGAGGCTCCGCGAACAGCGCGAGCGTGAGCGCAGGGCCGACGAGACCGCACGCAAGACCGAGGCGGCGGCGGGAGCGAACGCCAACTCCTCCACGCCCGCCGCGGCTCCGGCGGGGCCGAAGTCCGTGCGCGTCCAGATTACATATGACGAGGCGGGCCGCGTCACGGCCGCGTCGGTGGCGGGCGCGAGTCCCGGCGCCGAAGCCTTCGGCGGGACGGCCGTCCGCGTCGCGCGCGGCAAGCGCTTCCCCGCGGGCAAGGCCGGCTCGACCGTGGTCACCATCCCGGTCAACTGAGCGGTCGGCCCCGTACTTTAGTCTAAACCCCGAAAGGGAAGCGGCGGCAATTGTATTTGCCGCCGCTTCTGCGTCCGCACGACATGGGAACGTGGGCGGCGGCCTGTGGACAAGGCCGCCGCCCACGTGTTTTAGACAGACTCCTCCGACCAGCAGTTTTGTCAGGCGTCGCCGGCCAGACCGATTGTGCCGAGGATGACGAGGAGGGCGCGCTTGAGGCCGAGGTCGCGGCCGCGCGGGTCGTACCACTCTTCGTGCGTGTGTGAGTTGCCGGAGGCGCCGCCGCTGCCGAGTGTGAGGGCGGGGACGCCGAGCGAGATGGGGAGGTTGGAGTCGGTGGAGGAGCAGTCGAGTTGCGGGCGCGAGCCGACGGCGCGTGTCGCTTCCTCGGCGAGACGGACGAGCGGAGACGTGGGCGGCGTGACGCCGCCGGGTCGGTCGCCGATGAGTTTCACTTCGAGTTCGAGCGGCGGCGTGCCGGGCCGACGCGCGGCGTTCTCCTCGTCGGCCGCCTCGCGCGCGGCGCGGCGGAAGAAGGCGTCGAGACGCGCCAGCTCGTCGGCCGACTCCGAGCGCAGGTCAACGTCCATCTCGGCCTCGCGCGGGATGACGTTGACGCCCTCGCCGCCGCGCACGCGCCCGACGTTGAAGGTCGTGCGCGGGCTGGGCGGGGCGGGGTAGGCCGCGAGGCGCGCGACGGCGCGGCCCAGCGCGTGGACGGGGTTGGCCGCGCCGAAGTCGCCCCAGGAGTGTCCGCCCGTGCCGCGCATCAGGACGCGATGGCGGCGCGAGCCAACGGCCGCGTTCGTGATGCGCTCGACGCCGGGGCCGTCCAGACTCAAAAAGGCATCGACCTGCCCCGCCCACTCGCCCGCCGTCAGCAGATGGCGCACGCCGCGCAGGTTCCCCTCGCCCTCCTCGCCGACCGTCCCGACGAACAAAAGCGACCCCTCGGTTTCTATCGAACAATCTTCGAGCGCGCGCAGGAGGGCGACGAGGGCGACGAGTCCGCAGCCGTCGTCGCCGACGCCCGGTGCGCGCATCTTCGCGCCGTCGCGACGGACGGTGAGGTCGGTGCCGGCCGGGAAGACCGTGTCGAGGTGCGCGCTCACGATGAGCAGCGGGCGCAAACTTTTTCCCGCGCGCAGGGCGACGCAGTTGCCCTCTTCGTCGAGGCCGGCGTCGGCGAGGCCGCTGTTGCGGAATTTCTCCGCGAGAAACTTCGCGCGCTCCTCCTCGCCGAACGGCGGGGCGGGCACTTCGCAGATCCGGACGTGCTCGGCGTCGATCTCGGCCGCGCACTTCTCGAAGAGGCGGAAGGCTCGCCGGACGCGCGCGTCGGCGACGAGATCAGAGACGACTCGCTCGGCGGAGACTGCGGCGGCGGAAGTGTTCATAGGAGTTAAGAGCGGGCGGGCGGCGGCAACTTCAATGGACTCGCGCGCTCGCGCTCCGGCGCGCGCTCAGATGTCGGCCGGGCCGGCGCGCGCTTACGAGTCGGCCGCGTTAACATGCGCGTCGGCCTCGATCTCGACGAGCATCTCGGGGTCGATGAGGCGGCTCACCTCGACCATGCTGGTGGCGGGCCGCACGTCGCCGAAGAACTCGCCGTGTGCGCGCCCGACCGATTCCCAGTCGCGCTCGATGTCGCGGACGTACATCCGCGTCCGCACCACATCGCGCAGCGAAGCGCCGGCGGCCGTGAGCGCCCGCTCGATGTTACGCAGGGTCTGAACGGCCTGCGCGTAGGCGTCCCCGGCGCCGACGATGTTTCCGTCAGCATCCGTCGCCGTCGTCCCCGACACATGCACCACGTCGCCGACGCGCACCGCGCGCGAGTAGCCGACCAACGGCTCCCAACGCGTCCCGCTCGAAATGTTTTTTCGCATAAAAGGAAGCTGTTAGCTGTTAGCTTTCAGCCGTTAGCCAGAATTTAGAGCGGACGATAGAGTTTCGATAACCGTCGGCGACGCCGCTGATGCTCCTGTCTTGAGCTAACAGCTAATTGCTAATAGCTGACAGCTCTCTTCACACCAGCCCCATCACTTCGTCTTCGCTGAGCACGCCGTGCGCGCTCTTGGCGTGGTCGAAGATGCGTTGGACGCGCTCGTCGGCGGGGTCGAGGCCGCGCGATTCGAGCCAGTAGATGACGTTGGACTTGCCGCTCATCGGCCCGATCTCGATGGTCTGCCGCATCCCGAAGAGACCGGCGGGGACGCCCGAGTAGATGAGGTCGGCCAGCTCGTCGTCGCCCTTGCGGAAGGATTTGATGACGGCCGCGGCGTGGACGCCCGTGGCGGTGCGAAAGGCGTCGCGGCCGAAGACCGGGTAGTTGACGGGTATCGACCACTGGCACGCCTCCGCGGCCTTGTCGCAGTATTCGCGCAGGCGCGACAGATCGTTCGTGATCCAGCCCATCAGCTTCAGGTTGACGAGCAATTGATCCATCGGCGTGTTGCCCACGCGCTCGCCGACGCCGAGCGCCGAGCCGTGAACCTGATCGGCCCCGCCCTCAATCGCCGCAATCGAGTTGATGACGCCCAAGCCCCGATCCTGATGGCCGTGCCAGTCGAGGCGGACTCCGCCGCCCTCGTCTTCGATGATTCGCTTGACGAAGCGGACGACCGAGCGCGCCCCGTCGGGCGTGGCGTGGCCGACGGTGTCGCAGACGCAGACGGCGCGCGCGCCCGCGCGGATGGCCGCCGTGTAGAGGGCGCGCACGGTCTCCGGGTCGGCGCGCGTCGTGTCCTCGGTGACGAACATCACGGGCAGCCCCTCGGAGACGGCGAAGGTGACGGCGTCCTCCGTGAGCCGCAGGAGCTTGTCGAGCGTCCACTCCTCGGCGTAGAAGCGGATGGGCGAGGAGCCGATGAAGGTGCAGGCTTCGATGGCGATTCCGGCGCGCTGCGAGATTTCGGCGATGGGTCGGATGTCGTTCTGATGGGTGCGCGCGGCGCAGTTCGGGCGAATCCGTAATTTCTGCTCGACGATCTCGCGCGCCAGACGCTCGACGCCGGCGGCGTGCGTGCCGCCCGCGCCCGGCAGGCCGATGTCGGCCGTGTCGATCTGGAGAGCGTCCATCAGGTGGAGCAGCTCGATCTTCTGCTCGACGGGCGGCTCGGCGACGGAGGGCGATTGCAGACCGTCGCGCAGCGTCTCGTCGTCGAAGCTGATGGGGCGCCCCGGCGCGGCCATCTGCGGCTCAACCGTGTTCCAATCGTAGATGAGTTCACTTGCGGGCACTTCTAGCGGCACCTCCCTGTCGGCAGGAAATCTTTGTCGTCTTCTTCCAGCGTTTTTCCGAGGAGAAATTGGATTAAACAGTCGGCTGATGGGGCATGTCAAGCAGACGCGCCGTCGCGGCTCCGCGTGCCGCGACCGGCCTCACATCGCGCGGCTTTCTTCGACGCGCGCGGGCCCGAAGTGCGAGCCGCGTGGAAACTCCTTCGTAAAAAAGCGGAAGGCGCGCCGCTCACCCTCGCGAGGGGTGTGCGGCGCGCCTTCCGGCGACGGCCGCGTCGGCTAGCGACGCCGCGGCCTTTTTTTTACGGAAGCGCCTCGATGGTGATGAAGACGCGATAGTCGCCTATCTGTTGGACGCCGAACAGGAAGTTGACGTTGATGTGAGACCCGTTCGCGAGCGGGGTCATGGTTGTGATGGTGCCGGCCGCGAGGGTGGAGTTGAGAGCGCCACCGTTGGTCACGGCGTCGGACGGCGGTTCGAGCTGGAGACTCTCGACCGTGACGTTCCCGCCGCTGGTGCTCACCAGTATATTGCCGGTGTTGTGTAGCGCGCGGTAGTCGGCCTCGGTGGCGAGGCGGTTGTTGAGCGTCGTGATCTCGGTGATGCGGAAACGCAGGCGCGTGATGGGGCCGCCCGTGTTGTTGGTGTACTTCCTCCTGAACTGCACCGTGCCGAGATTGGACTTCGTGTTGTCGCA
>DASVES010000359.1:0-20185 GCA_036380435.1 Pyrinomonadaceae bacterium | reverse complement strand
GTGTTGCGATTAGCAAGCGCCGTGCCCTGTTCATTACGGTTCAATAACTATGTGATTATGAAGTTTCGAGGTTGAACATCTCGGCGGGGATGTTTCAGCGTGCGGCACGAGGGAGCGCGTAGTGTTTCACCATGTATCACGTCGCGGGTGAGACGAGGCGGGCGCGCGCACACGTCCGTCGCCGGGTTGGGGCGCGCGCGTCGTCCGTCGTTGAACTGAAGCGGGTTTCGTTCGAGCTTATTGGTTACGGTTTGGAGGCGGGCTTATCGAGCACGGTTGCGATTTGCGGATGACCATAACCCACGACCGTTTAGAGGCGGGGTGTGTCCGCCTCTAAACGGTCGATGAAGTACGGTCGATGAAGTGCGGTCGATGAAGTGATTCCGGCGGAGAGCCTTCTATTCCGTTTCAGTAAGCCTTGACCCATCCGCTCGCCGGCACGAACTCTTTTTTCTCAGGGTCAATCGTCACGACATAAGCGCCCGCCGCCCCGACCCGCCGGTTCGGCCCGAAGGTAAGACGCGGGGTGACGCCCGTCTCGAAGTCGTAGAAGCCTTCGAGCGCCGTGACGAGCCTCTCGCGGCTCAGGTCGCGCCCGACGCGCTGTAGCCCCTCGACGAAGATTTTGGCGGCGGCGAAGGCCGAGAGCTGCGCCGCCACGTGGCGCGGAGCGAATTTGTACTTCTCTTGCAGCGCGCGAAACTCGGCCACGCCGGCCGGGGTCACGTCGGCCGGGATGGTCGGGAAGGAGAGAAAAACCCTGTCCTTGAAGCCGGCCGGCGCCTCGCCGGGGAAGTCTCTCCCGGCCATCATACCGAGGAAGAAAACGTGCGGCGTCCAGCCCAGCGCCGCGGCCTCTTTGACGAGCGCCGACGCCTCGCCACCGAAGACGAAGACCGACTCGGCCCCCTCCTGCTTCAGCCGCCGGACGATCTGCGCGGCGTCGAAGCCGTCTGCTTTGTACCCTTGCTTTGTGACTCCGGCCCAGCCGGACTTCTTCGCCTGATCTTCCGTGGCCGCGGCGGCCGCGACGGCGAGCGTGCCCTCCGTGTAGACGATTGCGGCGCGCTTCTTATTCAACTCCTTTTGCGACGCCGCGAAGTTGACCAGAGCGCGCGCCTGTTCGGCGACGCCCGACAGGAGGTAAAAGACGTAACGGTTGGGCGGAGTCCCGGTCTGCGGCGTGAGCGTCGAGGGCGCGATGAAAGGAATCTCCTCGTCGCGCGCCAGCGCCGCCAGCTCGGCGTCCGCGCCGACGCTGATGCCGCCGACGAAGGCGAAGACCTGCTCCTGTCGCGCGAAGGCGCGCGCGGCGGCGGCCGTCGCCGCGCCGTCGTCTCCCGCCTCGGCGACGCGCAGCTCGATCTTTCGGTTGTAGACCCCGCCGCGACTGTTGACGCCGTCGAAGTAGGCCGCGAGCACGTCTTTCATCGCCGCGCCCGTCTCGGCCAGCACGCCTTTGGCCGGGAGGACGACGCCGACACGGAGGCTCGTGTCGGAGAGACCGGGGTCGAGGTCGGTCTCGATGCGCTTGAGGTAGGCGATGAGGTCGGCCATGTCGGCGGCCGACATCCGATAGCGCGGCATCGCCGCCAGCAGGTCGTTGCCTTCCGGGTCTACGCCGTTTGAGACGGCGCGGATGAACGATGACTCGGTGAAGGGATTGGCGTGCTTGCGCCCCGACGGGTGCATGTGGCCGTAAGGCTTCACGAGGTGCGACCAGACGAGGCTGCCGGCCGTCACGCCGCCCTCGGTCTTGCCCTCGCCCCGCGCGCCGTGGCAGCCCGCGCAGGTCATGGTCGAGGCCGGCACGTCCAGCTCGCCCACTACCGCCACGATCTCGCTCCCCGACGCGCTCTCGCCGCGCAGGTAGAGGGAGCGCCCGCGCCGCTCCTGCTCGGTGAGCGGCTGCGGCCTCGCCGTCGTCGTCGTCGTGCCCTGCACGGCCCACGACTCAGCTCCGGCCGGAGCGCCGAGGAGTGTGAAGGCGGCGAAGAACGCCAGAGCGAGAAGGGTGATCGTGAGTTTGAGACTTTGAAGCATGCCGAAGCGCGGACTCGTTGGCGGTCGGGAGTTTTTACTGGGCGGCCGAAGTCTTGCCATCACCCTTGTCATCGACCACCTCTTTGACGAGCTTGATTAGCTCCTCAACCTTCGCCATCCCGAACGCCTTCTTCCAGAGGCCGGTCGCCTCGTTGCCGATGATGATGACCGTCTTGTGGTCGTCCTTGTTCTCGACGTACTGGCCGAGCTTATAGAGCGCCCAGTCGAGATTCTCCTTCTTGCCCGTGAGGAACATCCAGCCCTGCCCGGCGTGGAACTTCGCGGCGTACTCCTTGAGTCGCACGGGCGTGTCGGTCGCGGGATCGACCGTGAGGGAGACGAGGAAAACGTCCTTCCCCACGCGGTCGCCGAACGCCTCCTGAATCTTCTCCATGCTGCGATTCATCGGCGGGCAGACGGAGGTGCAGGTGGTGAAGAAGGCGTTGACGACGACGGTCTTGCCCTTCAGCACGTCCGAGTAGAAACGCACCTTCTGGCCGTCCTGATTCACAAGCTCCACGTCCGTGAAATATTTCGCGGCGACGGTCGGCTCCTGCTCGGCTCGCGCGGGCGCGCCGTGGCCCGCGTGCGGGTCGGGCGGCGGGGCGGGCGGCTTGGCCGTCTGTTGCGCCGCGGCCGTGGAGGCGAGCGACAGGCAAACGGCGGCGACGAGTAGAACTCTCTTTATCATTGCTTCGGCTCCTTCGATTACTTTGACTGTTTCGGCGGCTTCGACTATTTCGTGTTCGATGCGAGGCGGCCACTGGCCGCGTCGTTGATAATCTGGACGATTTTGCTCGGCGCGGTCAGCCCGTAGGCGCGCGTCCACTGCCGCTTCGCGTCGTTGCCGATGAGGATGGTCGGCGTGTGGTCTTCGCGGCTTGCGGACGAGGCGGAGAGCGCGGCGAGCACCTCGTTCACCCGCGGCTTCGCTCCCGTCACAAACGTCCACCCCGGCCCCGCCTTGAACTTCGCGCCCCACGCCTTCAGACGCTCGGGCGTGTCCGTCACCGGGTCAACCGACACCGAGATGAAGTACACGTCGCGCCCCGTGCGCTCTCCCAACTCGCGCTGCACGCGCGCAAACGTCGCCCCGAGCGGCGGGCAGACGGTCGTGCAGGTGGTGAAGATGAAATTGATGACGACGGTCTTGTCTTTGACGAGGTCGGTGTAGAAGCGCACCTTGCGCCCGTCCTGATCGAGTAGCTCGGTGTCGGGCATGTTCATGCCGGACACCGAGTCGGATGCGGCCGGCGTCGGCGTCTTCGCAATCACGGTCTTCGCCTCGGCTGGCTCGTCTTTCGTCAGACGCAGCTCCATCTTGCACTTGGGGCACCTGCCGGGTTTCGCGGATTTGATCGACGGGTGCATCGGGCACGAGTAGTGCGCGGACGCCTCCGGCGACTCGACCCGCGCGGGCTGCGGCTTCTTCTTCTTCTGCGCGCGAACCGTGGGCGCGTCGCTCGCGCCGGCCACGAGCGCCGCCGCCAGCACGAGCGACGCGCGACGCGCGAACGAAGATAAAGTCTTACTGTTCATCTTTCCTTCCTCCGAAGTCCACACTCTTGCCGGGCGTCGCCGGAACTTTGCAGTTCACCATCAGGCTCGCACGGCCTACCTCGTCTGAAGTCAACGGGCCGCGGTCACTGTGAGCTTCCGGGCGGCGCGGCGTCCGCCGACAAGGTGAGGTGGGGCAAATGCCTGAACGAAACCCCCTGCGACCGGCTCTCGACGAAGATCATGTAGACGCCCTCCTGCGGGGGGGTGACCTCCAGCTCGTAAATCCCTTTGCCTACGGAGCGCGCGAAGTCGCGAGTCTGCCAGATGCCGGGGGAGAGGAAGAACAGCACGCGCACGTCCTTCAGGTCTTCCTTCGGCTGCCCCGTAGCCGCGTCTGTCAGCCGGAAGCGGATTTTGTAGCTCGCGCCGGGACGGAGCGCCGGCTGTTCCTTGTTGAGATATTCGACGCGGAGCGCGGTCTTCTGCTCCTGCTTCATCGCCGGGTTCGGTTTGGCCGTCGCCTCGAAACAGTGGACGACGCGCGGCGAATCCATCAGGAGAGAGACGTTATAAATTCCGTCGGCCGGCAGCCGCAGGGTCGTCGCATAGTTGCCCAGCGACTCCTCGCGCAAGCTTCGGTCAACGACCTTGATGGCGCGCGGCTCGCGCTTGTAGTTCTGAAAGTTGCCCATCGGGGCGGCCATGCCCTCGGAGTAGTAGTAAATCATCCGGTCGGCCGGGTTGGCGAGGAGCATGGTGCTGCTTTCGGGCGCGGGGACGAAGGCGTCGGCGCTCAGCGCCTCGCTGCGCGACGTGCCCGGCGCGGCCTGCCCGCCGGGGAACTTCACCACGTCCGGCTCCTTGCCGACCGTGCTCAGGCGGATCGCCGACACCTCCTCGGCGCCGAGCGAGCGGACATAGGCGAAAGCGTCGGTGAAGGCGACCTGATCGGGCGTCTTGCCTACGGGAACGTCGTGGACGAGGCGATTGGTGGAGGCGTCGAAGATGTGGACGACCGAGCGGGTTGCGTTCGGGACGAAGCCCCAGCGGCCTCCGGGCGCGAAGCGCACCGAGCGCAGACCGGGCTGCGCCGCGATGCGCGCACGCAACTCGTAGCTCTGGCCGTCAACGACACTGAGACTCCCGTCCGTCTCGTTGGCCACGTAGAGCGCCTTGCTCAGCGGCGAGAAGGCGAGCGCCGAGGCGGGCGCGCCGGTCTTGATGTCCTTCACCTTTTCGAGCTTCCGCACGTCGATGATTGAGAGCGTGCCCTCGTCGCGGTTGGTGACGAAGGCCGCGCGGTTGTCCTCCGAGAAGGCGAGGTCATGCGTGCCCGCGCCCGTGGGAATGCTCGCCGCGACTTTCAAGCTCGCCGTGTCGATGACCGTGACGCCGCCCGACGCGCCCGCTCCCTCCGCGTCGTTGGCGACCCATAGATACTTCCCGTCCGGCTGCAAGCGGACGCGCGTCGGCCTCGCGCCCGCGCTCACGTCCGCGACGACCTTCCACGTCGTCGTGTCCACGACGGCTACCAGGCCGGCCGCGGGCATGCTGACGAAAAGACGCGAGCGGTCGGCGGTGAGCGCCCAGTCGGCGCCGGGACTCTTGAGGAAAACGAGCGTGACGAGCTTACTGCCGCCGAAGCCGAGCAGCGGGTCGATGACTGAGAGGTTCGGCTCTTCGTTGAGGGCGAGGATGTAGTAGGCGTTGAGGTCAACGTCGGGGCGCGCCCGCAGGGAGCCTTGCAGGTACGACTGGATCAGCTCGCGGCACTGCTGGGCGTCGGGCGGCGCCGACCCGGTGCGCCGGTTGATCCAGGCCGAGGGCCTGACGCCGGAGAGCGGAGTTCCGGTCGCCGTGTCGCGGACGCGGAAGCGCACGACGGCGTCCTGCCCGGCCAACAGTTCGGGCGAAGCGCCCGACGGCGTCACCGGCTCAATCGTGAACTCGACTTCGACCCCATCCTTCACGATCTTCTGCGGGCCGCGCACGGGCGCGGGCGTCGCCACGGGAGCGACTTTCGCGTCCTTCTGAACTGACGCCTTCGCGTCGGGGGCCGTCTTGTCCTCCTGCGCGCGCGTCGTGGTGGAAGTGAGTGCCGGCGAGCAAAGGAGCAGCGCCGCGGTGAGCAGTATGTGGCTTCTCTTCTTCATCGTTGTGGTTCTATCAGAGACGGTTCGTGATTGTCGGGCGGCGAGGGCGAGCGTGTGTAGGGGCCGACCGCTGCACTCCTCTTGAGCGGCGCGCACGGCGATGGCCCGGCTTCGCTGGTTACGTCCGGTGGTCGCCGCGTACTTGCTTCGAACTCGCCGCTTGAGGGAGAAGGGTGACGCCGACGGCCTTCGACTGATAACAGCAAGCTACCTTAGAGCAACCATCATGCCTGATATTTTTTTTCCTGGCGACTGTAATCGCGGGCGTTTCCGAGCGTGGCGGCGGGACTATTCCGGCGAGTGTGTTTTACCGTGAAACACGGGCCGCTGCTATTGCCTCAGTGCGAATCACCCGGCACACGCTGACGCGCCCGTCGTCGAGAGCATGGCTGAGGGGCGGTCGGCGACGAGCGTTCATCAGCTCGGGAGCGCGGCGCGCGGCCCGACGCCCGATCACGACCGAGCGTCGGGCGTGCGCTCAAGCACGGAGGTTATCAGGCGAACGATTTCCGAAGGGGCGAAGGGTTTATCCAGTGTGCCCTCCGCGCCAAACCCTATCGCCTCGGCCAGGATTTTCGGCGTGCCGTAGGAGGTGGTGAGGATGACGCGGAGGCCGGGGTTTTCCGCCCGGAGTGTCTGCAAAACTTCCAGACCCGACATGTCCGGGAGGCGCAAGTCGGTAATCGCCAGGCGAAATTTTTCCTGCCTTGCGCGCTCGATACCGTCGCGCCCGCTCGCCGCCAGCGTCACGTCGAAGCCTTCGCTCTCAAGGATCACCTTGAGAGCGTCGGCCACGCTCCGCTCGTCGTCGATGATCAGTATTTCCGTTTTTCCCATCACGTGCCTGGATGTCCGCGGGGGGAGTAATCGCACACCCGTCAATGCGTGTTTCCCCGTCTCGCCCGCCTTCCGGCGACGAATGAACAGTGGCAACCGTCGTGCCCATTCGGGCGAGCATGCCGCGTGTGGTGATTTGTGGGATGGAGGGCGCGCCCGGAAAGTAGACCGGTCTACTCCCCGCGGGCTACGTCCGCCTGCGCGTGAGTCAGGTCGTCGCGCAGGAGGCCGAACTTCTTCAGCTTGCGGTAGAGCGTCGGGCGGTGGTAGCTGAGGATTTGCGCGGTCTTCTTGACGTTTCCCCCGGTGCGTTCGAGCGTCTGCGCGATGGCTTCGCGTTCGATCTCTTCCATCGTCACATAGGGCGGGATGACGCAGCGGAAGCTGGCGGCGCGCACGTCGTGGAGCTGCTCGGGCAGGTCTTCGGGCATGATCTGCTCTTCCTGCGCGAAGAGGACGGCGTGCTCGACGGCCGACTCCAGCTCGCGGACGTTGCCCGGCCAGTCGTAGCGCGTAAGCAGCGAGAGAGCCGCGGTCGAGATGCCGCGCAGGCGTTTCTGATACTTCTCGGCGTAGCGCAGCAGGAACCGTTCGGCCAGCACGACGAGGTCGTCGAGGCGCTCGCGCAGGGGCGGCATCTTGATGCGGACGGTGCTGATGCGGAAGTAGAGGTCTTTGCGTAGCGTTCCCTCGGCGACCATCTGCGCCGTGTCGCGGTTGGTCGCCGAGACGAGGCGGAAGTCCACGTCGAACTCCTGCTCGTCGCCGAGACGGCGCACCCTGCGCTCCTGAAGGACGCGCAGCAGCTTCGTCTGGAGATAGACGGGCATCTCGCCGATCTCGTCCATGAGCAGGGTGCCGCCCGCCGCGGCCTCAACTAAGCCCCGCTTGTCGCGATCCGCCCCGGTGAAAGCGCCGCGGCGGTAGCCGAACAGCTCCGACTCGATTAGCTCCGAGGGGATGGCGGCGCAGTTGATGCGGATGAAGGGGCCGCGAGAGCGCGCGCTCTGGCTGTGCAGGGCCGCCGCGATCAGCTCCTTGCCCGTGCCCGACTCGCCCTCGATGAGGACGGAGGCGTCAGACGGCGCGGCGGTGCGGATGGCGGCGCGCACCTGTCGTATCTTCGCGTGATTGCCGACGAGGCCGAAGTCGTCGCCGTCGCCCCCGAGCGCGCTCTTCAGTAGCCGGTTCTCACGTCTAATCTCCTCGAACTGGAGCGCGCGCTTCGCCAACATCACCACCTGTTCGGGCGTGAAGGGCTTCTCGACGTAATAGAAGGCCCCGCGCTTGATGGCCTCGATGGTGATGTCGAGCGAGCCGTGCGCGCTCATCAGGATCACTTGCGTATCGGGCGCGTCGCCCCTGATGCGTTGGAGGAGGCCGATGCCGTCGTCGTCGGGCAGGCGCAGGTCAACGAACGCGAGGTCGAAGGGGCGGCCCGCGAGCAGCGCCTCGGCCTCGCGCACCGTCGGCGCCGTACTCACCTCGTAACCCTGCTCGCCGAGGATCAGCTCCAGCGCGCCCGCGACGCTCGCCTCGTCATCAACCACGAGAATTCGTTGGCGGCTCATGCTGAAACTCCCTCCGCGCCCACCGGCAGGGAGACCCGGATGGTCGTCCCCGCCGATGGGCGGCTCTCGACTTGAATCGTCCCCCGGTGCTCCTCGACGACTTTCCTGACGTAAGGCATGCCCAGCCCGAGGCCCCGGCTCTTGGTCGAGTAGAAGGGTTCGAAGATGTTTCCCAACTGTTCCTCGTTCATGCCGACGCCCGTGTCGGAGACTTCCACCTTGAGCGCGCCGTCCGCCCTCAAGGTCTTGACGGCGAGCGTGCCGCCCGAGGGCATGGCCTGCACGGCGTTGAGGATGAGGTTCGTCAGGGCGCCGCGGATGGAGGTCTGGTCGAGCACGCCCGCGACTTCCGGCTCGCCGAGTTCCAGACGTCTCTCAATCGCCCCGGCCGCCAGTTGCGGCTCAAGTATGTGCAGCACGTCGGCGACGATGAGGTTGAGGTCGGCGGGCAGCGGCGTGAGGCTGATGGGGCGCGCGAAGTCGAGGACTTGTTCGCACGTGCGATCCATGTAACGAGTCGTCTCGATGATCTTGTCGATGAGCCTCAACTCGTCATCGGGCAGCTTGGCGGCGACCCTGTCTCTGAGGTGCATCGAGTAAAGCAGCAGCCCCGCGAGCGGGTTCTTCACTTCGTGGGCCACCTGCGCCGCGATGCGGCCGAGGGAGGCGATTTTCTCCTGGCGGTCGAGCCGCGTGTGCGCCGCGAGGAGTTCCGCCGTGCGCTCGGCGACCCGCGTCTCCAATTCCTCGGCGTGCCGCCTGACCTCCTGCTCAAGCCGCCCCTTCTCTTCCGTCAGCCGCTTCTTCTCGCTGGCGCGCGCGACGGCCCTGAGCAACACGTCCTTGACCACGGGCTTGGCGATGAAGTCGTAAGCGCCGGCCCGCACGATGTCGGGCAGGAGTGAGAGCGTCGGCTCGCCGGTGATCATGATGACGGGGACGTAAGGCTCGCGACCGCTGAACTGCCGCAGGAGGTCAACGCCGCTCCCGCCCGGCAGGTTAACGTCCACGACCGCCACGTCCACGTGCTCGTTCCCAACGGCCGCCGCCTCGGCGTAGTCGGAGACGGCGCGCACCTCGTAGCCGTCCCGCTTCAGGAATTCCGACATCGTAAAGCGCAGACTCGGCTCGTCATCGACCAGCAGCACCCTAAACATACTCGACCCCCTCGATCTCGTAAGCTCCAGCCGCGGGCAAGTCCATCGTGAAGCGCGTGAACTTCCCCTCTTCGCTCGCGACCGTGATCGTCCCGCCGTGGTCGCGGATGATCCCGAAGGTGATGCTCAGGCCGAGGCCCGTGCCCCCGGTTTCGCGGCGGGTCGTAAAAAACGGGTCAAAGACTTTGCCCAAATCCTCACGCCTGATGCCGGCGCCGTTGTCGTAGAACTCCGTGCGGACGACTACGCCGGCGGCCGCGACGACGCGCCGCGCCGAGATGCGAAAGACCTTCTGCTCGCCGGCACGGGGCGGCTTCTCACGGAGGGCGTGATGGGCGTTGCTGATGAGGTTGACGACAACCTGACGCAGGCGCGAAGCGTCGGCGCGCATCGGCGGCAGATCGGCCGCGAATTCGACCTCGACCCGAATCCCGTCCTTCTCCAGTTGGCGGCCGAAGAGCGCGACGGATGCCTTGACCGCGTCCTCAAGGCGGACGCGGTGCAGTTCCTGCGAGTCGTTGCGGGCGAAGGTCAGCAGCCCCCGCACGATCTGCGCGATGCGCTCCCCCTCGTCGATGACGCCGTCGATCATCTGCTGCTCAAACTCCGAACGCGGCGCCGGCTCGTCCTTGAGCAACTGCGCGAAGTTGATGATGCCGTTGAGCGGGTTGTTGATCTCGTGCGCCACGCCCGCCGACAGCTCGCCGAGCGAGGCCAGCTTCGACGACTGGAAGAGCTGCCGCTGAATCTCCTCGTTTTCCGCCTCCAGCCGCTTGCGCGACGACAGGTCGCGGATGATCAGGGTGAGCAGTTCTTCCTCGCCCTCGGTCGAGAGCGAGTGGAAGGAGAAGGAGACGGGCAAGGAAGCGCCCCCGGCCGTCAGGATGGACATCTCGCCCTCGCCCGACTTCCCGCTGTCAAGCAACTCCGAGATGAGGGGAGGCCGCGGAGCGTCTGGCGTGCGAAGGAACTCGTCGAGCTTACGCCCGATTACCTCTGGCGGCTTACAACCGAGCACTTCGCAGAATTTGGAGTTCGCCTCGATCAGCCGGCGGCTCCCCGCGTGGACGACGCCGATGCCGTCGCGGGCGTGCTCGAAGAGCGACCGGTAGCGCCCTTCGCTTTGCGCCAGCCGGCGTTGCTGAGCGCGCAACATGCCGACCAGCAACGTCACGACCACCACGTCTACCGTGATCGAGATGAAAAAGTGTTCGACCCGCTGCTGGATGTTCCAGCGCGTCTGGACGTTGGCCTCGCCGGGGTAGCGCGCGTCAACCCACGAATAGAAGGGCGGGAGGAGCAAATTTTCCCACGCCAGAATCACCCCCGCCGTAAGTAAGAACGTGAGGAGGGCGAAGGTGACGATGAGTCTGAGGTCTGATCTCCTTGTCATACCTGTCGGGGGTATGCACCGCTGCTTGGCGATTGAGGCGGCAGCGGGAGAAAGATTATTAACCGGGTCACTGTGCGAGCAGGAACCCATGCCGGAGGAGGCTACCGGGACGAAGCTGCCCGGGTTAGAGGGGGAGGTTTGAATGTCGCCCGGCCGTTCCCACGGCGAACGCCCGTCGCTGAGGCGGCAACTCGTAAATATTAGGAGAGTAATTTACGCCATCCGATACTGAAGTACAAGCTACAGGTTTTTGAAGTCGTCAAGCGGCTGGGCGCGCCGTGACTTCAAAAACCCGCTGTTAGAAGTACAGTACCGCGAGCGGAAGCCTCGCGGGTGCGGCCTACGATGAGAGGCCCGCCGCGCATGCGCGTGACCCGCGAGGCTTCCGCTCGCGGTACTGTTCGCATACGCGGCGGCTCAATTCCGGCGTTAGAGGGCGAGAGACGAGCATCCCGTGCTGGAACTCTCTCGCCTTCCTATGCAAGAGTATCAGTGGCAAAAATTTCTGTGGAGATGTTCAGTCGTTGGACACTTGATGCATACGGAAAGAATCAAACCCGAACGGGCCGCGCGCGCAATTTTCGCCGAGAGGTACGACGGCGCGCGCGTCATCTTTCTCGCCGGGTCGGTCGTGCGCGGGGAGGCGACGCCGGCTTCCGACCTCGACCTCGTCGTTGTCTACGAGCGCCTGCCCCACGCCTACCGCGAGGCGTTCTTCCACGCGGGCTGGCCCGTCGAGACCTTCGTCCATGATCCCGAGACGCTGCGCTACCATTTCGAGTCCGACCGGCGGCGCGGCATCCCCTCGCTCATGCGCATGGTGACCGAAGGCATCGAGATACCTGGGGCGAGCGAGTTCTCCGCCGGGGTGAAGCGCAGCGCGGCGGAGCTTTTGGAGGCCGGGCCGCCGCGCTGGGACGCGGCCGAGCTGATGCGCCGGCGCTACCGCCTGAGCGACTGGGTGGACGACATACGCTACCCGCGCACGCCCGAAGAACTCGTCGCCTCGGGCACGTTTCTCTACGCCGACCTCGCCGACTTCTTCCTGCTCTCCCAAAATCTCGGGACGGCGCACAGCAAGACTATCCCACGTCGTCTGCGGGAAGTGGACGCCGGCTTCGCCGAACGTTTCGGCAACGCCTTCGAGGCCCTCTTCGTGGAGAAGCAACCCGCGCCCGTCATCACGCTCGT
Organism: Pyrinomonadaceae bacterium; assembly: GCA_036380435.1. Classification (GTDB taxonomy): domain Bacteria; phylum Acidobacteriota; class Blastocatellia; order Pyrinomonadales; family Pyrinomonadaceae; genus DASQDT01. Next base: position 8,340 of record DASVES010000359.1, on the reverse strand, counting down.
CGAGGAAGTGTTGGAGCAATTCGGCGGCATCCTCTTTGAAGGCTTCCGCCGCAACTCCGCGCCCGCGGAGCGCGCGCTTTCTGAAGCACCGCCCGCGGACGCCTGAGCCGCGGCGCGCGCGTTGCGGCTCAGGCGTCCATGCTTTCCCGCTCTGCTACAATTCCCGCCGCTTATGATTCCCGTCGCCGAAGCCGTCCGCATCGTTCTGGAGAAGACAGAAGCCCTCGACGCCGAGCGCGTCGCGCTGCGCGAAGCGCCGGGCCGCGTGCTGGCCGAGCCGGTCGTGGCCGACACGGACTTGCCGCCGTTCGACCGCGCGCAGATGGACGGCTACGCCGTGCGCTCGACAGACCTTGCACAACTCCCGGCGCGTCTGCGCGTCGTGGGCGAGGCGGCGGCCGGGCAGGGCTGGCGTGGGACGCTTCGGGCGGGCGAGGCCGTGCGTATCATGACGGGCGCGCCGCTGCCCACGGGAGCCGACGGCGTGCAGCAGGTCGAGCTCGCGCGCGAGTCAGAGGGCGGCGACGAAGTCGAGATCATGCGCGCGACCGTGCCGGGGCAGTTCTTCGTCCCGCGCGCGAGTGAGATCAAAAAGGGCGCGGTGGTGTTGCGCGCGGGCGAGGAGGTGGGTGCGGCGAGCGTGGCCGCCCTCGCCTCGTTCGGCTACGCCGAGGTGTCCGTGCGAAGACGCCCCCGCGTGGCCGTGCTCGCGACGGGCGCCGAGCTTGTCCGCGTGGACGAGCGGCCCGGCGCCGACCAGATTCGCGACTCGAACACTCACTCGCTCGCCGCCTACGCCGCGCTCGCCGGCGCGGTGGTGGAGCAGATGCCCTTCGCGGGCGACGAGCCGGAGCTGCTGCAAAGACTGATCGCCGACGCATCGACGCGCTCCGACGTGGTCGTGCTCTCGGGCGGCGTCTCGATGGGGCGCTACGATTTCACGAAGGCGTCGATGCGCGCCCTCGGCGCGGAGGTCTTCTTCGAGCGCGTCGCGCTGCGGCCGGGCAAGCCGAGCGTCTTCGCGCGCCTGCCGGGCGCGAAGCAGACGCTCCTGTTCGGGCTGCCCGGCAATCCCGTCTCGGTCTCCGTCACCTTCAACCTGTTCGCGCGCACGGCGCTGCGCGCGATGCAGGGCGCGCTCGAACCCATGCTCAAAGAGGAGCGCGGGGTGCTCTCGCGCCGGACGCGCGGCACGGTCGAGAGAACGAGTTACCTGCCCGCGCGCTTGTTCACAGACGAACATGGCCGGCTCATGGCGGAGCCGCTGAAGTGGGGCGGCTCGTCCGACTTCGTCGCCTTCGCGCGCGCCGAGGCGCTCGTCATCGTCGCCGCGGATGTTCGTGAGGTCGAGGCCGGAAGCGTCGTCCAGCTAGTGCGCCTGCCCGTTTGACGGACGGCGCGTTTATTATGGATGACATTTGAGTGTGGCATCTGAACGCCCTCCCTCACGGTCGGGCTTCCGCCTTGAGGCACATCCGGGGCCGCAAGCCCGACCGTGAGGGAGGGCGCACGCAAAACAGTCTCGCCGAAAAATAATGAGGGGCGCCCCGTCTTTTGAACGAGGCGCCCCTTGAATTTTTTTGTCTCGAAGAGACGTTACATCGTCTTCTTCATACCGTCGGACATCATCATCTTCTCGCCGGGCATGAGCACGGTGTCAACGACGTGGATGACGCCGTTCGACTGCATCACGTTGGCGATGGTGACGGTGGACATCCCGCCCTTCTCGTCGCGCAGCACAACCATGTTACCGCTCATCGACGCCGTCAGGGTGTTGCCGCTGACGGTCTTGAAAGAGGCCGTGCCGCCGCCCTTCTTGATGGCGCTCATGATCTTCTTGGCGTCCATTTTGCCGGGGACGACGTGGTAGGTCAGGATTTGCGTGAGCATATCCTTGTTCTCGGGCTTGAGCAGCGTTTCGACCGTCCCGGCGGGGAGCTTGTCGAAAGCGGAGTTGACCGGAGCGAAGACCGTGAACGGCCCCTTGCCCGCGAGCGTCTCGACGAGGCCGGCGGCCTTGACGGCGGCGACGAGCGTCGTGTGATCCGGCGAGTTCAAAGCGTTCTCGACGATGTTCTTGCTCTTGTACATCGCCGCTCCGCCAACCATCGGATTCTGCTGCGCCGAAACTTCCGCGGCGGAGATGCCGAGGCCGACGCACGTCATGACCATAGCGAACAGTAGTTTTTTCATTGCTTAAACCTTTCTCAGTTTTGGATTCCTTAGCCTGCCAGAATTACGCGGGACGACACGCGCGCGGATTGCGCCGCCTCACCTTTTTTCCAGACACACTTTCGCCAGACATTCTTGCGTAAAAAAAGACCGGCGCGCGCCGCGTGCGGCAGGGCTTGCTTCGCGCACGTCTAATCGGTTTTACTCTCACCCCATGAGCGAGCTGTCTCACGTGGACGAAGAGGGACGCCTGCGGATGGTGGACACGGGCGCGAAGGCACTGAGCGCGCGGCGCGCACGCGCCTCGGCGCGCGTCTTGATGTCGCCGGAGACCGTGGCGGCCCTGCGCGAGCGGCGCACTCCGAAGGGCGACCCGCTGGAGACGGCCCGCCTCGCCGGCATCATGGCCGCCAAGCGCACGGCCGACCTCATCCCCCTCTGCCACACGCTCCCGCTCACGCACGCCGACGTGCGCGCCGAGATTCGAGACGACGGCGTCCACATCGAAGCCGAAGCGTCCACCGTCGCGCAGACCGGCGTGGAGATGGAGGCGCTGACGGCCGCCGCGGTCGCCGCGCTCACCGTCTACGACATGTGCAAGGCGCTCGACAAGGGAATCCAGATCACCGACGTGCGTCTCGAAGAGAAGACCGGCGGCAAGTCGGGCGACTGGAAGAGGCAGGGATGAGGGGCGAGGGATGAGGGATGAGGGATGAAAGATGAAGTGAGTGATTCTGAGGAATCGTCCCCCGACTCGCCGCCGAGCATGAAGGAGCTGCTGGCCGCGTGGTCGGACGGCGACCGTTCGGCGCTCGCCGCGCTCTCGGAGATCGACGAGCGCAAAAGGCCGTGTCGTGGAGTTCGCGCTACTTCGGCGGCCTCCCCGTCGAAGCGGCGGCCGAGGTGTTGAAGGTCTCCTCCGACACGGTCACGCGCGAGTGGCGGCGCGCGAAGGCGTGGCTGCATCGGGAGATGCAGAGGACGTAAATCGTGAATGGTAAATCGTCAATCGATTGCCCATACTCCGACCTGCGACTCGCCATTCAAGTTGATCCTGCCTCAAGCACGATTCACGATTTACTATTTACCATTCACGGCTTTAAAGGTTATGAACATTGCTTCTAACATTCTCGACTCCATTGGCGACACGCCGATTGTCCCGCTTCGGAAGATTGTGCCGCCCGGCTCCGCACGCGTTTTAGCAAAGTTGGAATGGGCGAATCCGACCGGCAGTATGAAAGACAGGATGGCCAAAGCCGTTATCGAAGCGGCGGAAGCGAGCGGGCGCTTGCAACCCGGCGGCGCCGTCGTCGAGTACACGGGCGGCTCAACGGGAATCTCGCTGGCGATGGTTTGCGCGGCGAAAGGCTATCGTCTTCAGATCGTCACTTCGGACGCCTTCAGCGAAGAAAAGATACGAACCATGCAGGCATTCGGCGCTCAGGTAACCTGTCTTCCGAGCGACAACAAGAAGATTAACGAGAAGCTGATTAAAGACATGATCGACACCGCCCACCGCATCAGTCAGCAACCCGGACACTGGTGGGTTAACCAGATTAGTAATCAAGATGCCGCCGCCGGCTATTATTCGATGGGTGAAGAAATCTGGGAGCAAACAGACGGAGAGGTTGACGCCTTTGTCCATTCGGTAGGCTCCGCTCACTCCCTTCACGGAGCGGCGAAAGCTCTGCGTCAACACAAGCCTGAACTCCATGTCGCCGCCGTGGAGCCGTCCGAAACGGCGGTGTTGTCCGGCAAGTCGCCCGGCTCACACAAGATCGAGGGCATCGGCATCGGCTTCATCCCGCCGCATTGGAAGCCGGACGAGGTTGATGAAATCCTGACGGACTCGACGGAAGAAGCTATACAGATGTGCCGCCGCTTAGCGCGCGAAGAGGGCATCTTCGCCGGCACTTCATCCGGCCTCAACGTTCTCGCCGCCCTTCGCGTCGCCGAACGTCTCGGCCCCGAGGCTACAGTGGTCACACTGATGGTGGATTCCGGTCTGAGATACATGAGTACGGATGTGTATCGAGCAGACCAGTAGCATGGTTCGTGTGCGTGGACTGGCGCCGCGGCGGGTCAATTCCAGCGTTAGATGGCCTCTATGGCTGAAACAATGTCTACCATTCGGACAGATTTTGATCGCCTCGCGCTGCTCTCCGGCGAAGAGTGGGATCACAGCAGCCAATACCATGATTTCCTGTTGCGCCGTGTCCCGTCACCCTGCCGGGAGTCGCTGGACATCGGCTGCGGCGCGGGCGTCTTCTCACGCCTTCTGGCGAAGTCTTCAGAGCGCGTGCTCGCACTCGATCTATCGCCGAACATGATCCGCATTGCCAGAGAACGCTCAGCGTCGTTTCCGAACATTGATTTTCAGGTCGCCGACGTGATGACGCGAGAGCTTCCGGCTGAAAGGTTCGATTGTATTGCGACGGTCGCCACTCTACATCATCTGCCCATGACGGAGGTGCTGCCGAAGATTAAGAGCGCCCTGAAGGTCAACGGGGTTCTACTGATTCTCGATTTGTTTCAAAATGAGGGACTGGTTGACGCGCTCACCAGCGCATTGGCGGCGCCGGTGAGTATGGGATTGAAGCTGATCAGGCACGGTCGGGTGATGGCGCCCCGCCATGTTCGCGAAGCATGGGCTGAGCACGGGCGGCACGATTCTTATCTCACCATGGCTCAGGTCCATCAGGTTTGTGGGGACATGCTTCCCGGCGCGGAGGTGAGGAAACATTTACTGTGGCGCTATTCGATCATCTGGAAGAAAGTAGCATGACGGCGGCACGTAGCAGGCGAACAGGCTGACCATTCCCGGCACGCCACATGGCCCGGCGTTCGGCGTTGTGTGATGAAAATTCGCCACTCAATAAGTGGAGTTTCTCATGCAAATCGAAATAGACGATCTCAGAGGCTCCGAGATACATGAACTGTTGCAGGAACATCTTCGGAGCATGGCGCTACACTCGCCGCCGGAGAGTGTGCATGCCCTCGATATTGAGGCATTACGCCGGCCGGAAGTTACGTTTTGGACCGTGTGGGAAAACGGCGAACTGCTCGGCTGTGGAGCACTCACGGAGCTGGACTCTCGACATGCCGAAATCAAATCCATGCGGACTTCTTCGTCACATCTTAGGAAGGGCGTGGCGAAAAATCTTCTCAGTCACATCCTTGAAGAAGCCAGACGCCGTGGTTACAGCCGGGTAAGTTTAGAGACGGGATCGATGGAAGCTTTCGCGCCTGCCCGTCAACTCTACGCTAATTTTGGCTTTACATACTGCGAGCCGTTTGCGGATTATGTTGAAGACCCGTATAGCGTATTTATGACAAGAGAGCTTTGAGTTTTGGTTTAGACGCTCTACCGCCCCTCGCCCTTCCGCTTCCCCCAAAGGAGAAGAACCTGTGAAACGCACTCTTCCGCTCGTCGCATCATTAGCCGCGGCCACTCTCCTCGCCTTTCTCTGTCGCACCCCGCCTGCCAGAGCGCAAGAGGCGCACGAGCATCAACACGAACCTTCAGAAAAGCTCGGGCGGGTCAACTTCAACGTCTCCTGCAACCCACAGGCCAGGAAGCAATTCAATCGCGCCGTCGCCTGGCTCCATTCTTTCGAGTATGAAGAGGCGGAGAAGGTGTTCAACGAAGTCACCGTCACCGACCCGCGATGCGGCATGGGTTACTGGGGCATCGCGATGAGCAACTACCATCCCATCTGGGCGCCGCCGAGCGCGGCGGAGTTGAAGAAGGGATTGAGCGCCATCGAAAAGGCAAAGGCCGCCGGCTCACTAACCGGACGCGAGCGAGATTACATCGCGGCGATAGAGGTTTTTTACAAAGACTCCGACAAGCTCGATCATCGGACGCGCGCGTTCGCTTACAGTGAAGCGATGGAGCGGCTTTACCGGCGCCACCCGTCAGACCGTGAGGCCGGCGTCTTCCATGCGCTGTCGCTCGTCGCGACGGGGATGATGGCGAACGATAAGGGCTATGCCAACGAAAAGAAGGCCGCGCGGATTTTGAATCGCGTGCTGGCGCGTGAGCCGCAGCATCCGGGGGTCACTCACTACCTCATACATGGCTACGACTACCCGGCGCTGGCTCATCTGGCGCTGCCCGCCGCGCGGAGCTATGCGAAGATCGCGCCCGCATCAGCCCACGCCCTGCACATGCCTTCACATATTTTCACGCGGCTGGGCTTGTGGCGAGAAGCGATACGCTCAAACATCGACGCCAAAGCGGCGGCGAAGGCTCACGCCGTCAGAAACCGTCTGCCCGGCGTGTGGGATGAGCAGTTTCATGCGATGGACTATCTCGCTTACGCCTACCTGCAAGGCGCGCAGGACAAACAGGCGGAGGGCGTGCTCGATGAGTTGAAGAAGATTCAGAGAGCCGAGCCGGAGAATTTCAAGGTGGCCTATGCCTCCACGGCCATCCCCGCACGCTTCGCGCTCGAACGGCGGCAATGGAACGAAGCGGCCAGGTTGCCATTGCCCGCCGGGACTTTGGGAACGTTTCCCTGGCAGCGCTTCCGCTGGGCCGAAGCCCACATCCACTTTGCGCGCGCGGTCGGGGCGGCGCGCACCGGCGATACGGCTTCGGCTCGACAGGAGGTCGAGAAGTTGGCGGCCATCCGGCAGGCGCTCGTTAAAGTTAAAGGTGATTACGATTGGGCCACACAGGTCGAGATCAAGCATCAGGTTGCTTCGGGCTGGCTGGCGCACGCCGAGGGCAAACATGAAGAAGCGCTCCGGCTGATGCGCGCGGCGGCCGAGTTGGACGACGCGACTGAAAAACACCCCGTGACGCCGGGGACGATTCTTCCGGCGCGCGAGCAGCTAGGCGAGCTACTACTGGAGTTGAAGCGGCCTACGGCCTTGCAGGAGTTCGAGACCTCGCTTCGCAGCGCGCCCAATCGCTTCAATGGGCTTTACGGCGCGGCGCGCGCGGCCCGGCTCGCGGCAGATCAGAAGCGGGCGAAGATTTACTACGCTAAGCTCATGGCGCTGTGCCGCGAGGCTGATAGCGTCAGGCCCGAGATCGAGGAGGCGAAAGCGTTCCTCGCCGGCGCGAATGTTGCGGCTACGAGGCTCGAATCCCGACGGCCGGGCAGGCATCACGCACACAGGTAAGAGTCGTCAATGACGTAACAGGTTGAAAAGCAACTGCTTATTGCGCCACGGAACGCTTCGTCGTAGAATGTCGTACACCACAGCGAGAAATGTTTGAGTTCTTTCGAGTGGAGATTTTCCAAAGATGAAGATTCAAATCGCGCGGGACGCGCGCCCGCAGGTGCGCGCGCTGCTTCTGGCCGCTGGCCTGAGCGTCGCCCTCTGGTTCATCCCCTACGCGTGGGTTCTGACCTACCCGTTCCAGCTCTTCGTCACCTTCATCCACGAGGGCGGCCACGCGCTCGCCGCCGTGCTCACGGGCAACTCCGTGCGCAGCCTCAGCGTCTCGCTCGACACGAGCGGGCTGACCGAGACGTGGGTCGCGCCGGGCGGCTTCTTCTCAGGCTTTTTCATTTCGAGCGCGGGCTACCTCGGGGCGATGGCCTTCGGCGCGATGTTGCTGTGGCTCGTGCGTCGCCGGGTGAAATCGTCCGTCGTGCTCTACGGCTCGGCGGCGGTCATCACGGCCCTCACGGTCGTCTTCGGCTTCCTCGTGCCGCTCACGAACTTCTCCTTCAGCCCGTTCACGATTCTCTCGGGCGGACTCATCACGGTCGGCCTCGTCGCGGCGGCCCGGTTTCTCAGTCGCCCCGCGGCCAGCTTCCTCGTCAGCTTCCTCGCCGTGCAGTGTGTCTTAAACGCCATCTTCAACCTGCGCGACCTCGCCGTGCTCTCGCTCGGCACGGGCGCGCACACCGACGCCGGCAACATGCAGGCGGCCACAGGCATCCCCGCCATCTTCTGGGCGCTGATGTGGGCGGCCGTCGCCTTCGTCATCCTCTCGCTGGCTCTGCGGGCCTACTCGGTCGCGCGCGAGAAGCCGAGCCAGCCCGACCTGCCCTTCGAGGACAGCCCGCTCGAAGTCTGAAAACTAAACTGTGAGCGCAGCATTCGAGAGGCCGCCGGAAGAGGCGGCGACGACGGCCCCGCCGCCGACGCCGCACGCCCCATCCGACGGCCTCCTCCCTTCTCAGACGACGACGGCGCACGCGCCGA
>DASVES010000358.1:0-2774 GCA_036380435.1 Pyrinomonadaceae bacterium | reverse complement strand
GATGCTCGCGCTCGTCCTCATGGTCGGCGTGGTCATCGACGACGCCATCGTTGTGCTCGAAAATATCTTCCGCTTCATCGAGGAGAAGAAGATGCACCCCGCGGAGGCGGCGCGCGAGGCGACCAAAGATATCGGTCTCGCCGTGCTGGCGACGACGCTGTCTCTGGTCGTCATCTTCCTGCCGGTCTCCTTCATGTCGTCGATCTCGGGGCGCTTCCTTTATCAGTTCGGCATCACGGCGGCCGTGGCCATCATGGTTAGCTTGCTCGTCTCCTTCACGCTGACGCCGATGATGTCTTCGCGCATGCTCCGCGCCGAGGACGCCGGGAAGGGCCACTCGGGCGGGCACGACGATGAAGGCGGCGAAGTGGCCGGCTCGCGCGCCGGCTTCTACGCGCGTATCGACCGCTTCTACACGCGCCTGCTCGCCTTCTCGATGCGCCATCGCCTCGCCGTCTCCGTCCTCGCCGTGGCGGTCGTCGCTTCGAGCGTGCCGCTCTACCGCGCGGTGAAGCAGGAGTTTATCCCGACGAACGTGGACGAGGCCGAGTTCGAAGTTTCTCTGAACGCGCCGGAGGGGGCCAACCTCGCGGTGATGACCGAGGCGATGCAGGTGTTGGAGAAGGAACTCATGACGACGCCGGGCGTCACGATGGTGCTCGCCAATGCGGGCGGCGGCTTCCTCGGCGGCATCAATCAGGCAGGCGCTTACGTCCGCATCGCCCCGCACGAGGAGCGCACGCTCTCGTTTACCAAGGTCTGGAACAAGACGCTCGAAGGCAAACCGTGGGAAGCATTCCGGGGCAACTACACGCAACAGGACGTGATGCAGGAAGCGCGCCGGCGCCTTCGTAAGTTCTCGCCGATGCGCGGCAGCGTGCGCAACGCGCCGTCGTTCAACTTCGGCAGCGGCGGCCGCTCCGACATCGACTTCGTCCTGCGCGGCCCCGACATCCTCGAACTCGACCGCTACGCCAACGAGCTGCTCGCCCGCGCTGAAAAACTCGGCGGCATCGTGGACGCCGACACCAGCCTCAAGCTCAACAAGCCGGAGCTGCGTGTGGAGATCGACCGCCAGCGCGCCGCCGACCTCGGCGTGGACACCTCCGACATCGCCACCTCTTTACGCATCATGGTGGGCGGCGATCAGGAGGCTTCGCGCTTTCAGGACGAGTCGGTCAACGAGTCCTACGACGTGCAGTTGCGCCTCACCGAGAGCGACCGCAGCGAAGCGGCGGGCATCGAGCGCCTCTACGTGCCCTCGACCCGCGGCGGCCTCGTCCGCCTCGACAACCTCGTCCGCATCAAACGCGACTACAGCCCTTCGCGCATCGACCGCCTCGACCGCGAGCGGCAAGTCTCCGTGCGCGCCACCGTCGCGCCCGGCTTTGCGCTCGCCGACCGCATCGAGGCCATGCGCGGGGCCGTGCGCGAGATGAACCTCCCGGCCGCCTACACGACCACGATTTCCGGGCGCGGGCGCGAGCTTGAGCGCACCTTCAACGAGTTCATCTGGGCGTTCCTGCTCTCGGTCATCTTCATGTACATGATCCTCGCCTCGCAGTTCGAGTCGGTGATCCACCCCATCACGATCTTGCTGAGCCTGCCGCTCGCCGTGCCGTTCGCGCTGCTCTCGCAGTATCTGACCGGCAACACCCTGAACCTCTACTCGGCGCTCGGCATCCTCGTCCTGTTCGGCGTCGTCAAGAAGAACTCGATTCTCCAGATCGACCACATGAACAACTTGCGCGCGAAGGGTCTGGAGCGGCTGGAGGCGATCATGCAGGGCAACCGCGACCGCCTGCGCCCCATCCTGATGACGACGCTCGCGCTCGTCGCCGGCATGCTCCCGCTCGCCCTCGGCACGGGGCCGGGGGCTGAAGAGCGCCGCTCCATCGCCATCGTCGTCATCGGCGGCCAGACGCTCTCGCTCCTCCTGACGCTCCTCGTCACGCCCGTCGCCTACTCGCTCTTCGATGACCTCGCCGCCCTCGGCAAGTGGCGGCGCGCGTCGTCGCGCATTACAGCCTTCCCTGCACGACTCGCGACCGGGTTGCGCGCCGTCTTCGCCCGAACCAGAGTCAAGAAGGATGACGCGAGCGACGACGATGCCGACGTAATTCCCGAGGCGCACGGCAAACACGCCGCGTCCGGCGGCGGCGATTGATTCGAGCTTCGACTGACGCCGGTCAGGTGAGGGGAACACGGATTAGACGGATGCGACGGATGAGCACGGATCGAATCTGTGTCAATCCGTCGCATTCGTTTATTCCGTGTTCCTTCTGCCGGAGAGTTATTGTAAAGTAGCCCGACCCGGAGCCTCCCTGATGTCCATGAGCAGAATCGGAAAATCCGTCCCCCGCAAGGAGGGGCGCGACAAGGTGACTGGCCGCGCCGCCTACGTTGACGACATCCGCCTGCCCGGCATGCTCCACGGCGCGACCGTTCGCAGCCCCGCCGCGCGCGGGCGCGTCAAAGAGATCGTCTTCGACCCTTCAATCCCCTGGGACGAATTCACCATCGTCACGGCGAAAGACATTCCCGGCGCGAACTGCGTCGCGCTCATCCTCCTCGACCAGCCATATCTCGCCGACGGCGTCGTCAACCACCCCGAAGAGCCAATCGTCCTGCTCGCGCACGAAGACAAGTATCTGCTCGAAGAGGCGCGCCGCTCCGTGCGTGTCGAGGTCGAGCCGCTGCCCGCCGTCTTCACCATCGAGGAGTCGCTTCAGAAGAAAGAGATCATCTGGGGAGAGGACAATATCTTCAAGTCG
>DASVES010000357.1:0-7696 GCA_036380435.1 Pyrinomonadaceae bacterium | reverse complement strand
AAGAAACGGTGATTCGCGTGTCGTCGAACTCGCGAGCCGTTAGCCCCGTCAGGGGCGGAAGAATGTAGCCCACGGCGTGAGCCGTGGGAATCGGCAGCGTAATACGAACCAAGCCCCGGAGGGGCGAAAGAATCGCGACCGGCGCAACGCGCAAGTCTGCGATTCTTTCGCCCCTCCAGGGCTTCTAATGTTTTCTGGCGCCTGTCCCCACGGCTCACGCCGTGGGCTACACTCTTTCGCCCCTGACGGGGCTATCGGCAGGCGAGTTCGACGATACGCGAATCACCGTTTCTTGCGACCGCGCGGAGTGAGTGCTACCATCCTCTGAGCCGGAAAACAGTAGTCCAATTCACGAGCTTGAGCCTTCTCAGGAGGGCACCCGAACGTCCATATGAGCGAAGAAAAGCCCACCTTCAAATTCACCGACCGGCGGCTGTTCAACGCCGACGGCACGCCGCGCGAAGACGTGCGCGAGGAACGCGAGGCCGAGTTGGCCGCACAGGCGGCGGCCACGTCCGCGGCGGCCCCGCCCGCGCCGCCCCCCCCCACGGCCCGCGCGCCCGAAGCGCCGCCGCAGCAGACAAGACCCGCCGCCCCGTCCACCGGCGAGCCGGCCACGGCCGCCGACTCCGCGCGCGGCGCCGTCCCCGGCCCCGGAGCGATGCCGAGTGAGGAAGACGACCCGCAGGAGTTCCTGATGGTCGTCGAGTTCGTCGCCTCTTTCGCCGCCGAGGCACTGGGGATGTCCACGCACCCGGAGGCGGCCGGTCAGGCGCACGTCAACCTGCCGCTCGCCCGCCAGTGCATCGACATGCTCGCCACACTCGAACGCAAGACGCAGGGCAACCTCAGCGCCGAGGAGAAACGTTTCCTCGACCTCATCCTCTCGCAACTGCGTATGCACTACGTCCAACTCACGCAGCAGCGCCCCGCCGGCGGCGCGGCCCCGCGCGGCTTCTCGGGCAGCGACATCACGGGCGGGAGATGAAAAAGCCGTCAATCGTGAATCGTGAATCGTCAATCGATGGGGATGGCGCTCGTTCGGCTTGAACGGCGCCGCTCAGGTTGAAACACCCTCAACCACGATTTACGATTCACGATTCACGATTTACGATTTACGGCCTTGATGAAATTCACGCTTCTAGGCACGGGGACATCGACGGGCGTGCCGTCCATCGGCTGCGACTGCGAGACGTGCGTCTCCGACGACCCGCGCGACAAGCGCCTGCGCGTCTCCGTCCTCGTCGAGCACGCAGGGCTTCAGGTGCTCATCGACACCTCCTCGGACTTCCGCCAGCAGGCCCTGCGTCAGGGCATCCGCCGGCTCGACGCCGTGCTCATCACACACTGTCACGCCGACCACGTCTTCGGCCTCGACGACATCCGTCCCTTAAACTTCCGCCACGGCCCCCTCGGCGTCTACGCCAACGAGCGCGCGTGGGTCGATCTCCGGCGCATCTTCAAGTACGTCTTCGAGCCATCGCACTTCGGCGGCGGTCTCCCGCAGGTCGTCCCGCACACAGTTGTTGACGGCGCGCCGTTCTCGCTCGGCCCCGACCTCGTCGTCACGCCGCTCGAAGTCATCCACGGCCGCCTGCCCGTCATCGCTTACCGCTTCAATGACTTCGCCTACGCGACCGACCTCAGCGAGATGCCCCGCGCCACGCTCGACGGCCTGCGCGACTTAGACGTGCTCGTGCTCGACTGCCTGCGTATCCACAACCCGCACCCGACGCACCTGACGCTGGAGCGCGCGCTTTCGTACATCGAAGAGTTGCGCCCGCGCCGCACCTACTTGACGCACATCACCCACGACGTGAAGCACGCGCGCGACTCCGCCCGCCTGCCCCCCGGCGTCGAGTTCGGCTACGACGGATTAGTGATAAGTGATGAGTGATAAGTGATAAGAGAGAAGCGGGTTTTTTTATCACTTAGAGCCTGTTTGAAAACTCAAATTTATGCGCCGGAGGCGCACCGAGAAGGTAGCCAGACGTGAAACGTCTGGTAGCGGGCGGGAAAGATGTCCGCGCTCTGGAGGAGCGCCAGAACCTCTGCCCGCGTCTCCGACGCGGGGATGGTGTCGGCGGCGCATCCAGACGTTTCACGTCTGGCTACCTTCTCGACGCCGCTCCGCGGCTGAAATGAGTTTTCAAACAGGCTCTTATCACTTATCACTCATCACTCATCACTCATCACCTGCTTATGAGACTCTTCCACGGATACGAGAACGCGGAGATTGCGCGGCCGACGGTGCTGACGCTGGGCGTGTTCGACGGGCTGCATCTGGGGCACCAGTTGATCGCGCGCACCGTGGTCGAGCAAGCGCGCGCGTTGGAAGCGGTGCCGACCGTCATCACCTTCGACCCGCACCCGCGCGCCGTGCTGCACCCGGAGAGCGCGCCGCCGCTGTTGCAGACGTTGGATCAGAAGGTCGAGGCGCTCAGCTTACTCGGCGTCGAACAGACCATCGTCATCCGCTTCACGCGGGAGTTCGCGCGGGTGCGCGCCGCGGAGTTTTTGCGCGACGTGGTGCGCGACCGCCTTCAGGCGCGCGCCGTCTATCTCGGGCGCGGCTTCGCCTTCGGGCACGAGCGCGAGGGCGACATCGAGCTTTTGCGGAGGGTGAGCGGGGAACTCGGCTTCACGGCCTCGGAGGCGCCGGAGGTGCGACTGCGCGGACGGCGCATCAGCTCCAGCCTCGTGCGCGAGCTGCTTTCGGCGGGCAAGGTAAATCTGGCGCGGCGGATGCTGGGGCGGCCCTACGGCGTGGAGGGGCGCGTCGTGCGCGGGCACGAGCGCGGGCGCACGCTCGGCTTCCCGACGGCCAACCTGCTGCCGCGCAACCGCGTCATCCCGCGCGCGGGCGTCTACGTGACGGCCACGCTCGCCGGGGGCGTGTGGCGCCGGAGCGTGACGAACGTCGGCGTGCGGCCCACCTTTGAGGCGGGCGCGGCGACCTCGGTGGAGACCTTCGTCCTCGGATGGGAGGGCGACCTCTACGGCGACGTGGTGCGCGTGCGCTTCCTGCGGCGCCTGCGAGACGAGATGAAGTTCGCCTCGGTCGAAGAGCTGAAGCGACAAATCGACCGCGATGTCGGCCGCGCCGAAGAGTATTTCCAACACCGTAACGTGCGTCGCTCGCTCGCGGTCGTCTAAAGACAGAGTTCAAAGTTCAAAGTTTAAAGTTCAAAGGAAACACAGAGTTCAACGTTCCAAGTCAGCGTCCTTCGCATCAAAGTATTTCCGTTTGAACCCTGTATTCCTTTGAACTTTAAACTTTGAACTTTGAACTATTTCTGTGGTACGGGCTTTGATTTTATGAACGCGGCGGGCCGCGAGACCGTACCGTTTAGGGGCGCGGGTGGGGCCGCGGGGCAGCAGTTTCGCCCGTAAACGGGCCGGATGTGGATTCGGCGCGCATGTCTTAATTCGCATTTTTCAAACTGAGGCCGTCATCAGTCTTCTTTTGCAAGTCAGGGATCATGGACGAAAAAGCGGGTAAACAAACGGGAGCGCCTTTGCCGGTCGCCGCGCCGCGCGCGAACGGGAATGGAAACGGCAACGGTCACGCGAAAGAATCTCTCTCGCTCGTGCCGTCGGGGAACGGCGGCGCGGCCGACGATGCAGGGGCGAAGGCCGTCGCGGTGAGTCGCGTGGGCGGGGGCGTTCGTGTGACGCCGCCGAGCGGGGACGCTGCGGTGGCGACGCCTGAGGACGAGTTTGCGTTGCGCGCGCGCGGGTGGCGCGGCGTGTGGCGGACGCTCCAGATAGCGCGCGTGCTCGGCGTGCTCGCGCTCTTCCTGTTTCTCGACGGCTACGACGCGCGGCGCAAGTTCAACCGGCGCGTGGCCGCGCGTCTGCGCGAGGAGGCGCGTGCGCGTGGCCGCGTCGCCCTCTTTCAGGAGTGGAGCCGCGACGTTGACCGACAGGCCGCCGATCTCCTCACGCGCGCGGTGCGCCACTTCGTCTTCCGAGGCGCGCGCGGCTCCGAGGAGCGCGAGGCCAGACTCCACGGTCAGGCCGCGTGGCTGAGGCGCGGTCTCATTGGTCTGGGGCCGACCTTCATCAAGATCGGGCAGGCGCTCGCCACGCGCGCCGACCTCCTGCCTCTCCCCTACATCAAAGAACTCACCACGCTTCAGGATCAGGTGCCGCCCTTCCCCACCTCGGAAGCCTACGCGCGCATCGAGAGCGAACTCGGCCACAAGCTCTCGGAACTCTACGCCGAGATCGACGCCGAGCCGGTCGCCGCAGCTTCGCTGGGCCAGGTCTACCGAGCGCGTCTGCACACGGGCGAGGAGGTCGCCGTCAAGGTGCAGCGACCCAACTTGCGCGAGACCATCTCTTTCGACGTGGCCGTGCTGGAACGTCTCGTCCGCCACATCACGACGCGCTACCCGCAAGCCAACGAGAACGCCGACTGGGAGGGGATGCTCCGCGAGTTTCGTCAGGTCATCTTCGAGGAGATGGACTACGCGCAAGAGGGCCGAAACGCCGAACGCTTCCGCGCCAACTTCCGCGAGTGGCGCGTCGTCCACGTCCCCTTCATCCACTGGACGCACACCTCTCCGCGCGTGCTGACGATGGAGTTCATCCGCGGCACGAAGGTTGTGGACATCGAGGGCTTGCGCGCGCGCCGCATCTCGCCCGTCAAGGTCAACCGGCTGCTGGTTCGCACTTACCTGAAGCAGTTGCTCGAGGACGGCTTCTTTCACGCCGACCCGCACCCCGGCAACCTCCTCGTGATGGACGACGGCCGCGTCGCCTTCTTCGACTTCGGCATGACGGGCCGCATCACGCCGCAGCTCCAGTCGTTGATGATCGACGCCTTCTTCCACGTCGTCGAGCGAGACATCTCGGGACTCGCGCAAGACCTCCTCAACCTCAACTTCCTCAAGCCGGGCGTGGACGCCGCGCGCGTGCGCCCCGTTGTTGAAGGGCTTTTCCAGCACTACATCAATCTCAAGCTCGGCGACGTGAACTTCAAGGAGCTGACCTACGATCTGGCCGAAGTGATGTACGACTACCCGTTCCGCCTGCCCTACAACTTCACCTACATCATGCGCGCGCTGATGACTCTGGAAGGCATCGGCATCGTCACCGATCCCGGCTTCAGCTTCTTCGACACGGCCAAGCCCTACGCCAAGGAGTTCATGCTCCGGCGCGAGGGCAAGCAGTTCCGCAAGCTCTTCGTTGACCGTCTGCTCGGGCGTGGTGGCGGCGACGGGCGCATCGAGTGGGGCAAGATGTGGAAGCTCGCGAAGATGGCCGCCAAGACGTACCTGGAAAAATAGAACTGGGGTAACATTGCCCGGTACTAATCTGTCGCCGGAGGATGAAGGATGAGCAGCATCACCATCGACCTTTCGCCGGAGCGTCTGCTGGAACTTCAGAAGCTGGCCGCGCGGCTCGGCGTCCGCCCCGAGGAACTCGCCCGCCTGAGCATCGAGGAGTTGCTGGCCCGGCCCGACGAGGCCTTTGAGGACGCCGCCGACTACGTACTCGGAAAGAACGAGGAGTTGTACAGGCGACTGGCGTGATGCGATTCCTCACGCTGAAAGAGTTGATCGAGCTTCATCGGCGGCTCATCGAACAGTCGGGTGGCTCGCCGGGCATCCGTGACCTCGGGCTTCTGGAATCAGCCATGGCGCAGCCGCTGATGACGTTCGGCGGCGAAGACCTTTATCCTACCGTCGTCGAGAAGGCTTCGGCCCTCGGCTTCTCTTTAATCAAAAACCATCCTTTCGTAGACGGCAACAAGCGCGCGGGCCATGCCGCGATGGAAGTCTTTCTCGTCTTAAACGGACATGAAATTGACGCGGGAGTTGACGATCAGGAGGGAGTAATCCTCCGCTTGGCGGCGGTCGAAATGGGGCGCGAGGAGTTTACCGATTGGCTACGTGCACACGTCGCGGAAAAGAAGTAGGGATTTTCAAAAATAGTTCTTTACCCGGCCCCGCTCCCGGTTTACCATCCCCGCGATTTAAAAGGCGGCAACCGGCCCGCCGTGGCCCTACATCTGAAGGCCATTAGCTAGTCCACCCCGCCGCGGCCCTCGCGGCCGTGCGAGAAGGCACAACATGGAGCACGTGAAAGACGACGCCGAGCCGCCGCCGCAGCAGCAGGCGCGCGAGTCGGCGATGAACCGTTTCCTCAGCTTCATCGAGCGCGCGGGCAACGTCCTGCCGCACCCGGCGACGCTGTTCGTCATCCTCGCCGCCGCCGTCATCATCATCTCGGCGATTGCGGCCGCCGCCGGCGTGTCGGTCACGCACCCCGGCACGAAGGAGGTCATCCGCTCCGAGAGCCTGCTGACGGTGGCGGGGCTGCACCGCATCCTGACGGGGTTGGTGACGAACTTCACGGGGTTCGCTCCGCTCGGCGTCGTGCTCGTGGCGATGCTCGGCATCGCGGTGGCCGAAGGGAGCGGCCTCATCTCGGCGGTGCTGCGCTCGCTCGTGCTCTCGGCGCCGCGCAAGCTGCTCACCTTCGTCGTCGTCCTGGCGGGCGTGCTGACGCACGTGGCCTCAGACGTGGGCTACGTCCTCCTGATTCCGCTCGGCGCGATGATCTTTCTCGCCGTGGGGCGCCACCCGATAGCGGGACTCGCCGCCGCCTTCGCCGGAGTGTCGGGCGGCTTCAGCGCGAACTTCCTGTTAGGCCCCACCGACCCGCTGCTCGCGGGCTTCACGCAGGAGGCGGCGCGCATCATCCACCCCGGCTACGTCGTCACCCCGGCGGCGAACTACTACTTCATGGCCGCCTCGGCCATCATGATTACCATCTCGGGGACGTACATCACGGAGAAGGTCATCGTGCCGCGCCTGGGCGAGTACAAGGGCGACGAGAAGCCGGAGGAGCTAAAGGAGTTGACCGCGGCCGAGCGACGCGGACTGAAGTTCGCGCTCGTCGTGGCGCTGCTCTTCGTCGCCTTCGTCCTCGCGGGCCTTGTCCCCGCGAGCGGCTACCTGCGTAACCTCAAGACGGGCGGCGTGCTCGACTCCCCGTTCCTCACGGGCGTCGTCGCCTTCATCTTCTTCGCCGGCGCGCTCATCGGGCTGGCCTACGGCATCGGCGCGCGCACCATCAAGTCCGACGGCGACATGATGAAGGCGATGGAGAAGGCGATGTCGTCGATGTCGCTCTACCTCGTGCTCGCCTTCTTCGCGGCGCAGTTCGTCGCCTTCTTCAACTGGACGCACCTCGGGGTGATTACGGCCGTCAAGGGCGCGGAGTTTTTGAAGTCGTCAGGGATCAGCGGCTACCCCATCCCGATGATCATCGCGTTCGTCTGCATCACGGTGCTGCTGGATTTGATTCTGGGGAGCGCGTCGGCGAAGTGGGCGGTGATGGCGCCGGTGTTTGTGCCGATGTTCATGCTCGTCGGCTACTCGCCGGAACTCACCCAGGCGGCCTACCGCGTCGGCGACTCGGTGGCCAACATCATCACGCCGCTCATGTCCTACTTCCCGCTCGTCGTCGCCTTCGCGCAACGCTACGACAAGCGAGCCGGCATCGGCACCGTGATGGCGACGATGCTGCCCTACTCCGTGACCTTCTTCATACTGTGGACGCTGCTCCTGATCTTCTGGTATCTGATGGGCCTGCCGCTCGGGCCGGGCGCGGGGATTTTCTACCAACCGGCTGCGCCGCCACCGCCCGCGGGGTGAGGTCGAAACAGGCAGTAGCCCGACCG
>DASVES010000356.1:0-6115 GCA_036380435.1 Pyrinomonadaceae bacterium | reverse complement strand
CGCGTTTCGTCAGCGTCTCCGAAGTCATGAAACGCAACGGCCTCGCCGAGATCATCGAGACTTTCGAGGCGCGCCCCTCTAAAGAGCGCGAGAAGTACGCGACGCTGGCGCATGGGGCGCAGTTTGTCGAGGTCAAGATAGACCCCGATCTCGGGAACGTCCGCGTCACGCGCGTCATCGAGGTGACGGCCTGCGGCAAGATCATCAACCCCAAGGCGTCGCACAGTCAGGAGATCGGCGGCGTGGTCTGGGGCATCGGGATGGCGCTTCAGGAGGCGACCGAGATCGATCACCGCTACGGCCGCATCATGAACCCGAACCTCCAGCACTACCACGTGCCGGTCAACGCCGACGTGCACGAGGTCGAGACGATGTTCGTGGAGGAGGACGACCGCGTAGTCAACCCGCTTGGCGTCAAGGGCATGGGCGAGCTAGGGATGGTCGGCATCCCGGCGGCCATCGCCAACGCCGTCTTCCATGCCACGGGCAGGCGTCTCAGAGAACTGCCGATTACGCCGGACAAGCTGCTGTAAGGGGGCTGAACTATGAATGAAGTGCGGGATTTAGTCGAAGCGTTCGACGTGGCGAACGCCAGAAGCGAGCGGTGCGCCCTGGCGACTGTGGTGAGCGTCGAAGGGTCTTCATACCGGCGGCCCGGGGCGCGGATGCTGGTCTGCGAAGGGGGAGGCAGTACCGGCACGATCAGCGCCGGGTGCTTAGAGAGCGACGTCATCGAGCACGCGAAGCGCGTCATCAGGGCGGCCGTGGCGAAACTCGTCGAGTACGACACCGCCTCGACGAGCGACGAGATGGCCTGGGGGCTTGGGCTTGGCTGCAACGGCATCGTGCGCGTGCTGGTCGAGCCGCTCGCCCTACGCTCGCCCTACGTCGAGGCTCTGAGACGTTCGTGCGAGGCACATGCGAGCGCCTCGCCCATGACGGTCGCGACCGTCTATCAACACACGCCTTCTGGCCCGGCCTCCGCAGCCGCGCACGTTGCAATCGGCGCGCGACTCTTCATCGACGAAGACGGCGAGGCCGGCCGCGAGAACTTGAGCGACGAGGTGGCGTCGCTCATCGAAGGCGACGTGCGCCAGTCGGCGCGCGCGGAGTCGGCCGGCGTCAGAGTCTACGAGGTAGCGGGCGGCTCCTTGAAGGTCTTAGTAGAAACGCTCCTGCCCCCCGTCCCGCTCATCGTCTTTGGGGCGGGGCATGACGCGCTGCCGGTCGTCGAACTCGCGCGTGAATTGGGATGGCAGACTGAGGTCGTCGATCCCCAAGCCCGTCCCGCCAGCCGCTCACGGTTTGCGATGGCTGACAGGGTCACACTCGCGCGCCCCGAAGAGGTCGGCGCGCAGGTCAGCATTACGCCGCGGACACTGACGCTTCTGATGTCGCACAACTACTCGCATGACGTGACGTTGCTCAGGTTCCTGTTGTCCTCCCCGGCGCGTTACATCGGAGTCATGGGCCCTCGCAAACGCACCGAACGGATGCTGAGTGAATTGGCGGCGAACGAAGAAACATCCTTCCTTGAAGAAGCGGACCTGACACGCCTTTATTCCCCGGCCGGTCTGGACATCGGGGCGAACGCTCCCGCCGAAATCGCTCTGTCAATCGTCGCCGAGATGCGCGCGGCGCTGGATGGGCGGCGCGGCGGAATGTTGCGCGAGCACCGTGGCTCTATCCACAGCAGACAGGGTAACGGCGAGCGCGTCCCCCTGGCCGAGGAGCAGGCCCTTGAAGTGGCGGTGGCGTGAGGCGCGAAGGCCGACGCGGAGAGCATTCCCACAGTGATCGAAAGCAACTCGGCCGGCGTCGGAGCGGTGATTCTGGCGGCGGGGTCATCGTCCCGCATGGGCAGCCCGAAACAGACGCTTCAATATCGGGGTAAGAGCCTGCTCAGGCGCGCGGCGCTGGCCGCGCTGGGCGCGGGGTGCCATCCCGTAATCGTGGTGACGGGCGCATACGCCGAGCTGTCGAGACGGGAGCTGGAAGGGCTTGGCGTGCGAGAGGTGTTGAATACCGGATGGGAGACCGGGATGGCGTCGTCAGTCCGGGCGGGCGTCGAGGGGCTGGTCAACGCGGACGCCGATGCGGATGCAGTCGTCTTGATGTTGTGTGACCAACCCCACGTCACGGCCGATGTCATCTCCGGCCTCGTCGCGGCGCACCGCGCCATCGGAAGCTCAGTCGTCGCCTCAACCTACGGCGGAAGTTTTGGCGTGCCGGCCCTTTTCGCCAGAGCGCTCTTTGCCGAGCTAACGCGACTCGAGGGCAGGTCCGGGGCGAAAGAAGTCATCAAGAGACACGCTTCGGAGACGCACTTCTTACCCTTCCCGAGCGGTGAGGTGGACGTGGATACTCCGGATGATTTCTCGCGCCTATCAAATCCCACAGCGCTTAACAATAAGGAGTACAAGAACTGAAAGAAGCATTTCTATTCTTATCGATAATTACAATCTGTCTTGTGTCGGGTTGTGCTAACGCGCAACAGCCTTCGCCAAACGAAAAAGTTTAGTGGCTTATCACTCATCACCTACTACTCACCTCTCGATAGGCATCACACCAAAGTCTCCCGGCCACCCAACCCGGCCTGATACTTGATAGTACCAATGGCTGCTGGTAACGTCGGATACCAATTCTTGCGGGAGTGCTGCGCTGACACGCGCGCCACATGAATTACTTTAGCCGGGTTGGGGAGCCGAGCATGGAGCACGTGGACGTGGTTGTGGTGGGGGCAGGGCTGTCGGGCATCGGCGCGGCCTGCCACCTGAGGATGGAGTGCCCTGCGAAGAGTTTTGTAATCCTCGAGGGGCGCGCCGCGCTGGGGGGCACCTGGGACCTGTTCCGCTATCCGGGCGTTCGGTCGGACTCCGACATGTACACGCTCGGCTACAGGTTCCGCCCCTGGCAGGACCCCAGGGCCATCGCCGACGGGCCTGCCATCCTCAACTACATTCGCGAGACGGCCGAGGAGTTCGGCGTGGACAAGAAGATCCGCTACGACCACCGGGTGAGACGCGCCTCCTGGTCGTCAGCAGACGCGCTCTGGACTGTGGAGGCCGAGCATGTAAATACGGTCGTCCGGCTCACGTGCAACTTCCTTTATCTCTGCACCGGCTACTACGACTACGAGGGCGGGTACACCCCGGAGTGGCCGGGCGTCGAGCAGTTCGGCGGGCTGATCGTCCACCCGCAGAAGTGGCCGGAAGACCTCGACTACGAGGGCAAGCGGGTGGTGGTGATAGGCAGCGGCGCCACCGCCGTCACACTCGTCCCCGCGATGGCCGAGCGCGCCGGCCACGTCACCATGCTCCAGCGCTCCCCCACCTACGTCATCTCACGGCCCGCACAGGACGTGGTGGCCAACTGGCTCCGCCGACGCCTGAGCGCCCGCGCGGCCTACGCGCTCACGCGCTGGAAGAACGTGCTGCTGGGGATGTTCTTCTATCGTCTGGCCCGGTCGCGGCCCGCTGTCTTTAAGAGGATGCTGGCGAAGGGGGTGAGGCGTCACCTCGGCGAGGAATATGACCTCAAGCACTTCACGCCGCAATATAACCCGTGGGATCAGCGGCTGTGCCTCGTCCCGGACTCAGACCTCTTCCGGGCGATACGCGACGGCCGGGCTTCGGTGGTCACCGAACACATCGAGACCTTCACGGAGACGGGCCTACATCTCAAGTCCGGCGAGCACCTCGACGCGGACATCGTCGTGACGGCCACGGGGCTCGTGCTAAAGCTCATGAGCGGGCTGCAACTCGTGGTGGACGGCGCGCCCGTAGACCTGTCGAAGACGATGGCCTACAAGGGCATGATGTACAGCGATGTCCCAAATCTCGCCTCCGCGTTCGGCTATACGAACGCCTCCTGGACGTTGAAGTGCGACCTCACGGCCGAGTACGTCTGCCGGCTCCTGAAGCACATGGACCGGCACGGCTACGCGCAGTGTACGCCGCACGTAAACGACACCGAGGTCACGGAGGAGCCGATCCTCGACTTCACCTCCAGCTACGTGCGGAGGGCGCTCCACACGCTGCCGCGGCAGGGATCGAAGACGCCCTGGCGCCTGCACCAGAATTACGTGCGCGACCTCTCGATGCTTCGGTACGGGCGTGTGGACGACGGGGCGATGGAGTTCAAGGCAGCTCTGGGCGAGCGCCGCGCCGGTGGGGGGGCGGCCGGGCATGGCTGAGCGCATGCGCCTCGAAGACCGGACGGCGGTAATCACTGGTGCGGCGGGCGGCATCGGGCGGGCGATTGCCGTGTCGCTGGCGCGTCGGGGTTGCCACCTCGCGTTGGCCGACGTAGACGAAGCGGGGATGGCCGGTACGGAGGAACTCGTGCTAGCGCACGGCGTCCGCGTGACTCGCCAACGCCTCGACGTAGCCGACCGGGCCGCCGTCGCAGGCTTCCCGGCGCGAGTCGCCGCGGAGCACCCCGGTGTCGATCTGCTCGTCAACAACGCGGGCGTCGCCGCGGGCGGCACGTTCGAGCAGGTCTCCGAGGAAGATTTCGAGTGGCTGTTCGAGATCAACTTCTGGGGCGTGGTACGCATGACGCGCGCCTTCCTGCCCGCGTTGCGCGCGAGCGGCGACGCGCGCGTGGTGAACCTCTCAAGCGTGTTCGGACTCGTCGCGCCCCCGGAGCAGGTGGCCTACGCGGCGAGCAAGTTCGCGGTGCGCGGATTCTCCGAGGCGCTGCGTCACGAGCTGGAAGGCTCGGGCGTCGGCGTCACGGTCGTACACCCCGGCGGCGTCGCCACTTCAATCTCGGAGCAGGCCCGCGTCCCGGCGGGCGTGAGCGCCGAGGAGGTGGAGCGCCGCCGCGAGCAGTTCCGGAAGTTATTAAGGCTGCCCCCGGAGGTCGCCGGCGAGACGATAGTGCGCGGCATTGAGCGCCGACAGGCGCGAGTCCTCGTAGGCTCCGACGCCAAGCTCATCTCGGTGATCGCGCGCATCCTGCCGGTGTCCTACTGGAAGGTGTTAGCGCTGAGGGCAGGTAAATGATGCTCCAGTTCGGAAGTTGTGGCAGCTTACGGCGCACTTTAGATTCACGTCTATTCACCCGCGTAGCTGATTTCTTGTCGGCGGATATGAAGGCCGGCGAGGACGAGTGTCAGCGCGGTGAAGATGAGCAGGCTGGGGACGGAAATCCAGGCGGGCGTCGGCTCGGCGAGCACGGCGAAAGGCCCTTGCGGCGGGGGGACGGGCACGAGCGAGTGAAGGTAATGAATGACACTCACCTTCTTCAGTAACGGCGGCAGCAGAAAGTTGATCCACTCCCAGCCGTAAATCAACCCAGCCGGGATGATCGGGTTTCTGAAGAACAGACCGACGATCAGAAAAACTGCTCCGTAACCGACGCACGCGAGCGTCGTGATGCCAGCATACGTGAGTGCCTGCGCGAAACCGGGGCCGTTGAAAACATACTCCATGCTCTGTGATGGGAAGAGACCGAAGTAGAGCAGGGCGAACGAGCCGAGCGTCGAGACACCGAACAGCGTGACGGTCGCCACCAGCCCCGACAAGTATTTCCCGACGACGAGCACTTCGCGTCGCACGGGCGCGAGAAAGTAGTAGTGCAAGCTCCGGTCAACGACCTCGCCGCGAAACAAATTCATGAAGACCCACGCGCAGCCGAAGAAAAGGAGCGTGCGCAGGATCAGCGCGCCGTAGATGACGGAGTAGGCGGTGCCCAACTCCCCGAAGCCCTCAGTCTCCCCCCCCGCGGACGGCAGGAAGACGACGACCGCCGCGAGCACCGACAGCGGCAGCCCCGCGAGCACGTAGAGCAGCAGCGCGCGGCGGCCGAGGAAATTCCTTCCGAGTTCGAGGCGCAGGACGGCGAGCGTCTGCCGCGCCCAGAGCGACCAGTTAAGATTCGCCGCCTCGCCGCCCCCCGCCACACGCTTCTCCCTCGTCTCAACCGTAGAACTCAACTTACACGCCCTCCTTCGGAACTGATCAAGTATTGGTAAACGGCATTCAAGTCATCGTCCGCCGGGGCGACCGATTCGACCTGAAGATGATTCTCCGTCACGAGCCGGTTGAGCAGGAGGTAGAAGTCATCTGGCCGGCGCGTCTTGACGAACAGCCCGTGCCGGTCGTTGTGG
>DASVES010000355.1:0-6986 GCA_036380435.1 Pyrinomonadaceae bacterium | reverse complement strand
CTTTCGCCCCTGACGGGGCTTCCGTGTTTTTAAGCGACGCTGACCCACGGCCCGACGCCGTGGGCTACATTCTTCCGTCGCTCCGCGACTCATTAAACATCTTCAACGCGCCGCGCCTGCGCAGAGGTTTTCGGCAATCATCTCGCCCGCGACGCGGTGGCCGAGTTCGTTCCAGTGGCCGTTGCCGAGTTCCCGGCCGAAGCCGTGGAGAAAGACTCGCTCGCGGTCGGCGTACTCCTGAAGCGCGGGCGCGAGATTGAGGACGGGGAAGCCTTCGCGCTCGCCGAGGGCGCGGACGCGCGCGTCCGGGTAGAAGAGGTCTGTGGCGCCGACCCTTTGCATGAAGGCGGCGCGGGCGGCCGGGTCCGGGTAGACCTGTATGCCGTTTGAGAGCGTGACGACGAGAAACTCCGCGCCGCGCCCGCGGACTTCATCGCGCATCGTTTTGAGCAACTCCTCCGTGACGCGCCACGCCTCGCCCCACGTCTGGTCGGGCGGCGCGCGGTAGACGAGGTTGTCGATTCCCAACTCCTCGCCGGGCGTCGCGCCGTCCTTTGTTGTCGTCGGCTGCGTTTGCGGCGGCGACGACCCGGCGCTGCGGTGTGTCAGAAGCACTGTCTGCCGTCGGGCGCGCGCGGTCTGCTGCGCGGGTGGCGACGCGGCGGCGGCGCGTGGTCTCTTCATGTAGGCGCGCAGCGCGGCGTGCGCCTGCTGCGTGAGCTGGACGACGCGCGAGCCGGAGACGAGCGATGCGCCGAGCCGACCGAGGGGCGAGCGGTTGAGGCGGAAGGCGCGCGTCTCGCGGAAGGAATCATCGAGGGAGAGCCGGCCGTCGCGGAGCACGAAGTAGGGCGTCTGGTCGGTCTTCTTGAGGGCGCGCGAGTTGTCGGTGATGTCGTTATTGGTGGTGAAGGCCAGAAGGACGAGGTCGGGCGAGTAGTCCCAGACGCGCTCGCGCAGCGTGATCAACTCCTGCGCCGTGCCGTAGCCGGAGACGCCGAAGTTGATGACCTCGACGCGACGCCCGCCGGCGAACTGCGCCGCGCACGCTTGCAGGCGGCGCTCCATGACGGCCCAGAAGGAGGCCGCCAGCTCGACCTGCAGGGCCTCGGCGTAGGAGTCGCCGACGACGGCGATGCGGAAGGTGTCTGTTGGTTTCTCGCGCGCGTGCTCGCGGTCGCGCAGGCCGTCCGAGTTGATGCGGACGTAAGAGGCGCCCTCTTTGCGATACCACCCGGCCGCGCCGGGCCGGAGCGCATAGCCGCGCCGCTCGTCGGTCGTGTAGAACTCCGGGAAGGAGTAGCCGGTCGCGCGCAGGGCGACCTCGGCGAGCAGCAATCCGAAGACGACGCCGGCGAGCGCAAGCAATAGTTTGGCGCGTCGCGAGGCGCGGGACTGAGGACGCTCACCCACCCCCTGACGGTTGTTTCGCATCGGGGCGGTCTTCAATTCGCGCTCGGCGGCGGCGGGAGCGGGCTGAGCAGATCGAGCACGACCTTCCAACTGTCGTCCGACTTCTTCCCGCCGTCCGACTTCTTCTTCCAGATACGCACGTAGTGACCGCGCTCGACCGCCGACGCCTCAGCGCGTCTCAGTTCGTATGTGCCGTAGGTGTAGCCGAGTTCGCCTGAGCGCGACGCGACGGCCTGCGCCGGCTCCCACGCAAGCGCGCCCGCTTCGGCGGCGAGCGCCTTACGCATCGCCTCTTTGCCGAGGAAGGGGAAGTGGCCGTCGCGCATCAGGCGTATGTCACCGGCGGCGTGCGCGTCGAAGGCCGCGGCCGTGTCCTTCGCGGAGGCCGACGCGAAGTCGCGCTCCAGCTTCAACAGCTCGTCGCGCACTCGCGCGGTGTTGACGCTCAGCTTGTCCTTGTCCGTGTTCTTCCTGAAGTCCGAAGCGAAGGAGAGTGAGGGCGGCAGGCCCGTGGGCGCCGGGTTCGACGTGCCGATGTCGAGCAGGAACTTCCATGTGCCGTCGGGCTGCTTGCCCCAGATGGTCATGAACTGGCCGTAGCCGGCGGGCTTGTCTGCCGGAGCGCCCGCCCGAAACTCCCACGGCCCCGTGGTGTAACCGATGTCGCCGGCGCGCGCTACGTCGGCGTAGACCGGCTCCCACGAGAGCAGACCGGGCCGCTCGGGCCGCTCCGTCCACCACTTTTTGCCGCTCACGGGGCCGGGCCGGAAGAGCAGGCCGTCGTCGGCGATGAAGGCGAGGAAAGACGCGCGCATCCCACTCGCGGCCGCCGTCCTCGCAAACTCCCGCTCGGCCTGCACGACCGAACGCAGCTCCGCCGCCACGTCAACCTTTTTCTGCGCGAAGGCCGCGGGCGCGAAGAACACACACAGGACGAGAAGCAGTTTCTTCATCCGCTAACTCCCGAACACAACTATGAAGTTCAAAGTTCAAAGTTCAAAGTTCAAAGTCAACATTAGTTCAAAGTTCAAAGTTCAAAGTTCAAAGTCAAAAGCTGTACGGCCTTTGAACTTTGAACTTTGAACTTTGAACTCAATTACAACAAGACGATGGAATCGTCGCCGCGGCTGCGCGCGTGTGGGCGCGCTGGAGCGGGCCTGGGCGCGGCGTGGCGGTTGGGGCAGGCTTCGCAGTAGTCGCCGGAGCGGGCGAAGCGGTCGTCGCAGGCGTTGCAGTCGAGCGCCTCGCCCGCCGCGCGCAGGGCTTCGAGGAGCGGCAGGAGCTGACGACCGCGACCCGTGAGCAGGTACTCGACGTGCGGCGGGCTGCCGCCGAGGTTGCGCCGCTCGACGAGCTGGTCGCGCTCCATGTCGCGCAGGCGCTCGACGAGCGTGCGGCTGCTGATGGGGTGAAGCGCGCCCAACAGTTCCGTGGTGCGGCGCGGCGCGCCCGCGAGGTCGCGGACGATGAGCATCGTCCACTTGTCGCCGAGCATCTGGAGCGCGCCCGCCACCGGGCACCCGTCGCCTTCGCGTCGTCGCATTTTCGGCTCTTCCCCCACCCGCCGCGCCCGACGCACTTATCACAAACCTCCGCGGGCGTGCCCCGGCGTCGCCGGCCCATCAATCTTTCGCGCGGCCGGCGCGAAGCTTAGCACAAACCGGGCGGCGGCTGACACAAAACAGGGGCCGCGGGGCAGTCTCGCTCGTGACCTATTAATTGTTTCGTGTGATACTTCGTGGCCAAAGGGAAGGGCCGTGAACCTTATGAGCGACAGTTCGGAGCAAAATTCTCAGCCACCGGCGGGGCCGTCGGAACGGGCAGCGTCTTTTCCCGTCATCGGGCTGGGCGCGTCGGCGGGTGGATTGCAGGCGTTAAAGGATTTCTTCACGAACATGCCCGTCGAGAGCGGGATGGCCTTCGTCGTCATCATGCACCTGTCGCCGAAGCACGAGAGCCACGCCGCCTCGCTGTTGCAGGCGACGACCGGGATGCCGGTCACACAGGTCACCGAAGCCGTCAAGGTCGAGCCGAACCACGTCTACGTCATCCCGCCGACGAAGAACCTTGAGATGAGCGACGGGCACATCAACCTCACCGAACCGGAACGCCTGCACGGGGGGAAGCAGGTCGCCATCGATCTTTTCTTTCGCACGCTCGGCGATACGCATAAGGAGCACGCCGTCGGGATCGTGTTGTCGGGGATGGGTTCGGACGGCACTAACGGCCTCAAACGCATCAAGGAGCAGAACGGGCTGGCGTTCGCGCAAGACCCGAAAGACGCCGAACACGATTCGATGCCGCGCCATGCGATAGGCAGCGGTCTGGTTGATTTCGTGCTGCCGGTGGCGGAGATGCCGGGCAAGCTCATTGAAGTCTGGCGAAACGCGAGCCGCATCAGGTTGCCGCCGGCAACTGAGCCGGAAGTGGTCGTCAGTCTGGAGGATGCGGACGAGGCAGCCCTGAACGACATCTTTTTGCTCCTGCGCTCACACACGGGACACGACTTCACGCACTATAAGCGCGCGACCGTGTTGCGCCGCATCGAGCGACGCCTTCAGGTCAACGCTTTGCTGGAACTCACGGCTTACCGCGACTTCATGCGCGAGCATCCCGTAGAAGCGCAGGCGTTATTGAAAGATTTGCTCATCAGTGTGACGAACTTCTTTCGTGACCGCGCGGCTTTCGACGAGCTGGAGCGCGAGGTCGTGCCCCTGCTTTTTCACGAAAAGACGACGGGCGATCAGGTGCGCGTGTGGGTGGCCGGTTGCGCGACGGGTGAAGAGGCGTACTCGGTGGCGATGCTGCTGTTGGAATATGCGGAGCGGCTCCCGTCTCCTCCCGCCATTCAAATCTTCGCCACTGACATCGACGAGGCGGCGATTGCCACGGCGCGCGAGGGCAGCTACACGGAAACCATCGAGGCGGACGTGTCGATGGAACGTCTGCGGCGCTTCTTCACGAAAGAGTCGGGCGGTTACCGCATCAGGAAGGACGTGCGCGAGCGCGTGCTGTTCGCCGTCCACAATCTGATTAAAGACCCGCCGTTCTCGCGCCTCGACGCCGTCACCTGTCGCAACCTGCTGATCTATCTCAACCGCGAAGCGCAGACGCACATCTTCGAGTTGTTCCACTTCGTGCTGCTCCCCAACGGGTTTCTGTTTCTGGGCAATTCGGAATCGGCCGACGGCGTGGCGAACCTGTTTACGACCGTGGATAAAAGAGAGCGCATCTTTCGCGCCGAAAGCGTCACCCGCGCAAGGCTGCGCGTGCCGAGCCTGCCGCTCAGCCTGCCGCCCCCGCGCGGCTCCGCGCCGCAGGCGCAAGGGGCGCGCGCGCAGCAACAGATTACGTTCGCCGAGCTGCACCAACAACTTTTGGAGCAATACGCGCCGCCGAGCGTCATCATCGACGAGCGCAATGACATCGTCCACCTGTCCGACCGCGCCGGCAGATTTCTGCAATTCGTGGGCGGCGAGCCGAGTCATAACCTCCTGAAGGTCGTACACCCGGAGCTTCGGATTGAGCTTCGCACGGCCCTGTTCCAAGCGGCGCAGACCGGCAAATCATGTGTAGCACGGCGCGTATACATCACCCGCGACGGGCGCGATCTTTACGTCAACATGATCGCCCGTCCCGTCGGCGGCGACGCGCCGTCGCCGAATTACTTTCTCGTCCTCTTTGACGAAGTCGAAGGGCTGACGGGCGCGAGAAGCGACGTGGCGAACGCGGGCGACGAAACTGAGCCGGTCGTGCGCCTCCTGGAAGAGGAGTTGCACACGTCGAAAGAGCAGCATCAGGTGACCGTCGAGCAGTACGAGACGCAGGCCGAAGAGCTGAAAGCCTCGAACGAAGAGATGCAGTCGATGAACGAGGAGCTTCGTTCGGCCACCGAGGAGCTGGAAACGGGCAAGGAAGAGTTGCAATCGGTCAACGAGGAAATCCAGACCATCAACAGCGAGTTGAAGAGTAATCTCGCCGAGCTGGCCATCGCCAACAGCGACCTGAAAAATTTGATCGCCTCAACCGATCTGGCGACCATCTTCGTTGACCCCAACCTGAATATCAAATTCTACACGCCGCGCGCGCAGGACATTTTCAGCTTGATCCCCTCGGACATCGAGCGGCCGCTCTCCGACATCACGCACAGACTCGACTACGCCGACCTGTTGCCGGACGTGGGACGAGTGCTCGCCGACTCGAATAAAAGGGAGCAGGAAGTGGCGAGCCGCGAGGGGCGCTGGTATAGGGCGCAGTTGGGCCCATACCGCGGCGGCGGAGAGCGCACGGAAGGCGTGATTCTCACCTTCGTCGATTTCACCACACGCAAGCTGGCGGAGATCGAGACGTTGCAGGCGAAGGAAAGTTTGGAGCGCCAGACCATCTCGCTGATGGAGGCGAACGCCGCCTTGCAGGCGGAAATCAACGAGCGGCTGCGCGGCGAGCGTGAGCGCGGGCAGCTTATACGCCACATCGTCTTCGCACAGGAGGAGGAGCGCCGGCGCATCGCGCGCGAGATGCACGATCAGTTCGGGCAGCAATTGACCGTGCTCAAAATTAAGCTCGACGCGCTCAAAGAAGACTGCGGTGATAATGAGAACCTATGCGAACAGGTGACCGCATTACAAGCGGTCGCCAGCCAACTCGACGCCGACGTTGATTATCTGGTCTGGGAAATGCGCCCGACGGCGCTTGATGATCTCGGTTTACAGGCCGCGCTCTCCACCTACGTCGAGAGCTGGTCAAAACATTTCGGCGTTCCCGTGCAACTGCACGCGAGCGGCATGGATAGAGAGCGCTTAACACCGGAGAGCGAAACCGCGCTCTATCGCATCGCGCAGGAAGCCCTCAACAACGTCGCCAAACACGCGCAAGCCGCCAGCGTCGCGGTCGTGCTCGAACGCCGGGCCGCCCAAGTCTCCCTGATCGTCGAAGACGACGGCGTCGGTTTCGACTTGCAGCAGGTGTTCGAGACTGGCGATCAGGGACTGGGGCTGATCGGGATGCGCGAACGCGCCGCACTCGTCGGCGGCACGGTCGAGATTGAGTCGCAGCCAAACGAGGGGGCCACCGTGGTCGTGCGGATTCCCGTGCCGAGCGCGCCGCCGGCGGGAGAGACGGATGAATAAGCTCCGCATCCTTTTAGCCGAGGATCACGAAACAATCCGCGACGGGCTGAAGCTTCTGCTCAACGCGCAGCCCGACATGGAGGTCGTCGGCGAGGCCGCCAACGGGCGCGTCGCCGTGCAGCTCGCGCAGCAGCTCCTGCCCGATGTCGTCGTGATGGATGTTTCCATGCCGGAGCTGAACGGTCTTCAGGCGACGAAGAAGCTCAAGGAGACATGCCCGCAAGTAAAGGTTCTGACCCTGACGCGCCACACGGACGACGGCTACCTGCAACAACTGCTACAGGCGGGCGTGAGCGGTTACGTGCTGAAGCAGAGCAAGTCCGTGGAGCTGCTGCGCGCGATTCGCGCCGTCGTCGCCGGTCAGGCATATCTCGACCCGGCGATCACCGAAAGGGCCGTCACTCAGATTCGTGACGGCAGAAAAGCCGCGAGCGGCTTTTCTGC
>DASVES010000354.1:0-3593 GCA_036380435.1 Pyrinomonadaceae bacterium | reverse complement strand
CGACGAGCAGATCGAGAAGTATTTCAACGAGGGTGGAAACCCGCGCCACGTCCAGCACGCACTGTCGCAGATAGGTGAAGGGTTGGAGGCGGGGAAGCCGGGCGTCGGGCGCTGGTTCCCGCGCGTTGTCGAAGCCTCGGGCAGTCAGTCGGCGGACGTTCGCATGACGGCGGCGTGGGTGATGGGGCTGGAACACCGCCGGGACGACTTCCACGAGGCGCTGCTGCGACTCCTCGCTGACCCCGAGCCGATTGTCAGGCGCAACGCCGCGCTCGCCCTCGTGCGCTTCGGTGATCCGAGTTGCCGCCCCGAGCTTCTGGCGATGCTCCTCCCGCACACCGTGACAGCGCGGACGGAAGGCATTGCCCTGACGGCCCTCACGGCCGGCACACCCGTCCGCAGAGATACCTTGTTGCTCAGGTACAAGAGCAAGCCGAATCTGGATGATGAAGTGCGTTCTCCATTGCCCGGAAAGATTTCGCAAGCGATGGTGAAGGAGGGCGACAACTTCAGAGCCGGAGATGTTCTCTTCGTCATCGCGCCCGACGGCGAGCACGTCCGCGACGCGCTCATCGGTCTCCAATTTTTTGGCGAGGCGGAAGACTTGCCAGAGATGGAACGTTTCGCCGTGGGGGTTGAGGGAATGTCGGAAGAGGTGAAGAAACAAGCGGCGGCGACTGCCGAAGCCGTCCGCCGCCGTTCGTCTGGAAGAAGTTGATGGTGCTTTAAGTCGTCGGGGGCGGGGGCGGCGCGTCGGGCAGGTTGATGCCGTGCACGGCCTCCCAGTCGTCGGTTGGGATCATCTCGATGGCGTCCCATGGGCAGCCGTCGAGGAAGGCGCCGTCGGGGCCTTTGCTGATGCACTTCTGGCAGCCGATGCAGAGATATGGGTCAACCTCGATGCGGCCGAAGGGCGGATGGTCTTCGTCCGGCACCCAAAACATGCAGCCCTCGATGGGGCAGTATTCGATACAGGCGGGTGAGCCGGCGCAGCCCGTGCAGCAGTCGGTGGTGATGGCCAGCAGGCGCGGCTTCTTCTTTCGCGTGGCCTTGCCGTCGCCGACGGACATCGGCCAGTGCTTGTCGATGATGTCGAACATTTATAACTCCAGAAATAACAGCGGGGAGTTCAAGAAGACACGCCAACTTTAACACGGCGCGCGCACTCCCCACAATCAATTTTCCGGCGTCAGGTATGGAGGCGAACGTTGCCCTCAAGCGGGATTATGACCCGGACGGAGCCTGCGCCATACACGCACTTCTTCCCGCGTGTTCGCGTTATTACGCGGAGTCTTCGTGATAGAATCTTTCCAGCCAAACAAGTCTTGATTGATACGGACAAGTAGGTGTCCACACAGAGGTCGGGGAAAGGCGACCCGGACGCACGCACACATTCGCTGCGCCCAAACCTTGAACACGCATGGAGACGGTCACCGGAATATTCCGCTCGCGCACGGACGCCGAGCGCGCCGCCGAACAACTACGCACGCAAGGCATCGCGGAGGACAAGATTAACCTTCTCGCTCCGGGCACTTCGGAGGGACAGGTCGAGGCCGCCGTGCCCACGACCGAAACCGAGCAGCCCGGCATGGGCGGGGCGCTTGGGGGAGCCGTCGGCGGCGCGCTCGGCGTGGCCGGCGGATTGCACCTCGGCGCGGCAGCGGCCAGCCTCTTCATACCGGGCGTCGGCCCCGTCCTCGCCGCCGGAATCATCGGCGCGGCGCTGCTCGGCGCGGGTGGGGCCGCGGCCGGCGCGGCCGCCGGGTCAGCGGCCGAGGGCGCCGTGGCCGGCGGTCTGCCGCACGACGAGATTTTTGTCTACGAGGACGCGCTACGGCAGGGCCGCACGGTAATCATTGCCGTGGTCGAAGACGATCAGGCCGAGGTGGCGCGCGTCGCGCTCTCCAACAACGGAGCCGAGAGCATCGACGCGGCGCGCGAGCAGTGGTGGGTCGGCCTGCGCGACGCCGAGGAGGCCGTCTACTCGGAAGAGGGCGGCGACTTCAACGTGGACGAAGGCGACTACCGGAGCGGCTTCGTGGCGGCGCTCCATCCGCTTGCGCGGGGCAAGAGTTACGACGACGATCAGGAACGACTGCGCGAGTGTTACGGAGGCGCCTGCTCATCAGAAGCCTTTCGGCGCGGCTACGCGCGCGGCCGGGGTCACCAGTCGGGGCTGGAGGAGAAGTTTAAGAGTTGATGTACCTGTCGCCCGGTTTCACCTGGGGCGAGACGCTCCTGAGCGTCGCCGTCCTCGTCGGCATACTCGGCTTAAGCGCCGTCGTCACCAACTGGTTCGCGCGCAAGATGTACGTCCGTTGCGGGCCGTGTGGCGCGCTCAACGCGAGACGGCGCACACACTGCCGTGTGTGCGAGAATCCGTTCGACTGAGCGGCGGCGGCGCCTTCCCCGGCCTGCTTCTTTCACACGCCTGCGGCCCACTCCAACGCCCGTACAGGTGGAGACCGTTGATGCTTCGCAACACGATTTTGCTCGCCGGCTTTCTGATCGCCGCCACCGCCTTGAGTCTGGATAATTTGACGAACGCGCAGAGTCAGTCGCCCTCGGCGCCGGCCGAGTGGCTGACACACGCCGAGCGCACCGACTACCGCGAGACGCCGAACTACGCCGACACCATCGCCTATGCCCGACGCCTCGACCAGCACTCGCCGTGGGTTCGCCTGACCTCCTTCGGGCGGAGCGGCGAGGGACGCGAGCTGCATCTGCTCGTCGCCGCCAAGGGCGACACCTTCACGCCCGAGGCGGCGCGCAAGTCCGGGAAGCCCGTCGTCCTCATTCAAGCCTGCATCCACGCCGGCGAGACCGACGGCAAAGACGCCGGCCTCGCGTTACTGCGCGACATCGCCGTCACCAAGACTCACGAGAAATTGCTCGACCGCGCCGTGGTGCTATTTATTCCCATCTACAACGCTGACGGGCATGAGCGCCGCAGCCCCTACAACCGCATCAACCAGAACGGCCCCGCCGAGATGGGCTGGCGCGGCAACGCCTCAAACCTCAATCTCAACCGCGACTATATGAAGGCCGACGCGCCCGAGACGCGCGCCTGGCTGCGCCTCTGGAACGAGTGGTCGCCCGACCTCTTCATCGACTGTCACGTTACGGACGGCGCTGACTTCCGCTACACCGTCACCTATCAGTTCGAGCAACACGAAAACGTCCTGCCGCCCGTCCGCCGTTGGTCGCGCGAGGTCTTCGAGGGGCGCATTCTCCCGGCCGCCGAGGCGATGGACTCCGCCAACCTTTTCTCGCCCTACATGGTTTTTCGCGACAACCGCGACCCCGCAAAGGGGATCGATAGTTTCATCGCCACGCCCCGCTTCGCCACCGGCTACGTGCCCGTCGTCCGCAACCGCCCCGCGCTCCTCATCGAGACGCACATGCTCAAGCCGCACCGCCTGCGCGTCCGCGGCACCTACGACATCCTGAGAGCCGCGCTTGAAGAGGTGAACAAGAACCCCGACGAACTACTCCGCACCGCCCGCGAGGCCGACGCATCGGTCGTTCAGGGAGGCAGCCGCTACGACCCGGCCGGAAAGGTGGCGCTGAGCGTTGAGTTAACGGATAAGCCG
>DASVES010000353.1:0-2957 GCA_036380435.1 Pyrinomonadaceae bacterium | reverse complement strand
CGGCCCTCACCGGGTCAAAGCGGTCAAGACGGGACGGAAGACGCTTCACTTCGCTTCTCCTTGACGGAAGCCGCCTGCTCACGCTTCGTCGCCTGACGCTGCGCCGCGCCCGTCTTCTCCGCCGAGGCGAGCATGGCTTCTATCTGCTTTTTCAAATCGGCCTGATTGACGATGCCGGAAATAACTTTGGCCACGCGCCCGTCCCTGCCGACGATGACCGTACCGGGTAAGGCCGCGCCGAGGCCGAAGCGCAACATATCCGCCGTGCTCGCGCCCGTCCAGACGGGGAAATTAACTTTCGTTTCTTTGACGAACTCCAGAACCTTGGCGCGGTCTTCCGGCGCGTCGGCCGAAGCCCCGACTACCTGAACCCCCAGAGCGGCGTACTCGTTTTGAATGGCCGCGAGGTCGGGCATTTCCTTGCGGCATGGCACGCAATACGTCGCCCAGAAATTCAAGACGACAATCCGGCCCTTGAGCGCACTCAAACGCTGCTCCGTGCCAAACGGGTCTTTGAGGATTAAATCAACTTCCTTGCCGACGACGTTCGCGGCTTCCTGCTCCGCGAGACTCGGGGCGAGCACTTCCAGAGCATCGACGCGAATCACGCCCGCGTTTTTCTTCTTCCGCACCGCGCCTGTCACGGCGATGCGCTTGCCCACGAAATCGAGCCAGTTCTTACCGGGCAGTCGATACTTTGCCTGCTCAAGCTGATAGAGAGTGAACTTGTCGCCCTCTCGTACCGCAAGCAACGTCGGGTCGCCATTCGCCACGCAGGATTGAGCCTTCAGCAGATCTTCCGCCGTGCCGTATTCAACTTTCGTGCGGTCGGCTTCCGCCCAACAATCGGCGCAGCACACGACCTGACCTTCGAGTTTGACCACGCCTGTTTGCGCCGTCGCCAGTCCGGCGAGCGATGACAATAGTAAAAACGCCAGAATACTTTTTCGCATCATTCTCCAACTCCACTGATGTTACCGAACAGCACGAGCGCAGCTTTCAACAGAGAGCTCGCACATCTAAAACCAGAAGTGTCTGAGTCGGGTTAAAAACGAATCTATTCCGACTTTGACCAATCAGGCGATAGTTTCCTGATCCACAAACTCCCGACAATTTGAATGGCTATCAACGACAGATGCGCGCCTATAAAAAGCCACGCCGGAAGCGGCACGGCAAATGGCGGGACGCAAAGCACCGCCGCCGAAACAACCTCTGCGAAGCTGATATGACGTTTCACCAGACGATGATGTAACAGGTGAAACGCCTGCACGATGAGCAGGAGGATGTAAGTCGTCGTCGGCGTCAGCATCAATGGCACGCCCCTTCGTCGCAGCAGGTCTCGCCGCGCAGCGCCTCGACGCCTTCCTTCACGATAATCGGCGTCATCACCAACGCGGCGACGGGGTCGGCCCACCACCATCCGAGGAGCGCGTTGAGTATCAGCCCGCCGAGCAGGATGGCGGAAAGGTAGGCGCAAATGTCCGTCTGCCGCGAGTCGGCCTGCATGGCGCGGCTGTTAATCTTCGCTGCCACACCGCGCTTCGCCCGCGCCAAAAGCGGCATCACGACTAAAGAGAGCGCAGCCAGAGCGATGCCGACATAACTTGCCTCCGGCGACTCGCGCGTGATTAACGACCTGACGGCGTCATAGGCGACATAGGCCGCGAGCGCGAGAAAGCTGACGCCGACGATTTTGAGAGAAATTTGCTCAGCCCGCTCGCGCCTTTCGGGAGCGTCTAAATGTAACCGCCAGAGCAGAGCGACGCCCGACGTGACTTCAATTATCGAATCGAACCCGAAGCCGACCAAAGCGATGCTGCCGGCGGCGAAGCCCGCGCCGAGGGCGATGATTCCTTCAAGAGAGTTCCAGCCCACCGTCAGGTATTCGAGCAGGCGCCCGCGCCGCACCTGTTCGCGGCGGGCCATCTCATTACTCGCCACGCTTGTGCTCATCATTCAAGTATAAGTCCGGGCCGGGCAGAAACACGAAGAGGCCGCCCATTGTGGGTGGCCTCTTCGTGCGCTGCCTTCGTTTGCCGCCTTCGATAGTGTGCTTCCAGTTTACTTCCGGTCTTGATTTCCCGACAAAACGGCCGCCACCGCGCTTCTAGGCCGAAGCAGCCGCAGGCAGCAAGCCCCTTATTTCCCTGACGATTCTCTGCGCGTCCTCCTGATCGCGGAGTGCGATCATGAAGAACTTGTAGCCTTGCTGGAAGCAGATGACGCCGTTGGCGAAAAGCCAGATGCCTGAGAGCAAGGGGTTGCCGCCGATGAGCCAACTGATGGGCGCGCCGACGACCGTGCCGGGTTGGAGAATCTGCGCCCACATCGTCAGGCCCGCGGCGCAACTGAACGCGCCGAGGAGCGGCGCGCCCACGTAGCGAGCGATCTTGCGCTCGAACTCGACGCGCTTGCGCTCGGCCTCGTCCAGTTCGCCGGCCGCCACCAACTCCTCGCGCTCTTGCAGGTAACTGTCGAACTTCTCGCCGGCCTTACGCAAGGCCCAGACGGGCAGCGCCGAGTGGGTGAGCCAGTGCGGGTGTGCGCCGAGGAGCACGGCGTCGAGTCCGGGGAAGGCGGCTCCCATCTGCACGCCGCCAGCGAGCGAGAGCGTGACCATGATGGCGCGCTTCGGGTTCTCGCGCGCCCAATCGTAGGCGCGCGAGACGCCACGCGTCGTGGCCGTCGTTAGCCGTGTGGCGCTCGCGCCGGCGCTGGCGACGCGCGAGGCGCGCTCGTAGTAACGCTTCGCGCCGCCGAAGACCTCTCCGGCGCGCTCGCCCGCGCTCTTGCCCGCGCCGCGCAAATGGTCGCCAGCCTCGCGCGCGCGACGCGTCGCCTCCTCGGCCGCGCGCTCGGCGTGCGTGCGTACTTCGTCGGCGCGCTCGCGCAGGTCGAAGTCTTCGGCCAGACGCTCGGCCTCTTCGCGCGCACGCGCGGCCTCGCCCGCCACCTTG
>DASVES010000352.1:0-14611 GCA_036380435.1 Pyrinomonadaceae bacterium | reverse complement strand
TCGCCCGTCTCGACCGAGATGACGGCGAGGCGCGAGCGCCCCTGCGTGTCTCCGACCTTCGTGCGTGAGGAGATGTCTTCGGTGTAGGCGGACTCGGTGACGTAGTTCGGGACGATGGTATTTTTAGCGCCGGAGGCGGGTTCACTGACGGCCGCGACGACAAAGCGGCCGTCGGGCGAGAGCGTGAGGTTCGCCACGGTCTGCCCCGTAGGGACGTTGAAGGGCTTGCGCGTCTCGCGCCGCTTACGCTTGGCCTCCTGCTCCTCACGCTGCTCGGCGCGCTCGCGCACGGCTTCGAGCAGCGCGCGCTCCTCCCTTTTCAGAACCTCCTGGCTTTCCGTGCCCCGCCGCTGCGCGTCATCGCCGCCGCTGCTGCCTCCCTGTCGTTGTGCGCCCCGGCCGCCCGCCGCGCGTTGCTCCGCCGCGCCGCCGCTGCCGCCAGTGCGAACGTCCGTCAGTTGTTCGAGCGAGCCGCCGTCGAGCGAGAGGACGAAGAGGTTGTTCTGGCGCGTGAAGTAGACGGCGCGGCCGTCGCGCGTGAAGCGCGCGTTTGATTCGGCGTCGGTCGTGCGCGTCACCTGCCGGCGCGCGGCTGTCGTGTGATCGTAGAGAAAGACGTCGCCGTCCTCGACGAAGACGCTCATCTTTTTGTCCTTCGACAGCTCGCCGCCCGACGGCGGCGCCTGTCTGCGCGCCTCTTCCTCCGACAGCTTGCGAAGGCCCGTGCCGTCGGCGGCCACGACGTATGTGTCCGGCTCCTTCAGCCGCGTCTCGCCCGCGCGCTTCCAGCGGAAGTAGACGCGCGCGCCGTCCTGCGACCAGACGACCTGCGTGGGCGCGTAGCCGACGAGGTCGGGGCCGCGCATGATGCTATCAACCGTCAACTCGAATCGCGCCGGCTGCTGCTGCTGACGCTGGGCCTGCCCGGCGGCGGCGCGCGGCAGGAGGAGCGAAGTCAGGATCAGAAGCGTGTGCAGCGTGGCGCGAAGGCGGAAAGGTTTCATGTTCGTCGCAGTCCTTGTTAAGCTGTCGGCCGCGGAGGATTTTTGTCGGATGAGCGTTCGAGATGATACACCAGAAGAGGGCGCGCCCGAGCGCCCCGCCGGCAACGACGCCGCCGCCGCGCCCCGCCCCGCCCCGGAGCGCGCGCCGCTCGGCTACTACTACGACGACGGCACGAATTACGAGACCTACGACCCCCGCGCGGAAGAGGAGCGAGAGAGTCAAGACGGCGAAACCGGGGCCAAACTCTGAGTAGTGCGGGGGGCGGCGCGAAAAGTGTT
This sequence comes from Pyrinomonadaceae bacterium, assembly GCA_036380435.1. Lineage (GTDB taxonomy): Bacteria > Acidobacteriota > Blastocatellia > Pyrinomonadales > Pyrinomonadaceae > DASQDT01. The sequence goes on along the minus strand of DASVES010000352.1, from coordinate 13,328 downwards.
GACCCGTCGCCGGCTTTGAGGCTAAATTCTCACTGTTCAGGTTGCCCTGTCCGCGCGAAGCCAGAGCGAAACACTTCAAACCGACCATCGCGCGGACACTCTTTTCAACAACTCTCAAAAAGAGTTCCCCTTCTCAGCGTTGAAGGAGTACCCCCCATGCCTCCCGACCAAAGGCGTGTACTCTGCGCCGAGCCTAGCGAGGACATCTGCACGCTCCTCTCCGTGATGCTCGGCCACAGCGGCTATGAGGTCGTCTCCGCCTCCTCCGTCCACGACTGTCTGGAGCTGGCCCGGACGCAACGATTCGACCTCTACATGCTCGACGACGACTACATCGACGGCACCGCCGTCGAACTCTGCAAGCAACTGCGCGTGCTCACGCCCGAGACGCCCATCCTCTTCTTCTCGACCGCGGCGCTCGAGCGCGACCGCCAGCAGGGCCTCGCCGCCGGCGCCTCGGCCTACCTCACAAAGCCCGACGACATCTTTGAAATCGTCGAGACCGTCAACTCCATCCTGCTCCCGCGCGCCGCCGGCCGCGCCGCGGCGGGCGACGCAGAATCTCCTTGACGCGCATCCGTCATCGGTCTAAATTTGCATTCCCCCGACAATTAAATTCACCCCCCAAGGTGTCTTCTCGCTCTGCAACTCTCTGCCGGAGTGGGCCGCATGTCGTCAACAAAGAGGCGCATCCTCTGCGCCGAATCGAACAAGGACGTGGGCGAGCTGATCGCGCGCCTGCTGGAGAACAAGGGCTACGAGGTGGAGACAGTGCAAACGGCCGCCCAGTGTATGAGCCTCGCGCGAGAGGGCGGCTTCGATCTCTACATCCTCAACGACTCCTACATCGACGCCGACAGCATCGAACTCTGCCAGCAGTTGCGCGCCCTCGACTCCGCGATCCCCGTCCTCCTCTTCTCGCTCGACAGCTCCGGCTACGACCGCCGCAAGGCGCTCGGCTCCGGCGTCCAACTCTACGTCAGCAAGACCTCCGACTTCGTCGCCCTCGTCCAGACCATCGACCAGCTCATGCAGTCGCGCTAATCACCGGCGCCAAGGAGCCGCGGAGCGGCGGCAGAATGTAGCCACGGGCGTTAGCCCGTGGTAGCAGCAAGAAGAAAAAGCAAAAAGCCCCGGAGGGGCGAAAGAATTGTGAGCTTGCGCTTCGCATCGGCCGCGATTCTTTCGCCCCTCCGGGGCTTCGATTTCTTAATCGGACGTGTCCCCACGGCTCGCGCCGTGGGCTACATTCTGCCGCCGCTCCGCGGCTCGCTGTCGCCTGCGATACGGCCCTCTGACTTTTACCTTCCTCAGAGGCTTATGCTTCCTTCTTCGGCCTCCGGTTCGCCTGAAGCACGCGCTTCCTGAGACGTATCGAAGCGGGCGTGACCTCGACCAGTTCGTCGTCGGCGATGAATTCGAGCGCCTGCTCAAGCGACAGGTCTTTGACGGGGACGAGCCGCATCGCCTCGTCGGCCGAGGCGGCGCGCATGTTCGTGAGCTTCTTCTCCTTGATGATGTTCACGTCCAGGTCAACGGCACGCGCGTTCTCGCCGACGACCATCCCCTCGTAGACCCTCGTGTTAGGGCGGATGAACATCGTCCCGCGCTCCTGTAGGTTGTAGAGCGCGAAGGTCGTCGCCTCGCCCGTGCGGTCGGAGACCAGAGAGCCGGTCGTGCGCCCGCGCATCGCGCCCTGCCCCGGCCCCCAGCGGAGGAACAGCGTGTTGAGCAGCCCCGTCCCCTTCGTCTCGGTGAGGAACTCGTTGCGGAACCCGATGAGGCCGCGCGACGGCGTCTCAAACTCCAGCCGGACGCGCCCCGTCCCGTGGTTGACCATCTTCGTCATCTGCCCCTTGCGACGGCCCAGCGCCTCCGTCACCACGCCGATGAACTCCTCCGGGCAATCGACCACGACCTGCTCAATCGGCTCCACCAACTGCCCGCCCTCGTGGTGCGTGATGACCTCCGGCTTCGAGACCTGTAGCTCGTAGCCCTCCCGCCGCATCATCTCGATGAGGATGGCGAGCTGCAATTCGCCGCGGCCTGAGACCTTGAACTGGTCGGGCGACTCGGTCGGCTCCACACGGATGGCCACGTTCGAGAGCAACTCCCGGTCGAGGCGCTCCATGATTTGACGCGACGTCACGTACTTGCCTTCCGTGCCGGCGAACGGCGAGTTGTTGACGCCGAAGATCATCGAGATGGTCGGCTCGTCCACGGCGATGACGGGGAGCGGGCGCGGGTCGTCGGCGCTCGTGATCGTCTCGCCGATCTCGATGCCCTCCATCCCGGCCAGCGCCACGATCTCGCCGAAAGCCGCGCGCTCGACCTTCTCCCTCTTCAGCCCCTCGAAGACGTACAACTCCTTGACGCGCAGCTTCTGCAACGTGCGGTCGCGCTTGGCGACGGCCACCGTGTCGCCCGCCGCGATCTCGCCCGAGAAGATGCGGCCGATGGCGAGCCGGCCCACATACTCGCTGTAGTCGAGGTTGGCGACGAGGAGTTGCAGGGCGTCGGCGCGCAAAGCTTTCGGCGCGGGGATCGTCTCGACGATCTGGTCGAAGAGCGGGCGCAGCGTGCGCGAGTCGTCGGAGAGATTTTTCTTCGCCACGCCTTCGCGTGAGACGGCGTAGAGGATGGGAAAGTCGATCTGCTCGCCGTCGGCGTCGAGGTCGATGAAGAGGTCGTAGATTTCATCGACCACCTCCTCGGGGCGCGCGTCCTGTCGGTCGATCTTGTTGACGACGACGATGGCCGGCAGGTGCGCTTCGAGGGCCTTACGCAGCACGAAGCGCGTCTGCGGCAGCGGCCCCTCGGCGGCGTCCACCAAAAGCATCACGCCGTCCACCATCTTCAGGACGCGCTCGACCTCGCCGCCGAAGTCGGCGTGGCCCGGCGTGTCGAGGATGTTGATCTTCACGTCGCCGTAGCGCACCGAAGTGTTCTTCGCCATGATCGTGATGCCGCGCTCGCGTTCCAAATCCATCGAGTCCATGACGCGTTCGATGACCTGCTCGTTGTCGCGGTACGTGCCCGACTGTTTGAGCATCGCGTCCACGAGGGTGGTCTTCCCGTGATCGACGTGTGCGATGATAGCGATGTTGCGAATGTCTTCTCTGAGCATAAAACCTCATGACGTGTGACAGGATAAGACTCTCATCCCTCACACGCCGGAAAAAACGGAAGTAGATGTTTGATGATGACGACTTAAGGAAGGATTCTAACCTGTCGCACATCGCCTGTCACCCGCCGCGGCTTTCGAGCGCCCCCGTCTGCCTGAGCGCCTCGTAGAGGACGACGGCGACCGAGGTGGCGAGGTTGAGGCTGCGCACGCGCGCATTCGGCATCGGAATCGTCAGGCAACGCCCCCAGTTCGCGCGCAGCAAATCCTCGGGCAAACCCTTAGTTTCCCGGCCAAAAACGAGGCAATCGCCGTCGGCGAACTCCCACTCGTAGTAGGGCTTCTCGGCCTTGGTCGTGAGATAGAGGAAGCGCGCGGAGGGCAGGGCGGCGTAGAGCGCGCTCAGGTCGCGGTGGCGGCGGAGATCGACCTCGGGCCAGTAGTCGAGGCCGGCGCGGCGCACGGCGCGGTCGTCGAGGCGGAAGCCCGCGACGCCGACGATGTGCAGGGGCGTCCGCGTCGCGGCGCACAAGCGCGCGACGTTGCCGGTGTTCGGCGGTATCTCCGGCTCGACGAGCGCGACGTGGAGCATAAAAAAACAGAGGACAGAGGTCAGAGGTTAGAGGTCAGTTAAAGACGGATTAGTTTTTATCTAACCTCTGACCTCTGACCTCTTCTAAAAGAATGAGGACGGCGTGCATCTGATGCAATCGCCGTCCTTTTGTAAAGCCCCCGGAGGGGCGCAGAGTTTTGTGTGCGCAGTTGAAGGTTAAAGTTACCGCTTGTTCGAACCGGGTTGTTAGCGCTTCTTCGAGCCGGACTTCTTCGCTGCGCCCTTTTTGGCGCCAGCCTTCTTTGCTCCGCCCTTCGCTCCGCTCTTCTTAGCTGCCTTCTTAGTTGCCATAAGTTGTAGCTGCTCCTTTTCAGTTTAGGTCTTGACCACAAGATACTGTGTCAACTTTCACCTTGTGGCCCAGAGTGTTTGGCGCACAACATGTTGGATATATAAACATATTACAAACACTTGTCAATAACTTATGTGAAAATTTTTCGCGCGACGCGTGCGACGCGCTCGCGGAGAGTCGCGTCTCATGCCGGTCTCACGCGCTTCAGTCGGAGTGCGCGTGCGCGAAGTGAGTGAATTTTTTCGGGGTGAAGGCTAACGGTAGATGGGTGTGAAGACCCACTCGTCGTGACGCTCGATGCCGAAGTAGGTGACGACGGATTCGCGCCGGCTGCGGCTGGCGACGCCGATGAAGGGAACGTTGGCGTTGGCGGAAGTGTCCTCGCCGCCCGAGTCGCCGCCGCCGCTGCCCCGGCCGAGGTCGGTGACGCCCGTGAGTTGGACGCGCGCTTGATTCTTCCATGCCTCGGGCGACGGTGGCAACGGACGCCCCTCCATATAGAGCATGAGCGCCTGCTGGAACTCGACGATCTCCTTGCCGCGCGGCTGAACGAGACGCCACTCACCATCGCTGGCGCGCGCGAGCGGGTCGCGCGCGGCGTAGCTGCGGAGCACGCGGACTTTCTTGGTGCGCCCCTGCGGGTTGGCGCCTTCGAGCAGTTCTTCCATGGAGCGGGGCGGGCGGTTCGTCAGGCGCACGAAGCTCTCGATGGCGTCGGCGACCTCCTCGCCGCGGATGATTGACTCGCGCTCCGCCTCGCGCTGACTCTGCTGGATGATGTTCGGCGCGGCGGCCGTCGCCGCGAGCATGATGATCGTCATCAGCGCGAGCAGGGCCACGAGGGCGTAGCCGCACTGGCCGGGCGCCGAGGCCGCGGCGACGCCGGCGTTCACGACGACGCGCGCGCCGTGCGTGGGGCGGGTGGTCAGTGTTGGTGTTCGGAGGTTCACGGCTTATGGCTCTTCGTCGCCGCCATCGTCGGAGGGGGGCGGCGGCGGCGGGACGGCGCCGCGCGGGATGGGGCCGCCGGGCACGCCCGCGATGTAGGGCAGCGTGTGCTTGATCTTGAGGTCTTTGTCCTGGAGTTCGACGGAGCGCGCCGTGATGCCCATGACCTGGAAGCGCCCGCCGACGACATCGTTCTTCTGGACGCTGAGCAGGTCGTTCTTTTGATCCTTGAGGACGGCCGTCTCGCTGGTGCGCGGGCGGCTGATGAAGCCGATGTAGGTGTAGGTCGGCACGGGCGGCTGCATCACGTTGAGCGACGCCTGATTGGAGTAGAGCACGCCGTCGGGCGTGCGGACGGTAATCTGGCGATTGCCCGGCGCGGTGATGAGGGAGGACGGGACGGTGGCGGTGAGTTGCTGCGCGCCGTCGTAGCGCGTCGGCACTTCCTGGTTATCGACGTAGACGCGCACGGCGGCCGTGAACTTGTCGCCGGAGAGCTTGAGGGCGAACTCGCCGGTCTGCGCGTAGACGTTCGGCGGCGCGAGCGAGGCGAGGAGAAGCGGGGGCGGCGGTGTCGGCGTAGGCGGGGGCGTCGGGCTGATGGCCGGCAGGGCGACGGAAGTAGACTGCGGGCGGGCGAAGAAGGCGAAGATGTTGCGCCCGGCATCGCCGCCGTCGTAGACGACGCGCTCGTAGACGACGGGCCGTGGCGCCGTGTCGATCCTGTCGTCCTGCTGCGCGGCGCCCGGTGCGGTGCTGGCGTTTCGCGCGGCTTGCCGGCGGTTGGCGTTCGTGGTCGTCGTCGTGCCCGAGCCTGATGAGCCGAAGAACATGCGGCCGAGCAGGATGAGGGCGATGAGACCGAAGGCCAGCGCGGCGATGGTCTTGTTGCGCTCGGCGGGAGTCTTGCCTTCAAAGAGTGCCATGAAAAATCCTGTCGCGCACCTCGGCGTCAGCGCGTCGCGCCCGGAGTCGTCGCGTCGTCCGAGGCGGCGCCGGCGGGGCGACGGAAGTATGCGGCCATGTCGAGCCGCAGAGAGACGAAGGTGCCGCGCGCCGTCGGCCCGGACGACGGGGCGGCAGGGCCTTCGCCCGCCGGCGGCTCGACGGCCGAGAAGTTGCGCGCCGCCGTGTCCGTGATGCCTTCGAGTTCGATGGAGTTGATGACGACGAAGCGTTCGTCCGTCTCCACGTCGCGGATGAAGCGGCGCAGGTCGGCGTAGCGGCCCTCGACCGAGATGCTGATGCCGATGCCGGGGTAGATGGCCTGAATCGGCTTGCTGACGCCGGTGCTGCGGGGCTGCGCGCCGGGGGCGCCGCCGGTCTCGAAGGGCGTGAAGGCGAGGCCGCCGCTGATGCGCAGGTTGTGGCGGCGGATCAGGTCGTTCAACTTCTTGATGACGACGGTCGTGCCGTTCGGCGTGCTGCCGCCGAGGTGCTGCTCCTCGAAGTCGCGCAGCGAGACGAGAATCCGCTCGACGCTCGCCTGCGTGCTCTCGGACTGCTGCCCCTCCGAGCGCGCGGTCTGCAACTGCCTCTCCAGCCTTCCCTGCTCTTCACGCAGCGCCTCGGAGCGCGCTCGCTGCGGGCGGAGGAAGAGCATGTAAGACGCGAGCGCTGCCAGCAGGAGGAGCGCGGCCGAGCCGAGCGCCACGATCTCGGGGACGCCGAGACGGCTCCGCTGCCGCGAGACGATGAATCGCCTCACTCCCGCGCGCGCGTCCAATCTCGCCTGCGGCGTCTCTCTCGACATTAACGGCGCGCCTCCGCGCGCTCCGCGCCCGACGCTTCCCGCGCCGCAGCGTCCGCGCTCTCGACGGCCGCGTCGCCGCCGCCAGAACTTTTCAGGCGCTGCACGTAGCTCACGCGCAGCGTCCACTCGTAGCCGCGCTCGCCGCGCTCCGACTTGAAGTTCTCCGTCATGGGCGTGGCGGCGAAGGAGCCGAGGCGGCTCATCTCGGTCATCATGGTGGTGACATCGTCGGGGCTGCGGCCCACCACGGTCATTTCGAGTTCGGCGCGCGTCTGCCCGGCGCGCTGCGAGACTTCGCGCACGTTGATGCGCTGGAGGCGCACGCTCTCGGGCATGGCCGATTCGAGGTCGGAGAAGAGTTGCGACCAGGAGAAGGTCTTGCGGCTGACGAGGGCGTGGGCGGCTTCGAGGACTTCGGCCTGATCCGGGGGCAACTCCTGACGCACGGCCGACGCCTGCTGCTCGATGACCTTGCGCTCCTCACGCATCTGCGCCACCGTGCGCTCGGCCGCATCGGCCTGCGCGCGGGCGCGGGAGCCTTCCGTCAGCACGTAGACGATGACGAGCAGCGAGACGAGGCTGACGACGACGGCCGTCGTCCACGGCAGCGTCCGGTTGCGGAAGGGGCGGCTCGCGAGATTGAGTCTGGAGATCACTGGAGTCTTCGTCTTTCCGAGTTCCGGTGCGGAGGCGGCGCTTAAGAGTCGGGGCGTCTACTTCACACGGCCTCGCCGTCAAGCAAGCATAGCGCGCAGGAAAGGCAAAAGGCAAAAGGCCGATAAGGCCGTGGAATCCGCGCGCGCGCCGCGCGGCGCGCGGCCTGCCCCGAGCCGGCAGCTTTACACGTTGCGCGGCGCGTCCGGTTGCAAAAAAGCGAGGGGCAAAAAGAGGCCGCGCGGCCCTCCTTTGCCCTCTCACTTCTGCCTTTTTACTTTTCCCTGACTTCGTTTACGGCCGCGGGCGCGTCGTGCCCGTCGCCTGGCTGACGGCGCGCGAGTTGACGACCTTGCCCGCGCCGCAATGGTTTCCTCTCAGATGTGCGCGTCGGTGTTTCCAAGAGGGCGCAGCCTTCACTCGGCGCGCGGGGCGAGGCGCGACTCGCCGCGGGCCGTGGCTTCGGACTGCGGCGCGCAGTAGGCGCTGACGAGGTTGCGCCCGGAGTTCTTGGCGCGGTAGAGGGCCGTGTCGGCGAGTTCGACCAGCTCGATGGGGTCGCGCGCGTCTTCAGGGTAGGCGGCGACGCCGACGCTGATGGTGAGGCGTAGCGGCCCGTCGATCTCGGCCGACGAGCCGCGGCGCTTGGACGAGAAGACGTGACTCTCGACCGAGGTGCGGACGCGCTCGGCGGCGACGATGCCCTGCGCGCAGTCGGCGTTCAGGAGAAAGGCGGCGAACTCCTCGCCGCCGAAGCGCGCGGCCACGTCGCCGGCGCGCATCGCGTCCTTGATGACGGCGGCCACGTCCGCGATGGTCTGGCTGCCGACGAGGTGGCCGTGGCGGTCGTTGACCTCCTTGAAGTGGTCGATGTCCATCATCAGGACGCAGAAGGGGCGCGTCTCGGCCTCGGCCCGCGCGGCCTCGCGGCGCAGCTCCGAGAAGAACGACTTGCTCGTGAGCAGGCCCGTCAGCTCGTCGTGCGCGAGCAAACGGTGGATGTGTCGCTGGAACTCGCGGTCGATGTCGTCGAGGAGGTCGAAGCGGATGAGGTGCTCGCCGACGAGCAGCTTGTCGCCGTCCTGGAGCAGGGCGTCGGTGATGCGCTCGCCGTTGACGATGGTGCCGTTGGTCGATTGGAGGTCGCGGACGCGGAAGCGTGCCTCGCCCGTGGCGGGGTCGCGCTCGGTGGTGATCGAGGCGTGGAGGCGGGAGGCGCGGGCGTCGTCAACGCGCACGTCGGCTTCGAGCGCGCGGCCCAAAACGACCTCGTCGCGCTCCAGAGGGATGGGGGCGGCGAGGAGCTCGCCGCGCAGGAAGACGAGCACGGGCCGGCGCACGCGTCCGCCCGTCAGCGCGGGGGCGACATCAGTCGTGTGGATGTGGCTGTCGTCCGCGGCCCCGTGGACGGTGTCGCGTGCTTCGCCGGCGGCGGCGTCGCCCGCGGCATGGCGTTCGTCCTCTTTCACGCGGGCATCTTAAAGCGTAAATCGTGAATGGTAAATCGTAAATCGCGCGGGTTGCTGCGGACGTTGATTCGGGATTCGCTGCTCAAGCCGAATGCTGCTCAAACACGCTTGACGATTGACGCTTGACGCTTGACGCGTCTTCTCCCTGTCTTGTGGCCCGCCCGCCGCTCTTCTATACTTGCCGGACTCGTAACACCTCGCGGCGAAACCAGTCCGGGCGCGGGCGGCCGGGCGCGAGGTGTCGGGCGCGTGAGGCCGCGCGCAGTGAGTCATCACGGCAGGCCGAGGAGTTCCAGATTTGAGAGAAGAGCAGACCATTGATTGCCCGTGGTCGCGGCAGCCGCTGACGGTCGAGCGCGTCTCGTCGGCGCGGCTGCCGACCGAGGTGGGCGATTTCCTGATCGCAGGCTACCGCTCGCTCACGAGCGATGAGGAATTCGTCGCGCTCTACAAGGGCGACATCCGGCCCGAACTGCCGACGCTTGCGCGCATCCACTCGCAATGCCTGACGGGCGACGTCTTCGGCTCCACCAAGTGCGACTGCGGCCGGCAACTCCGGCGCGCCATGGAGTTGATCGAGGGCGAAGGCCGCGGCGCCATCGTCTACCAGATGCAGGAGGGCCGCGGGATAGGCATCATCAACAAGATTCGCGCCTACGCCCTGCAAGACGAAGGGGCCGACACGGTGGAGGCCAACGAGCGTCTGGGACTGGCCGCCGACCTGCGCGAGTATCGGCAGTGCGCCGAGGTGCTCTTCGATCTGGGGCTGTGTCAGGTCAAGGTGCTGTCGAACAATCCCCTGAAGCTGCGCGCGATGGAGGAGGCGGGATTGCGTGTCGTCGAGCGCGTCTCCATCGAGGTCGAGGCGGCCGACCCGGCCATGCACTACCTGCGCACGAAGAAAGAGAAGATGGGCCACCTGCTGGAGATTGAATGAGGGAGCCGAGCGGCGGCTTCGTCCCTCCACTTCTGAATTCTTTCCGGCCCGCCCCGCCCGCCCGCGCTTTTCACGCCGCCGCGTCTCTATCCAAAAATATGAATCACAACTCTAGGTTTTTGGATTATTTGGATTATAATGCCCCGCCTTCCGCCGGGCGGTGTCGCCTAAAGTCCTGAGTCTTACCATGTTATTAGCCGCATGATGGCGGAGGGTGACGTGGAACGACAGTTGCCCGAACCTTCGGCGTCCAAATTATTGACCTGAAGGGCGCGAACGCGCCCCCCACGGCCGCAAGCGGTGGACGAGAGCAGACCGACAGCCGGAGCCGTTCAGGCCCGCGACAAGCATAGCCCTTAAATACCCGGAATCATTCTCATCCTGAGGGTGTTCAATCGGAGCGCGGCGCGCGCGCGAGACCCGCACGGGTTCCAGGCGCCCCGGTCCGAGTCTTAACTCAAGCCAAATAAGATTGAGACCGTGATGACATTTACGTCTCACCCCCCGCCCGCCGGTTCCGCCCCTGAGCGGCCGCGCCGGGTCTCTTACCCAACTTTGGAGGGAACGATGAACAGCAGGCATACGTCCTTCGGGCGTCGCGTCGCCACTCTGCTCGGCACGCTCGTCCTACCCCTACTCGTCTGCGCCAGCGCGCACGCGCAGGGCACTTCCTCCGTGCGCGGCACAATCGCCGACGCGCAGGGCAACGTTGTCGCGGGCGCCACCGTCACGCTCACCAACATTGAAACGAACGCCGCGCGCACGGCCACCACCAGCGACGAGGGCGGCTACTCCTTCGAGCTGATCCAGCCCGGCAACTACCAGCTCGAAGCCGAGGCGACCGGCTTCAAGAAGGGCGTCGTCACGGACGTGCGCGCCCTCGTCGCCAAGCCGACCGAGGTCAACATCGCGCTCGAAGTCGGCGCCGTCACCGAATCAGTGACGGTCGCGGCCGGCTCGGGCGAGGTCCTCCTGAATACGCAGGACGCCACGCTTGGCAACAACTTCGTCGCCGAGCAGATCGCCCAACTCCCGCTCGAAGCGAGAAACGTCGCCACACTCCTGACGCTCCAGCCCGGCGTCACGCGCGGCGGCTCGGTCGCCGGCTCGCGCGCCGACCAGGCCAACGTCACGCTCGACGGCGTGGACATCAACGAGCAGCAGAGCAACCAGATCGGCGCGGTCTCCAGCAACAGCACCGACCCATCGACGAACACCGTGCTCCGCCTCAACTCGGAGGCCGTCGAAGAGTTCCGCGTTGTCACCTCCAACGCCAACGCGCAGATGGGCCGCTCCTCGGGCGCTCAGGTCTCGGTCGTCACGAAGTCGGGCGGCAACGCCTTCTCCGGCTCGGCCTTCTGGTTCCATCGCCCGACCATCCTGACGGCCAACGACTTCTTCAACAACCGTTCGGGCGTCGAGCGCCCGGCGCTCATCCGCAACACCTACGGCGGCTCCATCGGCGGCCCCATCAAGCAAGACAAGCTCTTCTTCTTCTACAGCTATGAGGCCCGCAAAGACCGCAGCCAGACGAGCGCCGTGCGCGTCGTCCCGCTGGCGAGCCTCGGGCGCGGCGAGCTGCGTTTCGTCAACCCGTCGGGCGGCATCACGACGCTCAACGCCGCCCAGATCGCCACAGCCACCAACGGCGTGGGCGTCAGCCCCATATCGCAGGCCGCGCTGGCGGCGGCCGCCGCCCGGTATCCGGCCAACGAATTCGGCACGCAGGGCGACAGCCCGAACGGCACGACGCTACTCAACACGGCAGGCTACCGCTTCAATGTTTCGCAGCCCATCGACCTCAACTCGCACGTCGCGCGCTTCGACTACAACCTGACCGACCGGCAGACCCTTTTCGTCCGCGGCAATGCCATCCACGACCTCATCGGCGGCGTCCCATGGTTCCCCGACACGCCGAGCCCCGACACCTGGTCGCACCCTTCGGGCCTCGCCGTCGGCCACACGTGGACGATCAGCAACCGCTTCGTCAACAACTTCCACTACGGCATGACGCGACAGGCATTCTCGCAGCAGGGCGACGCGGGGAAGAATGAAGTATACTTCCGCTTTATCTTCGCGCCCGTGCTCGACTCGCGCACGCTCACGCGCATCACTCCGACGCACAACATCACGGATGACTTCTCGTGGATCGCCGGCAACCACTCGGCGCAGTTCGGCACCAACATCCGCATCATCCGCAACAAGCGCACGTCGTACTCCAACGCCTTCGACACGGCCTACACCAACCCGTCCTACTACTCCGCTTCGGGGACGATTCTCTCGGACGCCATCAACGGCGTCTCACCCATCGGCAGCGGCCAGGCCTCCGTGGTGCAGAACTCGCTGGCCGCGCTCCTCGGCCGCCTCTCGACCTACACGGCGCGCTTCACCTTTGACAAGGACGGCACGCTCCTCGAACCCGGCGCGCCCACCGAGCGCGAGTTCGCCACCGAGGAGTACGACTTCTACGTGCAGGACACGTGGAAATTCCGCCAGAACCTGACCTTCACCTACGGCCTGCGCTACGGCCTGAGCATGCCGATCTATGAGACGCAGGGGTTCGAGACCAAGCCGAACATCGCGCTCTCCGAGTACCTGCGCCGCCGCGTGGCGGCGTCCGAGCAGGGACAGAACTACATCGAGCCGCTCGTGGTTGATCTCTCCGGCCCGGCCAACAACCGCGAGACGATGTACCCGCTCGACAAGAACAACTTCCAGCCGAGAGTCGGCGTCGCCTGGTCGCCCAACTTCAAGAGCGGCTTCCTCGGCGCCGTCTTCGGCGGCGAAGACCAGTCGGTCATCCGCGGCGGCTTCGCCGTCACCAACGACTACATCGGTCAGCAGCTCGCCGTCCGCTTCGATACGGTCAACTCGCTCGGCTTCTCTTCGAGCCAGACGAGCCCGGCCAACTTCTGTAACTTCACCACCCGCGTCTGCCCGCTCTTTACGGGCTACGCTCAGGACGTGCGCAGCCTGCCGATCATCGTCGCGCCCACGGGGCTGACCTTCCCGCAGCAGCAGCCCGCCGACAACAGCCTGCGCATCGAGTCCTCTCTCGACGAGGAGATCATCTCGCCCACCAGCTACAGTTGGAACCTCACGTGGGAGCGGAAGCTGCCGAAGGGCCTCGTGATTCAGGCCTCCTACATCGGGCGCGACGCGAAGAACCTCCTCGCCGCGCGCGACGTGATGATGCCGAACAATCTCCGCGACCCGCAGTCCGGCATGGACTGGTACACGGCCGCCGGAACCATCGAAGACATCCGCCGCAACCTCGCGGCGCAGGGCATCACGGCCGCGTCGCCGCGCGCCGCGCAACTGGCGGCCATCAATGCCGTCGCCCCGATCGCCTACTTCGAAAACCTGTTCGGCAGTATCCCCGGCATCGGCACGACGTTGTGCGGGTCGCGTGGCGCGGGCATGAACGCCACGCGGGCCGTCCTCTGCGACGCCCTCGTCTTCAACCGCAACGACTGGACGACGACGCAGGCCGAACTCGACTTCGCCCTGCTCGACGCGGGCCGCGACCAGCTCTTCT
>DASVES010000351.1:0-7043 GCA_036380435.1 Pyrinomonadaceae bacterium | reverse complement strand
CCGCGCCGCGCCGCCGGCGGAGCGCGCGGCGGAGCGACGGCGCACGCCCTTCGTCTTCGTCTTCGACGAGCGCACGCCCACGCCCGACCGCGACGCCGGCAGCGCCCGCATGTTCCACATCCTCCGCTCGCTCGCCCGCTGGAGCCGCCCCGTCTTCATTCCATTCAACCGCCCCACGGGGACAAACTACGAGAGCCTGCTCTGGCGCGAGGGCATCGAGACGGCGAGCCTCGTCGATTACGCGCGGCTGCTGCGCGAGCGACGCCCCTACGCCGCCATCTTCAGCCGCCCCGAAGTGGCCGACGCGCTCCTCGAAGACGTGCGGCGCGCGTCACCCGGCATCAAGATCGTCTACGACATGGTGGACGCCTACTTCATCCGCATCGGGCGCGAGGCCGAGTTGAGTGGCGACGCGCGCGCGCGCGCCGAGGCCGCGCGCTACCGCGAGATCGAGACGCGCCTCGCGCAAGCGAGCGACCTCTTCTGGTGCGCCTCGCCCGAAGACCGGCGCGCGCTGGAGCGAGAGGTGAGCGGCCGCCCCGTCGAGATCATCCCGACCATCCACACGCCGCACGGGCGCGGCCTCCCATTCGACGAGCGGCGCGACCTCCTCTTCGTCGGCAACCTCTACCACCGCCCGAACTCGGACGGCGTCCAGCACTTCATGCGTGAAATCTTCCCCCTCGTGCGCGAAGCCCTGCCCGGCGTGCGACTCACCATCGTCGGCGACAACTCCTCCCCCGAGATCAGCGCCTACGCCTCCGACGCGGTGCGCGTGACCGGCTACGTGCCCGACGTTGATCCGTTCTTCGAGCGCTCCCGCGTCTTCGTCGCGCCGATTCGATTCGGCGCGGGCGTCAAGGGCAAGATCGGCGAGTCGCTGGCCTACGGCCTGCCCGTCGTCACCACGCCCGTCGGCGCTGAAGGCATGGGACTCGAAGACGGCACAAGCGCCATGATCACCCCGGACGCGCGCGCCTTCGCCGACGCCGTCGTGCGTCTCTACCTCGACGGCGAGTTGTGGCAGAAGCTCTCTGACAACGGCTACGCGCACGTCCGCGAGCACTTCTCGCCCGAAGTCGTCGAGCGCCGTATCAATGAGCCGCTGATGCGACTCGGCCGGGCCGGAAGTCTGCCTGGCCAGAACACACAACAGGAACAGGCGGCGAAACCAATTCTGTAGGGGCAGGGCGAGAAGAAGTGATGAGTGATGAGTGATGAGTGATAAGAAGGAAGCAAGTCACGCTTTCTCTTACCACTCATCACTCATCACTCATCACTCTTGTATCCTGCCCATCCATGTAAATTTCTTTTGAGAAGAAGCGGTGAGAATTTTAATCACAGGCAGCCGCGGCTTCGTCGGCGGGGGCGTCGGGCGCTTCGCCGCGCGTGCGGGGCACGAGGTGCTCGGCGTGGGGCGGGCCACGCAGGCCGCCCCCGCGTGGCCCGGCGCATACGCGCAGGCCGACGTGATTAGCTCCGACCTCGCGCCCCTCGTCCGCGACTTCGCCCCCGACGCCGTCATCCACGCCGCCGGCACGGCCTCCGTCGGCGCCTCTTTCGTCTCGCCCCTCGACGACCTCCGCGCCGCGCTCCTCAGCTTCGCCAACACGCTCGACGCCGTGCGCCGCTCGGGCCGCGCGCCCGTCGTCCTCTTCCCTTCGAGCGCCGCCGTCTACGGCCGCCCCGCCGAGCTGCCCGCACGCGAAGACGCGCCGCTCAATCCCATCTCGCCTTACGGCTTCCACAAGGCCGCCTGCGAGCTGCTGGCGCGCGAGTACGCCGAGTGCTTCGGCGCGCGCGTCACGGTCTGCCGGCTGTTCTCCGTCTTCGGCGAGGGGCAGCGGCGGCTGCTCGTCTGGGAGTTGTACAAACAACTCGCCGGCCCCGCGCGGGAAGTCTGGCTCGAAGGCACGGGCGCCGAGACAAGAGACTATCTACACATCGACGACGCGGCCGACGCGCTGCTGCGACTGATCGAGCGCGAGGTGGCCGAAGCAGAACCGGACGCCGGACGCCTTCGCGTCGTGAACGTCGCGAGCGGCGAGGAGACGAACGTGTTGGAGTTGGCGGAGCGCGTGCGCGCGCTCGTCGCGCCCGGCAAGGAGGTGCGTTGCCGCGCTCTGGAGCGCCCCGGCGACCCGCAACGCTGGCGCGCCGACACCACGCGTCTGCGCGCGCTCGCGCCCGGCTGGCAGCCCCGCCCATTCGCGCAGAGGCTCGCGCAGTGTGTGGCCGCCTGGCGGGCCGGCGTCGTGGAACACGGATAGGACGGATAAAACGGATGAGCACGGATTCAATCCGTGTGAATCCGTGCTCATCCGTCTTATCCGTGTTCTTATTTCCGGCTCCCTACAGCCTGATGATCTTCGCGCAGCTCTTCCGGCGCAGCTCCCCGCCGAGGGCGTTGCGGGTGTCGATGATGAGCTTGGAGAGCGCGCAGACGCGCTCGTAGTCCACGCCCGTGTGGTCGGCGACGATGACGGCGCAGTCCGAAGCGCGCAGCTCGTCGTCCGTCAGGAGCACGGACTGAATCGGCTCGCCCGAGCCTTCGGTGTGCGCGTCGTCGAAGCGCAGTTCCGCGACGTAGGGGTCGTGGTAGCGAACGTCCGCCCCTTTGGCGCGCAGGCGGTCGATGATGGAAAGCGCCGGCGACTCGCGCACGTCGTCGATGTCCTTCTTGTAGGCGACGCCGAGGATGAGCACGCGCGAGCCGTTTAAGGACTTGCGCTCGTCGTTGAGGCCGTCGCTGATGAGGCGGACGACGTGGTCGGGCATGCGCGAGTTGACCTCCTCGGCCAGTCCGATGAAGCGCGACTCGAAGCCGTGCTGGCGCGCCTTCCACGAAAGATAGTGCGGGTCTAAGGGGATGCAGTGGCCGCCCAAGCCGGGGCCGGGGTAGAAGGGCATGAAGCCGAAGGGCTTGGTGGCGGCGGCGCGGATGACCTCCCAGGTGTCGATGCCGAGGGTGTAGCACAGCCGCGCCATCTCGTTGGCCATGCCGATGTTGACGGCGCGGAAGGTGTTCTCCAGAAGCTTCGCCGCCTCGGCCACGCGCGCCGAGGTGACGGGGTGGACGCTCGCGACGATCTGGCCGTAGAGCATGGCCGCCGCCTCGGTCGAGTCGTCCGTGCAGCCGCCGACGACCTTCGGAATGTTGTGCGTCTTAAACTGCGGGTTGCCGGGATCGACGCGCTCGGGCGAGAAGGCCAGCAGGAAGTCTTTATCCAGCCCGAGGCCCGTCTCCGTGAACATCGGCAGGAGCACCTCGTCGGTGGTGCCGGGGTAGGTCGTCGATTCCAGCACGACGAGCTGCCCACGGCGCAGGCGCTTCTGAATCTCGCCGGAGGCGGCGAGGATGTAGGAGATGTCCGGCTCCTTCGTCTTCCGCAAAGGTGTGGGGACGCAGATGATGATGGCGTCACACTCCGCGAGGCGGTCGAAGTCGGTCGTGGCCAAAAGCCTTCCGGCCTCGACCATCTCTTTGACGGCCGACGAAGATACGTCGCCGATGTAGCTTTCGCCGGCGTTGATCGTGTCGGCCTTCTTCGCATCGACCTCGAAGCCGACGCCGTGGAAGCCCTGCTGCGCGAACTCGACGACGAGCGGCAGACCGACGTAGCCGAGACCGACGACGCCGACGCGCGCGCGCTTCGTCTCGATGAGTTCCTTGAATTGATCTTTAATCATTCTGGTAAACGTTATTCTAGGTGGTTTAGCCCGGATTTAATGTTGGCGGGTCGGAGTGGTCGTCCCCGATTTGAAGACTATGGAAAGGGCGCGCGGGTGTCAAGCAGGTGCGCGCTCGCCCCGTCGGCGGCGGGCGCGCCCGCGGCCATGAAATGCGGCGTGATATATTGTCGTCCGCAAGGAAGACGGCCGCGCGTGAATCATCTCGGAAACTTCGCAAGGTGAATAATGTCTGATGAAACAGGACGCCCCGACGCGGCGCCGGCGCCCGAGGGCGCGAGCCGGAAACTTCTGGCGACGCACGCCGTGCTCGTCGGGCTGACGCCGCTCATCCCCGTCCCCATGGTGGACGACCTCGTCAAGAGTCACCTGCTGCGGCGGATGGTGCGGGAGCTGGCCGCCGGCCGTGGTTGGCAGCTCAGTCACGAAGAGGTCGAGGCGCTGACGACCGAGCGCGGCGGCGACGGGTGCCTCGGCGGATGTCTGGGGCAGGCGCTTCTTTATCCGTTCAAGAAAGTCTTTCGCAAGATTTTCTTCTTCCTCGAATGGAAGCGCGCCGCCGACCTGACGAGCCGCACCTATCATCACGGCTATCTCATCGACCACGCGCTCGCCCCGCGCGCCGACGGAGCGCGTCTCATCGAACGGAAGACGGCCGCTGAAGTCGGCGCGGCCATCGACGCCGTGTGCCGTGAGGCGCCCGTCAAGCCTCTGGAGTCGGCCGTCGGCGCCACCTTCCGCGGCTCGAAGAACGTCCTCGTCGGCGCGGCCGGAATCCTTGAGCGGGCGCTCCGGCGACGCGGCGCGCCCCGGCCCGACCCGCGCGCGGTGGCCGAGGCGGTCGAGTCTGTGGAGCAGGAGGAGGAGCGCCAGATCGAGGGCGTCACACGCGGTCTGCAAGGCGCCGTCGCAGAAATCCCCGACGAACATTTCCGCGCCCTGCGCTACGCCCTCGACGCGCGCCTCGGCGTTGTTACCCCCGAACGGCGCGAGAGGCTATAACGGACGCCCGATGAAACGCTGCCCCGAGTGTCGCCGGACTTACGCGGACGAGTCTCTGAACTTCTGCCGCGTGGACGGCGTGCCGCTCGTCGCCGACGCCGCGGCGGCCGACGAGTCGGAGCCGACGCGCTTCATGCCCGCGCCGACGGCAGCGTCAACGGGCGAGTTGCCGACCGAAGTTTTCGTGCGCGGCGGCGCGTCGGGCGGGGTGGGCACGTCCGCCTCTCTGACGACGCCGCTGCCGCCCGGAAGGCGCCGGCGCGCGCGCGCCATCGACTCGCTCGCCGTGCTCCCGCTGGAGAACGCGACGGGCGAACCGCAGGCCGAGTATCTCTCCGACGGCATCACCGAGGCCATCATCAACGCCCTCTCGCAGTTGCCGCGCCTGCGCGTCGTGCCGCGCGCCACCGTCTTCCGCTACAAGGGGAGCGGGGCCGATCCGCAGGAGGTCGGGCGTCAGTTGAACGTGCGGGCGGTAGTCACGGGACGCATGCACCTGCTCGGCGACCTGCTCGTCGTGAGCGCGGAACTCGTCGATGTCGAACAGCACGCGCAGGTCTGGGGCGAGCAGTATCGCCATAAGCACGAAGACATCTTCACGCTTCAGGAGAGAATCTCGCAGGAGATCACTACGAAGCTGCGGCTGCGTCTGAGCGGCGAAGACCGCAAGCGTCTGCGCAAGCGGCCGACCGAAAACACCGAGGCCTATCACCTCTACCTCAAGGGCCGCTACTACCTGAGCAAGCGCACGACCGACTGGATACGCAAGGGCGTCGAACACTTCCAACGCGCCATCGACATCGACCCCGCCTACGCCCTCGCCCACGCGGGCCTCGCCGACGCCTACGCCTTCCTCGCCTCCTCGACCGGCGAGCAACCGCCCGCCGAGTTCTACCCGAAGGCCGAGGCGGCGGCGCGCAGGGCGCTGGAGATCGACGACACGCTCGCCGAGGCTCATTCCTCGCTCGGCTTCTACCACCTGCTCTACGAGTATGACTTCGAGAGGGCGGGCCGGGCGTTTGCGCGCGCCGTCGAGTTGAACCCGAACTACGCCAACGCGCACGACGGCCAGAGCTTCTACTTCAAGGCCATCGACCGGCACGCCGAGGCGGTGCGCGCCTGCCGCCGCGCGCAGCAGTTAGACCCGCTCTCGCTCTTCGCCAACGTCAGCCTCGGCTGGGCCTACCACTTCGCGCGCCAGTACGAGACCGCGCTCGAGCACGCCCGCAAGGCGCTCGAACTCGACCCGCAGTTCATCTTCGCGCACTGGCTCGCCGGGATGGCCCACGCGCAACGGGGCGCGCTCGACGAGGCAGCAGCCGCGCTCGCGCTCGCCGTCGAACACTCCGGCGGCGGGCTGACCTTCAAGGCGCATCTCGGTTACGTCTCAGCCCTCGCCGGCCGCCGCGACGAGGCGCGCGGCCTGCTCGGCGAGCTTGAGGGCCACGCGCAGGTGCGCTATGTCCCGGCCTACTACTTCGCCCTCATCCACCTCGGTTTGGCCAAGCGCGCCGCCGCCATCGAAGGATTTGAACGCGCCTACGAAGAGCGCTCCGGCTTCCTCGCCTTCATCCACGTCGAACCCACGCTCGACCCCCTGCGCGACGAGCCGCGTTTTAAAGAACTCGCGCGGCGCATCGGCCCGGCGTCTCAGTAAACAACACCGGCGGACGCTGAAGTCTTGCGCGGCCTCGCTCAAAAGTTCTTGACAGCGGAGTGCCGAAGAAACAACATACGCGCTGCCTCGCCGGTTCAACCTTTTAAGCAACAGACCAAACAGATGTCAGCGGAAGTAAAAGAACGTCCGCCGGAGAACTTGCAACGCGGCCTCGGCCTCGTAGACGCGACGATGATCGTCGTCGGCTCGATGATCGGCTCCGGCATCTTCATCACGTCGGCGGAATCGACCCGTCTCGTCGGCGCGCCCGGCTGGTTGCTCGTGGCGTGGGCGCTCGCGGGCGTGCTCACCATCACGGGCGCGCTGTGCTGCGCGGAGCTGGCGGCGATGATGCCGAAGGCGGGCGGGCAGTACGTCTTCCTGCGCGAGGCTTATGGGCCCGGGCTTGGGTTCCTCTTCGGCTGGTCGCTCTTCCTCGTCATTCAGACGGGCACGATTGCGGCCGTCGCCGTCGCCTTCGCGCGCTTCCTCGGCGTGCTCACGCCGGGCGT
The DNA here is from genome assembly GCA_036380435.1 of Pyrinomonadaceae bacterium. Classification (GTDB taxonomy): domain Bacteria; phylum Acidobacteriota; class Blastocatellia; order Pyrinomonadales; family Pyrinomonadaceae; genus DASQDT01. The sequence continues at coordinate 182 of DASVES010000351.1, read as the reverse complement.
GGCCAACAACCGCTATCTCGTCGAGCCTGTCCATCTCGGCGCGACCGGCTACGCCGTCAGCCTCTCGACCGAACAACTCGTCGCCGTCCTCCTCATCCTCGTGCTCACACTGACGAACACCTCCGGGCTTCGGACGGGCAAGTTCATACAGAACACTTTCACGTTTACGAAGACGGCGGCGC
>DASVES010000350.1:0-12645 GCA_036380435.1 Pyrinomonadaceae bacterium | reverse complement strand
GCGCGGCACAGGCGGGGGGCGTGGCGGCTCAAAAGGCGGGGGCTCCAAAAGTGGTGGCTCACGCCGGGGGGGAGGCTAGCGGCGCAGCCAAAAACTCTGACCTGATCACGAAAGTCGCCGAGACCGCCGGACACACGGCGGGCCGGGTCGCGAGGGCCGTCACGAACGTCATCGAGACCCTGACCGGCGGCAAGAAACGTTAACCGCAGAGGTCAGACGCCGGGCGCCGGATGTCAGTTAAAAGACGCGCCGTCTTGACTGACATCCGACACCCGGCGTCTGACTTCTTTTTTATGCGCCTTCGTCCCCCCGGTTCCAGCCCGCAGACAAACTCGCTCGACTCAATCCAACTTTGAAGCGAATTGAACTATCATGTCGCGAGGAGGGAGCGCCCGGCGCCGGAAGAACCCTCTCTTTCGTCGGAAGGAAACCCTATGTCCGAAGACGACTCCTCGCGCGACGACCTCCGCCTGCTCATCCGCCGGCTCGAATCACTTGAGCACGTGCTCAGGGGGCACACGCAGCGTCTCTACACCATAGAGCGCCGACTCGGCATCGACTTCCTCTACTCCCCGCCGCAACAACAACACCCGCCGGCCGAAGAAATCAAAACTGAACCGTCAGCCGCCGCCCCGCCGCGACTCGACGGCGAACCGGACGCGCCGTTCAAGACGCCTACGCCCACGCCGAATCCGACAGCCGCGTCGATGCCGCAAGCGGAGCCGCGCGCGTCGGGTCAGACGCAACCCTACGAATCGCCCTACGGGCGGCGCGGCGCGGGCGCGGACGCCGGGCCGGCTGCGGGCGCGGGATGGGCGCGAAGTGGAGGCGGCGGCGCGGCGGGCAGTGTGCTGTTCGGCAGTGGGGAGCACGCGACGGCTCAGCCGAAGCGGGCGCGCGACATGGAGTCGCTCGTCGGCGGGAGTTGGTTCAGTTGGCTCGGCATCATCGCCATCGTCTTCGGCGTCGCCTTCTTCCTCAAGTACGCCTTCGACAGCGAGTGGGTCGGCCCCGGAGCGCGCGTCGCGCTCGGAGCCGTGGCCGGACTCTCCATTATCGTCCTCGCCGAAGTCCTGCGCGCGCGGGGCCTCAGGCAGTACGCGCACGTGCTCTCGGGCGGCGGCCTGCTCATTCTCTACCTCTCGGTCTACGCCGCGCGCGCCTTCTACGAGATGATGGGGCAGCCCGTCGCCTTCCTCCTGATGTCGCTCGTGACAACGGGCGCCGTCGCGCTCTCCGTCCGACACGACGCGCTGGCCATAGCCATCCTCGGACTCATCGGCGGTTTCTTCACGCCCGTGCTGCTCTCGACCGGACAGGACAATCAGGTCGGGCTCTTCACCTACGTCGCCCTGCTCGACGCGGGCGTCCTCGCCGTCGCCCACTTCAAGCGCTGGCGCGTCCTCAACTTCCTCTCCTTCTTCGCCACGGCCGCGATGTTCGTCGGCTGGATGGACACGCACTACTTGCCGGAGAAACTCGGGCCGAGCGTCTTCTTCCTGACGCTCTTCTTCCTGCTCTTCTCGGCCCTCGCCCCCGTCCAAAACGTTCTCGGCCGGCAGGGCGCGCGCTGGTACGACGTGTTGCTCGTCGTCCTCAACGCGACCTTCTACTACACGCTCGCCTACTCGCTCCTTGACGGCGCCGGCTACACGCCCGGCCCTCTCGGCTTCTTCACGCTCGCCGTCGCGGCCCTCTACGCGCTGCTCTACGTGCTGACGCGGAGCCGGCGCCCCGCAGACCGTCTCCTCGCCTACAGCTACGTCGGCGCGGCCGTCACGTTCCTGACGCTGGCGCTGGCCGTGTGGCTCGAACAGCAGTGGATGACCGTCGGGTGGGCGGTCGAAGGATTGGCGCTCGTGTGGGTAGGGTTGCGCGGTCGCGAGCGCGCGCTCCGGCGCGTGGCCATGTTCGTCTTCGTCGTCGCGCTCGTCCGCTGGTTCGCGGCCGACATGAGCGACTTCGGCTACAGCGCGATGGGCGCGGGCTTTGTCCCACTATGGAACGCGCGCGCCTTCTCGGCGGCCGTGCTCGTCGCCGCGCTCGTCGCGGCCGCGTGGGCCTACCGGCGCGCGGCCCTCGACGACGAGGAGGAGCGCGCGGGCGTCTCGGCCTTCCTCACCTTCTCCGCCAACGCCGTCGCCCTCATGCTGCTCACGCTCGATGCGAACGACTACTTCGAGGCGCGTCTCGCAAGGCTGGCGGGCGAGAGCGGCGACCAATGGGGCCGCGTCGAGAACACGCGGCAACTGACGCTCTCGGCGCTGTGGACGCTCTACGGGGCCGCCGCGCTCTCCATCGGCATCGGCCGCGCCCGTCGGGGTCTGCGCTACGCCGGACTGGCGCTGCTCGCCGTCGCCGCCCTCAAAGTCCTCTTGCTCGATTTGCGCTTCTACGACGCCGCCTGGCACGCGCCTCTCTTCAACCAGACGTTCGCCGCCTTCGCCCTCCTCGTCGCCGCGCTCTGCTACGCGCTGCGTCTCTACTCGCGCGCCGAGAAGTTTGAGGAAACCGACCGGGTCGTGCCGGCGCTCGTCGTCGCGGCCAACCTGCTGGCCGTCGTCGCGCTGAGCGCGGAGGCGAGCGGCTACTTCGCGGCCGGGTCGGGGCCGGACGAGCCTACCGCCGGCGCCGCGCGCGACCTGCGTCTCGCGCGCGAACTCTCACTCTCCATCGTCTGGGCGCTCTACGGCGGCGCGCTGCTCGCCTACGGACATCTGCGCCGGCGGCGTCTGCCGCGCCTGCTCGCGCTGGCGCTCCTCGGCCTCACCACCCTCAAGGTCTTCTTCTGGGACCTCTCCTCGCTCGACCGCATCTACCGCATCATCTCCTTCGTCGTCCTCGGCCTCATCCTGCTGGCCGTCTCCTACCTCTACCAGAAGAGCCAGCGCGCGGCGGGCGAAGAGGAAGCGGAGGCGACGGGCGCGGCGTCAGAAGGGCAGCCGTCCGGTTGAGTCCGCGTGGACTCGGATGACCGCGGGTGTCTGCGACGTGGCGTTCGAGCGTCTGGCGGAACGGTCGTGTGGTGAATGCGCGCGGATGCGTTTGCGCGAAGGGCGGCTCCCCGGCTTGATGGGTGGGGCTTTATGAGTGTTCTGACACTACCTCTGCTTGGTAAGGTATGGTGAAGCGAAACGTCGAGCCTTGACCGAGTTTACTGTCAACCGTCACCTGACCGCCGTGCGCTTCAACGAATTGCTTGACGATGGCCAGGCCGAGACCCATGCCGCTTTTCTTGTTGGGGTCGGTCTCTAATTTGTCGAAGACCTTTTCCAGACGGTCTGCCGGAATCCCCGCGCCGTTGTCGCTCACCCAACACTCTAAGAAATCCGGTTCTTTGCTCTCTCTCGCCCCGATGATGACTTCCCCGCCGGGAGTGTAAGTAATCGCGTTAGAGAATAAGTTCTGAAAGATAAGGGTCAACATGTTGGCGTCAGCGAACGCTGTCAGTTCCGCGGGCACTTCGTTGAGCAATCTCGTGTGTGCAGCCTCGGCCAACGGATGGATGTCGCTGATGAGCACTTCAACCAACGCCCGCAGCTCTACTTTCCGCCGCTCCACTCTTTCATTGACCTTCGCCTTGAGATTCGCTTCTTCCTGAACTACTTTGACGACAAGTGAATTCAAGCGGCCGACGTTGCGGTGCATGGTCTCGAGCAACATCGCGGCCCGCTCATCCTTGACCACGTCCGGGACAGTACGTTCGAGAAGCTGAGCGGCCATCGAGATGACTGACAGTGGAGACCTCAGGTCGTGGGCGACGAAGGCCAGGTGCTCCTCACGCCGCTGCTGTATCTCCAGGGCTTTTTGCGTGGCGTAGGTCTTCACCGCGAGTCCGATTGACATGTCGATGACGCGGTTAATGGTTCGATTCACCGGCCCGCGAAGACTCAGGTTGTGCCTTTCGATAAGGTCTTGCAGGACGCCGCGCAGGGCGTTGTACTCCCCCACGACCTCCTCGATGTCGAACCCGAGGCGGAGCCGATCCAGCCCGTGAATGACGGAGTTCTTTTTTAACTCCCCGATCATCGACTCATCGACGTGCGCTTCCAGCTCGTCGGCCAGCTCCTCAAGTAAATCGGGGATGTGATCGTTTAAGGTCGGCACGTCGAGGTGATGAGCCACGGAAAGTTGCCGCACCTCCTGCCGCCATTCGGCGAGTAAAGTGTCGCGCTCTCGCCGGATCAGCGCGGCCAGCGCGTGGAGATTTTCAGTGGGCAATTTTTACTCCGTCAAGCGTCAGGTCATAGTGGAGCTGGACACTGTCGAGGTCCCGTTCAAAGGTTTAGCTCCGCGGCGACCCTCACTCCTCGATTCACTACAAGAGGGGCGCGGCGGCGACGGCGCTCCGGCCGGAATTCTCACTAGCTGGGGAAATTCATTATACGAGGTAATACAAGGATGTACATCTGAGGCGACACCGGCGCGCGTTTGATTTAACTTCTGCCGACGCCGAGCGCGTCGGCGACCCGGTTGATGTAGTTGAACCACGAAGCGATGAGGGTGATTTGAAGGATGCCTTTGTCGTCGAAGCCGTGGGCGCGCAGACGCGCGTGGTCGTCGGGCGTGATGCGCGTGGCGTCCTTAGTTAGTTGGGCGACGAAGTCCAACATGACCCGGTCTTGTTCCGAGATGCGCGCAGTCGTGTAGTCCGCCTGCAAGGCCGCGACCAGTTCTTCATCCAACGTGACTCGACGCAGAAACTCTGCGTGCGACTCGATTCAATAGTGGCAGCGGTTGGCGACCGAGACCACGGTGGTGATCATCTCGTGTTGCGCCCGCGTGAGCGGCAAGTCGGGTGAGGTCAGTACGCCGAAGGTGGCGAAGGCGTGGTAGAGGGCGTCGGGGATGAGGCTGTGCGAGGCCACGATGCCCGATGTCTCGCCGTCGGGGGTCGGATGCACCGGCTCGGCATACTCCGCGGGGTAGAGTCCGCGCTGCGCCTCCATCGCCCGGCGCAGTTTTTCGTCGGCCTCATCGAAAGGGATGGTCTTGATCCACGTCATGGGTTGTGATTCCTCTCTTTCAACTTTCAGAGCCGCCGGGCGCACGGCGAAAAACGAGCCAGTAAAACGGCAGCCCCGCCGCCACCACCGCGACGCCCAGAAACGCCTGCTTCGGGTTGTTACCACCGAGCAGCAAGAGCAGCAGGACGATCAAAAGCAAAAATATCACCGGCGTCACGGGGTAGCCGGGAGTCGAGTAGCCGCCCGCGGCCGGGCGTTCGCGGCGGAGCACGAAGAGCGCCGCCACGGTCAGCGCGATGAAGACGACGACGACGAAAATAAAGTACGAGACGATCTGTTCAAAATTGCCGAGGACGACGAGCACAGAGGCGAGCGCCGCTTGCAGGGCGATGGCCCGCGCCGGGGTGCCGTAGCGCGGGTGCAGACGGGCCGCCCCCGCCGGAAACACGCGGTCGCGCGCCATCGCGAAGTAGACGCGCGGGGCCGACATGACGATCCCCACGAGACTGCCGAGCACGGCGATGATGACGACGCCGGAGAAGAACTGCCCGCCCAAGCGCCCGAAGAGCGCCTCGCCCGCCTGCGCCGCGAACGTCTCGCTCGAAGTGACGCGGTCGAGGGGCACGAGGTAGATGAAGACGGCGCTGGTTAAGATGTAAACGAGCGTCACCGTGAGCACGCCGTAGGCCAGCGCGCGGGGAAGCGTGCGCTCGGGGTCGCGTACTTCGCCCGCCAGTTTGCTCACGTCCCACCAGCCGCCGAAGGAGAAGAAGGCGGCCACCAGTCCCCCGGCCAAAGCCCCCGCGAGTGGAGTCGAACCCGCTCTCTGGGCGACGAACGGGGTGAAGTTTCCCCAGTCGCCCAGACGCAGCGCGAAGCCCCACAGCAGGATGAGCAGGAGCAGCCCGAGCTTGACGACGGTCAGCCAGCGGACGAACCAGCCGCCGAGCCTGACCCCGCGGATGTTGACGGCGGCCACCGCAACGATGGCGACGATGGCGACGGCTTTCGTCCCCAACGTCGAGAGGCCGAGCGAGTAGGCCGCGTAGCCGGCCATGCCGACGGCGAGCGCGGCCGTCAACCCCGGGTCCATCACGAGGAAGGCCATCCACCCGTAGAGGAAGGCGACCGCCGGCCCGTAAGCCTCGCGCAGATAGACGTAGCCGCCCCCGGCCTCTGGGAAACGCGCCGCCAACTCCCCGTAACAGAGCGCGCCGCAGAGCGCCATCAAACCCATCGCGAGCCAGACGCCGAAGACGAGCGCGGGCGAGCCGAGCGACTTCGCCATCCCGGCGGGCGCCAGAAAGATGCCGACGGCGATCACCTCGCCGACGACCAGCGCCGTGGCCGTCCGCAGGCCAATCTGTCGCTTGAGCTTGTCCGTTGAACTCACGGGATTAGGCGTTAGCCATTAGCCATTAGCCATTAGCTGTTAGCTATTAGCTTTAGAAGAGAGCGGGCGAGGACTTTAGTGCCCCTGTGGGACGCGCGCCACGGCGCACGGCCGTGAGCTAACAGCTAACGGCTAATAGCTCACAGCTTCTTCAGAACGTCAGACGCGCCGCGAACTGGAAGGCGCGCGCTCCGCCTGAGCCGAAGACGCCGCCGGCGGTCGTGACGGGCCGCCCGAAGCTCGACGAGCGCAGGAAGCCCGGAGTTGACGCTTCGTTGCTGTCTCTGACGAGCACGTTTGAGAAGCCCGAGTAGTTGACGTTCGAGACGCCGAGGATGTTCGTCACGTTGAAGAGGTTGAAGACCTCGGCGATGGGTTCGAGGCGCACGCGCTCGCCGATACGGAAGTCCTTCGAGACGCGCAGGTCGAGCGAGCTGAAGCCGTCGCTGAAGCGCGCGTCGTCGGAGACGAGCGGCAGGGGTTGAGCGCCGACGCCGCCCGCCGCGTTGAGTTGCGTGATGAAGGCGTTCAGCTCCGCGCCCGTCTCGAAGAGTCGGCCGCCCGCGTTGCGCTGCAAGGAGGGGAGGCGCGCGCTCCCGTCGGGGAGGAGGATGTCCATCGGCACGCCGGAGGCGAGCGTGAGCAGCGGGGAGAGACGCAGGCCGAGCGGCGCGTCGAAGACGCCGGCGAAGGTGAAGCGGTGGCGCTGGTCGTTGGGCGTGGGGCCGTATTCGAGCTGTAAGTTTTCCGGGTTGGCGGGGCCGTTCGAGAAGGGAATCTGATCGTCGTTCGCGTAGTTGAACGCCTTCGAGAGCGTGTAGGAGGCGCGGAACTGAACCGGCCGCGAAAACCTCTTCTCGACGCTCAGGAGCAGGCCGTCGTACTTCGTCTTGACGCTCGACTCAAGATTCTTGACGAGGTCGGGGCCGCCGACCACAGGATTGAAGACTTGGCCGATGGTGCGGCCGATGATGAAGTGTGTGCCGAAGTTGTGCAGGTAGTCGGCGCGCACGACGTAGTCGCGCGCGAACTCGTGCTGGATGCCGATGGTCATCTGCTGCACCAACGGGTTCTGGAGGTCGTTGTCGATGATGTTGATGCCGCCCGCCCCGGCGCCGGGCAGGAGGAAGCCGGTGAAGGGAGAGGAGAGCGTGGGCGCGGGCGGGGGGAACTGCCCGCAGGAGGGGTCGAAGAGACACGGCGGCGGGATAAAGAAGAGGTTGCCGGCGCGCACCTCGATGGGAAGCGCGCGGCCGTCGAGGCCCCGCTCCAGCGATTGAATCTGGAGAGTGACGCGGTCGTAGTAGATGCCGTAGCCGCCGCGCAGGGAGGTGCGCCCGTCTCGAGTCGCCCAGTTGAAGCCGACGCGCGGGGCGAAGTTGTTCGCGTCGCGCGAGCGCGTGCCCCGCAGGAAGGGGCGGACGATGGGGTTGATCTCGTCGTAGCGGCTGACGTTCTTCACGTCGGAGTCGATTTCGTAACGCAGGCCGAGGTTGAGGGTCAGGTTGGGGCGCAGCCGCCAGTCGTCTTGAACGAAGGCGGCGAAGTAGTTGTTGTTGGCGTCGGGGATGAGGAGCGGCCGGTCGGGGAAGGCGCTGCGGAGCGTGACGGCGAAGAGCAGGTCGTCGTCGTCGGTGCGCCCGTCGCCGTTGCGGTCGAAGTCGGGGAAGTCTTCGATGAGTTCGACGCGGCCCTGCTGGAACACGTCGAGCCGGAAGCCGGAGCGGACGTGCTGGAACTCGCCGCCGACGCTTAAGGTGTGGTTGCCGCGAAGCATCGTCAGCGTGTCGGAGAACTGGAAACGTTTCTGGCGCGTCTCCTGCGGGACGCGGAACGAGGCGCCGTCCTGAATGCTCGGGAAGGTGAGCTGCGGCCCCGGCGCGACGGGCACGGTGCGGTTGATGAAGGTGCTGTAGCTGAACCGGAAATCGTTGACGGCCTCGGCGGTGAGCGTGCGCGTGTAGTTGGCGAGAAAGGAGTGCGCGCGGTTGTGGCTCGACTGTCGCTGCGAGGCCGAGCCGATGGAGCGGACGAGCGTGCTCGCCCCGACGCTCTCGTCGTCCTGAACCGAGTAGCGGAAGCTGAGCCGGTCGCGGTCGCTCGGCGCAAGGTCTACACGGTTGGTCGAGAGGAGATCGTCGAGCGGCGCGTCGGCGAAGCCGCGCGTGATGACGCGGCGGGCCGGGTCGCGCGCGCCGACGAGCACCGCGCCGTCCTGATTGCGATACTCGAAGGAGCCGAAGAACCACGCCCGGTCGCGCCGGATGGGGCCGCCGAGGGTGAACGCATACTGCTGTCGGTCGAAGGGCGGCTCCTCCTGCGCCGAGGCGCGGTCGAACGTGGCGGGGAGGCCCTGCAACTTTGCGTCGCGGAAGAAGGCGGCGGCCGAGCCGTGGAAAGCGTTCGTTCCCGACTTGGTGACGATGTTGATGACGGCGGAGCCGGTGCGGCCGAGCCGCGCGTCGAAGCGGTTGGTGGCGATCTGGAATTCCTGCACCGCGTCCTGCGAGATGTTCTGCACGGCGCCGCCGACCACGTCGTCGTTCGTGTCCGCGCCGTCAACGGTGACGCTCCCGCCGCGGCCGAACTGCCCGGCCGAGGAGATGACGACCGTGTTGGTCTTGGTCGGGTCGAAATTGGGGGCGGGCGAGTTGCCGGGCGTGAGCAGCGCGAGTTCGAGGAAGTTGCGCCCGTTGAGCGGCAGGTTTCTGATCTCGCGCTCGTCGATCACCTGATCCACCTGCGAGGCGTTCGTGTCGATGAGCTGCACCGTGCTTTCAAGGTCTACGGTCATCGACTCGCGCACGTCAATTTCCAACGGCACATCGAGGGTGACGTTCTGCCCGACTTGCAGGACGACGGGCGACTTAGTGACTTTGGAAGCGAACCCACGCGCCTCCACCCGCACCTCGTACTCGCTCGGCGGCAGGTTCGTCAGGACGTAAGCGCCTTCGTCGTTCGTCTGTGTCTCGCGGGCCGTGCCCGTGGACGTTTGCGTCGCCCTGATGAGCGCGCCGGCGATGACCGCGCCGTTCGGGTCTGTGACGATGCCCCTGAGCGTCGCCGCCGCTTGCTGTTGCCGGGCGTGATGCTTGGGGGCGGCGCCGAAGATGAACACGAGACAGGCGCACAGCCTGATGAGTCGATTGAGCATAAATCTTCCTCTAAGAAATGTTCGGAAGGACGATGTTTCGTACCGGCATCGGGGCACGACAACGACGCTCGAAGTCGTGCGCCCCTCATCCTGCGGGTTGGGTCTCAGACACGGCGTGGGCTTTAATATCGCGAAGGCGCATTCAATAAATGACCACCGACACGTCGAATTTAATGCACCGCCGATGTTTCGTCTAGTCAATGATGGCGAGCAGGAAAATACGGTTATCAAGTTCCGTTCAGCACCAGCCGCCTAACATCTATTTATAACAGCTTCAATTTTAACTCTCGACATCTGTCAGGAATTTCGCTTCAAAAATCTTTTGTCCGGCGAGCGATGTGTGAAAGCCGTAAATCGCCAAGCCCATCAGCACGACGAAGACGAATAAAGTGCTCCCGGCATACCAGTTGGAAAAATCGGAGGTGATGGGAAAAGCGGAACTCAGGGAGGAAAAGAGAGAAAAGGAGTAAAGGGTGAGCAGACCGAAACGCGCTGCGGCCAGCGTGATGAAGGTCGCCGTCAAAAGCAGGTGAAGCCAGAAAATCCATTGATGACCGCCCGCAAAATCTACGTCGGTGAGAAAAATAATTAGCCACATCGCCGCTATCGCCAGCCATTTTTTTCGTAAAACGGTAAGCAGAAGTAAAAGCAGAAATAAAAGAAAAATCGTAAAGTAAATCCGCTCGGCAAAGATGTGTAAAAAATGGATCGCCATTCCGCCGACTCCCGAAAACGCTTCGGGGTTCCCCTGCATAATCGGCGGGGTGGCAACGCCCGACCATTGCGGCACGAGAATCGTCAGGTAATTAACGGCCGTGCTGAAAAGCCCCATCAGCCCACCGACCAGAACGTCGCGCCCGACCAACGGGTCGCGGAAATCTCCCGCCATCAGACGGCTCCAGGAGATTAGCAACTCCGACCAGCGCCGGCGGAGAAACGGTTCGAGCGCGATGTAAAAAATCCACGTCACGGTGGAGATGAAAAGCGCGAGACTGACGCCCTGAAAAAAAAGCCAGATTTCTCCGCCGAGGTCGGGGACGTGTTCGGCATCGATGAGTCGGGCGAGGGTGATCACCGAAAAGACGAAGACGGCGAGTTTGAACGCGCCTTTGGTATCGCCGCGCCCGGCTTTCAAATTGTAACGGGCGATTATCAGGGCGGCTGACAGAAGGCTAAAAAATGTAATGGCTAAAATAATGCCCGTGCTGCCGACTGCTCTCCTCCAATCTGTTTGTCTCGCAGGCTTGTCCCAGGGGGAGATGACGGTGAAATAAACCGGCCTTCCGTGAAAGGCGGCCGCCTCGATGCGGACGGGAATCTCCGCGTGGTCAACGTGTCTGCCTTCCCAGGCCCTTCTCTCGTCGGCAAAGAAGGGCGGCGTCCATTGTGATTCGATCTCTTTGTAACTGCGTATGTCGAGGCCCGCCTCCGCGAAAAGCGTTGACCAATCGGCCGGGGTGTTGTGCGTCTCTTTCTCTTCGACTTGCGGCGGGACGGCTTGAAATTCGACGAGGCGGCCGCGCACGTCCAGCGAGACGCTCGTCATTCCGGAAACGTCGTGCGGAGGGTCGAAAAAATTTACTTCAGTACCCGCATTCGGGATGAGGTAACGCGGGCTGGTTCGATGCCAGAAATAGAGCAACAGGGGTTGTCCCGTGCGGATTTTTTCAAAACTGTCGGGCGGAGCGTCTTCCCGTCCGGCGTAATTAATATAACTTCCGGCAGAGCCGAACGAGTAGACCGTGTCGGTCGGCGCGTCGGTGTAGCCGAGCCTGTCGATGATTTGGCGGGCGCGTTCCGCTAAAACTTCGGGCGGCTTGTCGAGCGGAATCCATTCGGAACTCTTTACTCTGCCCGAAAAGAAAACGATGAACGCGAATAGCGCGACGACCGCCGACAGGCAGGCGACGGCGACGGCTGGTTTGAGCGCGCCCTTCTTCGGCGCGGCGGCAACCATCTCGGGCGAGGGCGTTTCCCCGGCGGCGATGGCCGCCTCCAGAGGGTTCCCGCCCGGCAGCATCAACGCCACCTGCATCGCCGAAGCGGGACGCTCGCGCGGGTCTTTTTCCAGACACCGAAGAATTGTCTGCTCGACGAGCGGGTCGATCTCTTTAACGAACTCCGAAGGGGTGGTCGGCGCGGCCCGTTTGTGTTTGCGAATCAGCTCATTGATCGTCTCGCCTTCAAAGGCTTGCCTGCCTGTGAAGATTTCATAGAGCACGAGGCCGAGCGAGTAGATGTCGCTCTTCTTCGTCAACTCTGTGCCCGTAATTTGTTCGGGCGACATGTAGGCGGGCGTGCCGGCCAGCCCCGCGCCGTCTCTCAACTCGCTCTCCAGACCCGCGATGCCGAAGTCCGTAATCCTCGCCTTGCCGCGCCCGTCGATGATGGCGTTGGCGGGTTTGAGGTCGCGGTGCAAAACTCCCACCTGATGAATGGCGTGAAGTCCGGCGCAGAGTTGTCTGGCGATTTCCACCGCCTTGTCGTGAGGAAGCCGGCCGATGCGCCGCAGCAGCGACGACAGGTCGTCGCCGTCGATAAACTCCATCGAGAGGAAGTGAGAGCCGCCCGTCTCCCCGATGTCGAAGACGCGACAGACGTTTGGGTGCGACACCTGACGCGCCGTGCGGACTTCGCCGAAGAACTTTTCGAGCGCCGCGCGGTCTCGGGCGAAATCTTCCGGCAGGAACTTCAGCGCGACCGTTTGATTAAGCTTGAGGTCTTCGGCTTTATAGACCTCGCCCATTCCCCCTCTGCCTAACAGGCCGATGACGCGATACCGCTCGTTCAGTATCGTTCCCGCGATGAAATGACCTTCGTTGCGCGAGCTTGTGGAACTCGTCTGAGAGCTTTTCCGGGGTCTGCTGTTTTCTTCCGGCGGAGGGTGGCGCACGGTCGGCTGTGTGCCTGCCAGCACAGCGCCGCAGGTTGGGCAGGCGAGAACATTTTCAGCGACGGCGGTTGAGCAGGCGGGGCAACGGTTCATCGGAGCGGTATGTTATATGACTTGTCGGACGACGACACCAATAATTTTGGTCGTGTCCTAATTTCAGTTCTCTGCGCGACCTCGGCGTCCTCGGCGACTCGGTGGTGAGTGGCCTTCAGCCGTGATTCACCGCCGAGCCGCGGAG
>DASVES010000349.1:0-14738 GCA_036380435.1 Pyrinomonadaceae bacterium | reverse complement strand
AAGTTCGGCTCGCCCGTTATTACCAAGGACGGCGTGACGGTCGCCAAAGAAATTCAGCTCAAGGACAACTACGAGAACATGGGCGCGCAGATGGTGCGCGAGGTCGCGTCGAAGACGAACGACATCGCGGGCGACGGCACTACGACGGCCACCGTGCTCGCGCAGGCCATCTTCCGCGAGGGCGTCAAGAACGTCACGGCCGGCGCCAACCCGATGTTGCTCCAGCGCGGCCTTCAACGGGGCGTCGAGGCGGCCGTTAAAGCATTGGAGAAGATGTCGAAGACGGTGAAGGACAAGTCTGACCTCGCCAACGTGGCCGCCGTCTCCGCCAACAACGACCGCGAGATCGGCGACCTCATCGCCGAGGCGATGGAGAAGGTTGGCCGCGACGGCGTCGTCACGGTCGAAGAGTCGCGCACGCTCCAGACCGAGCTTGATCTGGTCGAGGGCATGCAGTTCGACAGAGGCTACTTGTCGCCCTACTTCGTGACGAACGCCGACCGCATGGAGTGCGTGCTCGACGACCCGCTCATCCTCATCCACGAGAAGAAGGTCGCCGCCATGCGCGACCTCCTGCCGCTCCTCGAACAGGTGCTCCAGAAGGGCCGCTCGCTCCTCATCATTGCCGAGGACGTGGAGGGCGACGCGCTCGCCACGCTCGTCGTCAACCGCCTGCGCGGCACCGTCAAGGTCTGCGCCGTCAAGGCCCCGGCCTTCGGCGACCGCCGCAAGGCCATCCTCGAAGACCTCGCCACGCTCACGGGCGGGCGTCTCATCACCGAGGACATCGGCGTCAAGCTCGAATCGGTCACGCTCGAAGATTTGGGCACGGCCAAGCGCGTGATCATCGACAAGGACTCGACGACCGTCGTCGAGGGCGCGGGCGAGCCGCGCGCCATCGAGGGACGCGTCCAGGCCATCCGCCGGCAGATGGATGAGACCACCTCGGACTACGACCGCGAGAAGTTGCAGGAGCGCCTCGCCAAGCTCGTCGGCGGCGTCGCGGTGATCCGCGTTGGCGCGGCCACCGAGACCGAGATGAAAGAGAAGAAGATGCGCGTTGACGACGCGGTCAACGCCACACGCGCGGCGGCGCAGGAGGGCATCGTCCCCGGCGGCGGCGTGGCGTTGGTGCGCGCCGCGCGCGCGCTCGACAAGCTCGACGCGGAGGGCGACGAGCTGACGGGCATCCGTCTGCTCAAGCGCGCGATGCAGGAGCCGCTGCGCCGCATCGCCGAGAACGCGGGCGTTGACGGCTCCATCGCCATCAACGTGGTCGAGGAGTCGAAGGGCAAGACCGGCTTCAACGCGGCCACGGGCAAGTACGAAGACCTGGCTTCCGCCGGCATCATCGACCCGACGAAGGTCGTCCGCACGGCCTTGCAAATGGCCGTCTCCGTCGCCGGGCTGCTCCTGACGACCGACGCGGCCGTCACCGAGTTGCCCGAGCCGAAGAGGGCCGCCGCCCCGCAGATGGGAGGCGGCGAAGACTACGGCGATTACTAAAGAAGGCAAAAGGTAAAAGGAAAAAGGCAAAAGTGTGTGGGAAGTGTCTCTTCCGCTTTTGCCTTTTACCTTTTTACTTTTGCCTTGATAACATGGCCGAAAATTTGCTTCCGCCTTTGTGCTACTATCCGAAGTGTCCTGAAGCGCAACGCGCTTCTCGCCGCAGGGCACAACGGCGGACACAGTTCATTGCATCCAAAGGGTGTGGACGCGCGGGGCGAAATCACGGGTTTTCGACCACGGAAACCGATTTTCGTCGCCGCGCGTAAACTATCAAGGGGTTTTGTGAGGGCCGAGGTGCGACGCTCCCGACGTACAGTCTCCGGTCATCATGGAAGGGAAATAAAATGGTAGACCTTGGAACTTACAAAGATCGGTTCGCGGAAAGCGGCCAGCGCGTCTTCGAGCGCGCCGTGCAGGAATCACGCAACCGCGACCAGAACTACATCGCCGTCGAACACATCCTCAGCGCCCTCGCCAACGAGGAGGACGAACTCTTCAACTCGATGATGCGCGACCTCTCCTTAGACCCGCGCTCGGTCAAGGTGTTGATCGAGAAGCGTCTGGAGGCCGCGCGCTACCAGAACGTCGCCAAAGGCATCCGCATCGCGCCCGAGACCATCGACCTCTTCAAGCGCGCCATGGAGCGCGCGCGCGCTCAGGGGCGCAAGACCATCGAGGCTACAGACCTCTTCATGGCGCTCTCGCAGGACGAGCGCAGCGTCTTCGTCGGCGTCCTGCGTAACCTCGGGGCCAGCCCGGAGTCAATCGTCGAGCAGGTGCGCGCACGGGTGCGGACGCGCGAGCAGGAGGACGAGCAGTACAAGAAGAAGTTCGAGCTGCCGCCTTACCTCAAGCATTTCGGCGTCTCTTTAAACCGCCTCGCCCGCGCCGACAAAATTCCGCCGACCATCGGCCGCGAGATGGAAATTCAGCAGATGATCGAAATCCTCTGCCACCGCGAACGCGCCAACTCACCCATGCTCGTCGGCGAGCCGGGCGTCGGCAAAACGGCAGTGGTCGAAGGCTTGGCGCGTCTCGTCGAGCTTGAGCCGGAGAAGGTTCCGGCGCGGCTTCGCAATTCGCACATCGTCCAGCTCCAGATGGGCGGACTCGTCGCCGGCACCATGCTGCGCGGCATGTTCGAGGAGCGCATCAAGGGCATCATCGACGAGGTCAAGGAGAGTGAAGACCTGATCCTCTTTATCGACGAGGCCCACACCATCATCGGCGCGGGCGCGGCGCTCGGCACATCCAGTGACGCCGCCAACATGTTCAAGTCGGCGCTGGCGCGCGGCGAGATGCGAATCATCGGCGCGACGACCAACACGGAGTTCAAGGAGTACATCGCCGAGGACGAGGCCCTCGCCCGCCGCTTCCGGCAGGTGAAAGTGGCCGAGCCGACCATCTCCGAGACGCGCGAAATCCTCTTCGGCCTCCGGCCCCGTCTGGAGAAGAACTACTCCGTCACCATCTCCGACGACGCCATCAACACGGCGCTGGAGATGGCGCCGAAGTACATCCGCAACCTGCACCTCCCCGACAAGGCCATCGGCTGGCTGGACACGGCGGCCGTCAAGGTCGAGATCAACGAGCCAGACGCGATGGTGGTCAGGCCCGAGCACATCATCGATGTTATCTCGCAGGAGTCGCGCATCCCGCGCGACATGATCTTCCGCGACACGACCGACCGCTTCAGCAACATGGAGGACGAGCTGGGGCACCGCGTCATTGGGCAGAAGGAAGCCGTCCACTCCGTCGCGCAGCGCCTGCGTCTCAACAAGGGGCCGCTCAAGGAGTCGCACTACAAGCCCGACGGCGTGCTCCTCTTCCTCGGGCCGACGGGTGTCGGCAAGACCGAGCTGGCGAAGGCCGTCGCCGAGTCGATGTTCGGCGACGACGAGAAGATGGTCCGCATCGACATGTCGGAATACATGGACGGCACTATCGGCATCGAGAAACTGATCGGGATGCCGCGCGGCATCGTCGGCTCGGAGCGCGGCGGGATTCTGACGGAGCAGTTGCGTGAGAACCCGTACACGGTGCTCCTGCTCGACGAAGTCGAGAAGGCCAGCCCGACGCTGATGAATCTCTTTCTTCAGGCGTTCGACGAGGGCTGGCTCACGGACGGGCGCGGCAAGAAGGTTTATCTCTCCGACGCCATCGTCATTATGACCTCGAACCTCGGCTCGGAGAATTTCAAGAAGTACGAGAAGCCGCTCGGGTTCGGGACGAAAACGCTGGGCGACATGAAGGCCATCAAGGGCGACGTGATGAAGGCCGCCGAGACGCGCTTCTCGGCGGAGTTTCGCAACCGCATCGACGAGATCGTCATCTTCTCGCCGCTCACGATGGACGAAGTGCGCGAGATCGCCCGCCTCTATCTGGGCCGGCTCCGCGCGCAGATGGAGCATCAGGGCAAGGTGCTCGACATCACCGAGGAGGCCATCAACCTGCTCACCGAGAAGGGCTTCAGCACGACCTACGGCGCGCGCTTCCTCAAGCGCCACATCGACGAGAAGGTGAAACTTCCGATCACGGCGATGTGGAAGACGGCTCCGCGCTTCGTCGTGGACGTGCGCGAGGGAGAGGTCACTATCGACGCGGCCGAGGACGCCGCCGAAGTCTCCTGAAGACGGGGGCGACGAAGAATCCTTGAAGGGGCGTTTGGACAAAGCCGGGGTTTATTGCCTCCAACTTTTGTCCGAACGCCCCTTCAGGCTTTATACTCTCTCGCCGGTCGTCTCAGCTCCCCACTCATCCGATTTATAAAAACACCATGATTAAGAAATCTTCTCCACCCTTCGCGCGCGCGTGTCTGGCCGCGCTTTTCGTCTTCGCCGCCGCGGGCGTCGCACTTTCTCAAGCCGGCCAAAGCCCCGCTCAGTCCCCTGCCCCTCCGTCCGTCAAGGCTTCGCCGCCGCCGGCGGACGAGCGCGCGGAGGCCGTCATCAAGCGCGCCGTCGAGGCGTTGGGCGGGCGCGCCTTCCTCGACGTGCGGACGGTCGTCTCCAGCGGCTACTTCACGCCGTACAAGGACGGCGTCGCCACCCTGCCCATCCGCTTCACCGACTACCTCGCCTTCCCCGACCGCGAGCGCACGGAGTTTCGCGGCGGCGGCGTCCGCAGCATCCAGACCTACTCCGGCGACCGCGGCTGGCTCCTCGACGGCATGAAGCGCTCCATCAACGACGCCACCCCCGAACAGGTCGGCGACTTCCGCCTCGCCATGCGGACGAGCCTCGACAACGTCCTGCGCGGATGGTGGCGCACGGGCGGCGCGAAGATCGAGCACGCCGGGCGGCGCGAGGCGGGTCTGGGCAAGCGCAACGAGGTCGTGCGCCTCTCTTACCCGGACGGGTTCGCGGTCGAGTTCGAGTTCGGCGCCAGAGACGGGCTGCCCGCCAAAGTCCTCTACCGGAAGAAGAACTCGGAAGGCGAGGAGGTGGAGGAGGAAGACCGCTACGCGCAAATCCTGAGCGTCGGCGGCGTGTCGGCGCCGTTCGTCATCGACCACTTCCGCGCCGGCACGCAGTCGAGCCGCATCAACTACGAGAAGGTCGATTTCAACCAACCCGTCCCCGACTCACTCTTCGAGCGCCCGGCCGACGCCAAAGCAATCAAATAAGGAACACGGATCAAACGGATGAGGACGGATTGATACGAATCCGTCCTCATCCGTTTGATCCGTGTTCCCCTGCCCACGCGTTCAGACCTTCTTCACCGCCGACTCTTCGTGCTTGACCGTCTCCTCTCGGGCCGGAGCCTCAGTGGCGCGCGGGGTCGGCAGGCCGGCCATTCTCGCGAATAAATCCTCGTAGCGGTCAACGACGTAGTCCCAGTCGTACAACTCCCGGACGCGATCCTGCGCGCGCCGGCGGTAGGTGCTCACAATCGCGCCGTCGCGCAGCACGCGCTGGAGCTTCGACTCCAGGTCTTTCGCGTCCGCGTAAGGAATGGCGGCGTCGCCGACGGCCTCCAGATTTTCGGGCGTGTCGAGGGTGAGCACGCAGTTGCCGTAGCCCATCGCTTCGAGCAGCGCCGGGTGCGTGCCGCCGACCTCGGTGGCGTGGACGTAGAGATAAGCGTTCTGCTGGAGCGCGCGATAGGCGTCGCCGAAGACGAACCCGGTGAAGATGATGCGGCGGTCGCGGCGGGCGTGGGCGCGCAGGTTCTGGATATACTCGTGCGCGTAGGGCGCGTCGCCGACGATGAGGAGCTTGTGCGGGGTGCGCACGCGCTTGAAAGCCTCGATGACCATCTCGGCGTTGTTCTCGGGTTCGAGGCGCGAGACGTAGAGCACGTAGCGGTTCGGCTC
Organism: Pyrinomonadaceae bacterium; assembly: GCA_036380435.1. Lineage (GTDB taxonomy): Bacteria > Acidobacteriota > Blastocatellia > Pyrinomonadales > Pyrinomonadaceae > DASQDT01. The sequence continues at coordinate 8,914 of DASVES010000349.1, read as the reverse complement.
CACTCCCCACTGGCGCACGGCCGCGCGGTCGAGGCGGCGCTCCACCTCCGCGCCGTAGGCGATCATCGTCGAGCGCGCCGAGTAGCGCGTCAGGTAGTAGTCCTGGATGACGCGCGCGTCCGTCACCGTTTCGTTCGGCAGCCAGACGGCGAGGCGCTCGGCGAGGCGATAATAGTTGCGGCCGAACCAGTTCCACTTGCGGCGCTTGTGTTCGAGGCCGTCCACGTTGATGGCGACGGGGGTGCCCGAAGCGCGCAGGACAGGGGCGATGGGGGCGTTGGCGGCGTTACAGATGAGCGCGGCGTCGAAGCGCCCGGCGCCGGCGGCGTGCAGCGACGAGAGAAAGGCGTGGACGACCGTGTCGAGATACTTGTGGCGGATCGTGGGCAGGACTTTGAGGCGGACGCCCTTGTATTCGAGTTGTCGCGGGGAGACGTAGTGCGCGCGGCAGTAGACCGTCACCTCGTGGCCGCGCGCCACGAGTCGCGTCGAGAGCTGCTCGGCGAAGGTCTCGAACCCGCCGTAGCTCGCCGGCACCCCCCGCGTTCCCAGAATCGCTATCCGCATCAAAAACAGTGATAAGTGATGAGTGATAAGTGATAAGAAAAAGCCATCTTCCTTCTTATCACTTATCACTCATCACTTATCACTCCTCCTCCGTGGCACTCCGGTAGATTCCGAGAGTCGAGCGCGCCGTCTCGCGCCAGTCGAATTGGCGTGCGCGTTCGAGTCCTTTCACGCGCAGGGCGGCGCGTAGTTCCGCGTCTTCGATGAGCCGCGCCAGAGAGCGCGCGATGGCGCCCGTGTCGAACGGATCGACGAGCAGGCCGGCGTCGCCGACGACCTCCGGCAGGCTCGTCCGGTCGCCCGCCAGCACGGGCGCGCCGCACGCCATCGCCTCCAGCACGGGCAGCCCGAAGCCCTCGAAGTAGGATGGGTATGCGAAGCAGAGCGCCCCCGTGTACAGTGCGGGGAGGTCGTCTTCTGATACGTAGCCGGTAAAGATCGTGCGATGGGCGACCCGCTCGCGCGTGACGGCGCGTAAGGTCTCTCCGTAGAGCCACGCCTGTCTCCCGACCAGAACAAGTTGCGGCAGCTTATCGCCAAAGCCGGCCCGGCGCAAGTCGGCGTATGCCTCGATCAGGCGCGCGAGATTCTTCCGCGGCTGAATCGACCCGACCCCCAGGATATACGACCCGCGAATCCCATATAGATTGCAAACTCTTTCGATTTCTGTCGCTTCGCGGACGGGCCGGAAGTGCGGCGAGGCCGCCAGCGGCGTGACGCTGACGCGCTCGGGCCGCAGGCCGTAAGTTTTGATGAGGTCGGCGCGGGTGTACTCCGAGGGGGCGATGACGTGACGCGCCCGACGCGCCGTGCGCCGCACCGTGAGCCGCAGTTGCATCCAGCTCCGACGCTTGAAGGTCTCGGGCAGGTGCTCGAAGGAGAGGTCGTGGATGGTGGCGACGACGGGGCAGGGCGCAAACGGCGGCGCGGTGTACTGGACGTGGAGCACGTCCACGGGGCGGCGGCGCAGCTCTCTTGAGAGCGTCAGGGGGACGCGCACGAGCGGCGAGTGTGGGAGGGTGCGGCGCACCTCGAAGTTGGGCCAGCGCCCACTGAAGCGGTTGACGGCCTGCTCCTTCGTCACGTAGAGCGTGTAGCGGTTGTCGCCGTCAACGGCGGCCAGCGACTCGACGAGGTTCGCCGCGTAGGTCTCGTTGCCGGCCAGACCCGTCCCAACCGAGTGCGCGTCTATGGCGATGTGCAAGGGCGGACGACAACTCCTCCCAGTAATCAAATTAGATAGCGCTGGTCAGATGATAACACTCTTGCGATGGCCTCTGACATTTTTGACTCACCCCAGGAAGCTAAGCTAATGTCAGGCCGCCTCATCCTCTCCGAATCGACGACTGGCCGCGGGGCGAAGGCCTTCAGCTCCTCACTTTCTGCGCCCCGTTACCAACGACTCGGCCGCCAGTAACGGGCGAAATGAGGCTGGAGCCTTTTGGCATCCAGTCACAGCGAGCGAAAGGGAGGTTACTCGTGCTAACCAGACTACTGCGGTTCGGCCATACGGGTGCAGACGTGAAGCACGTTCAGGAGAGGCTGAACATCCTGGGCGCTTATTTTACGATCTACGGGATGGAGCCGCCGTCGAGGCACCCGCAGTTGGAGATGGACGGTATCTTCGGCCCCAAGACGTTCACCCGCGTACTCGAATTTCAGGGTCAGGAGCGCCTCGACCCGGACGGCATTGTGGGGCCGATTACCTATGGCCGTTTCCGGGAGATCGGCGTTCGTGAAAGCGTGAGCGTCCCGTCGGACCCGCCCATCACTATTATACTGTTTCGTCCGATTGGTAGCAGATTGACTGAAGTCCTCCACATGTTACACGAAGACAGGTTGACTAAGATCCTGCCCCGATCATCGTTGTTTCTTAGAGAGACTGTTCGGCTCGGTGATCCCTGGCCGATCATTCCCGTGCCGAACAATATGTAACAGCTGATTGCCGGCCGCCAACGTGTGCAACCGTGGGCAAGCAGCAGTCGGCAGCAGTCGTCGGTCTCACACGCTCTAATGAGTTTGTGCGGCGGGGACGGAAGTCCAGCGGTGGTTCGTTGCGCGGCGTAAAGCGTTGGCATAAGTTAACGGCGGCCCGCAGTCTTGGCGGAGGAGAATCATCGCCGGCCGATGGAAATTATTTTCGAGATACTGTTCGAGGTCGTTTTCGAGTTCATCTTGCAGGTGTTCGGCGAGCTGTTGTTCGAGGTGGGCCTGCGGAGCATCTCGGAGCCGTTTAAGGACCGGGAGACGCGCAGCCCCGTACTGGCCTTCGTCGGCTACTCGCTCGCGGGCGCGGCGATGGGCGGTCTGAGCCTTCTCATCTTTCCGGGGCCGCTCGTCCGTGGCGTGGGCTTTCGCGGGGGCAGCCTGATCGTCTCGCCGCTTTTGGCGGGGGCCGCGATGACGGGCCTGGGCTGGCTGCGGCGGCGGCAGGGCAAGCGTCTGCTGCGGCTCGACAAGTTCGCCTACGGGGCGGTCTTCGCCTTTGGTATGGCGCTGGTGCGGTTCCTTTTCACGTCTTGAAGGCCGTGCCTCACGAGGTTGGAAGGGAACAGTGCCCAGCGCTTTACTGCCCCGCGGGCGCCGAATCCGTTTCCGGGAGCACGCCGCGGAACGTGCGGCGGTGAATCGCGCACGGGCCGCGCAGGCGGATGGCCTCGTAGTGCTCGCGTGTGCCGTAGCCGACGTGGCGCGAGAAGTTGTAGCCGGGGTGGAGCGAGTCGTACTCGCGCATCAGGCGGTCGCGGAAGGTCTTGGCGAGGACGGAGGCGGCGGCGATGGAGGCCGAGATGGAGTCGCCGTGGATGATGGCCCGCTGCGGGAGCGCGGACTCGCGGAGCTGGACGGCGTCAATCAGCAGGAACTCGGCGCAGGGCCGGAGACCTTTGAGCGCCTCTGTCATCGCGCGCCGCGTGGCGATGAGAATGTTCGTCGCGTCGATCTCGTCGGGATAGATGACGCCGACAGCGTAGCAGACAACCGTTTGTCTCAGCTCGCCGGCGATGCGCTCGCGCTGCAAGGGCGTGAGCTTCTTCGAGTCGTCCAGCCCAGCGGGGAGCGGCGCCTCAGGGTCGAGGATGACGGCCGACGCGACGACGGGGCCGGCGAGCGCTCCGCGCCCCACCTCGTCCACGCCAGCCACCAGACGGTGCCCGCGGGAGCGGGCCTCCTCCTCGAACGTCGTGCAGATGGAAGACAGCCGCCGGGGCATAAAAGACGTGATGAGTGATGAGTGATAAGTGATGAGAAAGAAGAAGACAGTGGCTTTCTCTTTCTCATCACTTGTCACTCATCACTTATCACCTGCCTTTACTTGTTGCCCTTGTTGGAGGCGGTGGCGCCCTTGGCGTGGCCGGCCGGGCGCGTGTCGCGCTCGCGGATGCGGGCGGCCTTGCCGCGCAGCTCACGCAGGTAGTAGAGCTTGGCGCGGCGGACGCGCCCGTGGCGGATGAGTTCGATCTTGCCGATGACGGGAGCGTGGACGGGGAAGATGCGCTCGACGCCGACGCCGAAGCTCGTCTTCCTGACCGTCACGGTCTCGCGCACGCCGCCGCCCTTGAGGGCGATGACCACGCCTTCGAACACCTGCAAGCGCTCCTTCGTCTCCGACTCCTTGATCCTTACGTGTACGCGCACCGTGTCGCCCGGCTCCATCGCCGGAATGTCCGCGCGCATCTGCGGCTTCTCGATCATGTCTAAGCGGTTCATAATTTCACCTCAAAAAGCGGTCGGCTTTCAGCTATTAACTGTCAGCTATTAGCTATCAGCCTTGCTGGCGCCGGAAGCTGACGGCTTTGTCGTCATCAAACGTGTTTCAAATCTCACACGCGGTTTCAAATCTCATTCCGGTTCGTCGAGTTCTCGAAGCTCGTCGGCGGAGAGTTCCAACTTCTCGAAGAGGTCGGGGCGGTTGCGCCGCGTCTTCTCAAGCGCCCGGCGGCGACGCCAGCGGGCGATCTCGGCGTGGTGTCCGCCGAGCAAAATCTCCGGCACGCGCAGGCCCCGAAAATCGGGCGGGCGCGTGTAATGCGGAAAGTCGAGCAGCCCCCCGGCGAACGACTCGTTGACGGCCGAGGTCTCGCTCCCCAGAGCGCCGGGGATGAGCCTTACAATCGCGTCCACCAAGACGACGGCCGCCGGCTCGCCGCCCGACAGCACGTAATCGCCGATGGAGACCTCATCGGTCACCAGCGCCTCGGAGACGCGCTCGTCCACGCCCTCGTAGCGCCCGCAGATGACGACGACCTGCTCGCACGTCGCGAGTTCGGCGGCCAACTCCTGTGTAAGCTGTCGCCCCTGCGGCGACAGCAGCACGACGCGGCGGCCCGCCTCGCGAAACGCCCTCGCCTCGCCGGCCCCGGCCAAAGATTCCACTGCCTCAAAGATCGGCTCCGGCTTGAGAACCATCCCGTCGCCCCCGCCGAAGGGGCGGTCGTCCACGATCTTGTGCCGGTCGTGCGTCCAGCGCCGCAGGTCGTGCGCCTCGACCTCGACCAGCCCGGCCGAGAGCGCGCGCCGCACAATCCCGTAGTCGAAGACCGCGCCGAAAAAGTCCGGGAAGATCGTCAGGATGTCAAAACGCATAACTACAGATGTCAGAGGTTAGAGGTCAGAGGTTAGTGAAAGACCGAAAAGTTTTTACTGACCTCTAACCTCTAGCCTCTGACCTCTATAGTTCCAACAGCCCGTCCGGCGGATCGACCCGAATCAGCCGGGCGTCGATGTCCACCTCGACGCAGATGCTCTCGGCGAAGGGTATCAGGCGCTCCCTGCCGTCGTCGTCTCGCACGACGAGGAGCGGGGCGTCGCCGCCGGCGCGAAGCAGTTCGCGAACGGCGCCGAGGTCTTGCCCCTCGGTCGTCTCGACGCGGCAGCCGGCGAGCTGCCAGTCGTAGAATGCGCCCTCTTCGAGTTCGACCGCCTCCGACTCGGGGACGGCCAGCTCACGACCGACGAGCACTTGGGCCGTCTCCGGCGCGTCGTAGCCCTCGAACTTGAAGACGACGCGCGGGCCGTGGAACCAGTGGTTTTCAATCACCAGCAACTCGCGCTCGCCCGCGGGGCCGACGGCGACCAACTCTTCGAGCCGGTCGAAGCGCTCGGGGAAGTCGGTCAGAAGGTTTGCGACGACCTCGCCGCGCACCCCGCGCGTCTTCGCCACGCGCGCGACGGCCAACAGCTCAACCGTCTCCCAATCGACGCCGCCGTCGTCGTCCCTCGCGCCGCTCATTCGACGACTTCGAGGACGTAGCGGTGGTTGTGCTTCATGCCGGCGGCGTGGAGCAGCACGCGCAGGGCCTTGATGGTGCGGCCCTGCCGCCCGATGACCTTGCCCATGTCGCCCTGCGCGACGCGCACCTCGATGACGGTCGTCCTCTGGTCGCGATTCAGCTCGCGCACGTCCACCGACTCGGGGTCGTGCGCCAGCGCCTTGACGATCAACTCGACGGCTTCCTTCATCTTCGCTCAGCAGTCCACGGACAACTTCTTTACGCGCCGGACGCCGCCGTGTCGGACTCGGCCGACGCGGCCTGTTGCGTGCGGGCAAAAGTCTTAATCAACTGCCGGACGGTGTCGGTCGGCTGCGCGCCCTTCGACACCCAGTAGTTGACGCGATCCATGTCGAGGCGCACCTCGGCGGGGTTGCGCGTCGGGTCGTAGAAGCCGACCTTCTCGATGTAAGCGCCGTCGCGCTTCGACAGCTTTTCCTTGACGATGACGCGGTACGACGGCGCCTTCTTCGCGCCCATACGCATGAGTCTGATTGCTAACATTCAACCTCCGGTTGAGAGGTCAGAGGTCAGAGGTCAGAGGTCAGTAAAAAGCATTTCGGTCTTTCACTAACCTCTAACCTCTAACCTCTAACCTCTCCGTTTTTTGTGTCTTGGTTTCTTTCTGATTTTCTTGCGGCCGGAGCCGGGGGCGGCCGGCAACGCGCCGGCGTCTCCGTCTTCGCCCGCGGCGCCGCCGCCACCCATCATGCCGCTCACGTCGGGCATGCCCATCATGCCGGCCATGCGGCGCATCATCCGGTTCTTCATCCCGCCTCCGCCACCACCGCCGCCGCCGAAGAGGCCCATCCCCGAAAACTGCTTCATCATCTGGCGCATCTCGACGTACTGCTTGACGAGCTGGTTAACGTCGGCCACGGTGACGCCCGACCCCATCGCGATGCGTCGGCGGCGGCCGGCGTTGAGGAGCCGGTGGTCGTTGCGCTCCTGTCGCGTCATCGAGTCGATGATCGCCTCGGTGCGTTTGAGTTCCTTCTCCATCTGCTCGGACTGCTCCTCGTTCAGCTCGGGCATCCCCATGCCGCCGAGGAGCTGGTCGGGCAAAAGCTTCATGATCTTCGAGAACGAGCCGAGGCGCTTGACCTGCCGGAGTTGGCCGCGGAAGTCTTCGAGCGAGAACTCATTCTTCTGGAGCTTCTTGATCTGCTCGGCGGCCTCGTCCTGATCGACCTTGTCCTGCACCTGCTCGATCAGCGACAGCACGTCGCCCATGCCGAGGATGCGCTGCGCGATGCGCTCGGGATAGAACGGCTCAAGGGCGTCATACTTCTCGCCGACGCCGACGAACTTCACGGGCTGCCCCGTCACCTGCTTGATGGAGAGGGCCGCGCCGCCGCGCGCGTCGCCGTCCATCTTGGTTAAGACCACACCCGTCACGCCGACCCGCCGATGAAACTCTTCGCCCGAGCGCACGGCGTCCTGACCAGTCATCGCGTCGGCGACGAACAGAATCTCGACGGGGCGCGTCTCGCCCTTGATCCTGACCAGCTCCTCCATCAACTCGTCGTCAACGTGGAGGCGTCCGGCCGTGTCGATGAGCAGCGTGTCGTAACCCGTCTGCTGCGCGTGGCGGAAGGCTTCGCGCGCCAACTCCACGGGGTCGTTCGACTCGGGCTTTTCAAAGATCGACTGTCCCGTCGCCTTCGCAATCACCCTCAACTGCTCGCGCGCCGCGGGTCGGTTCACGTCCGTCGAGACCAGAAGCGGCTTGCGCTCCTGGTTCTTCGCCAGCCACATGGCGATCTTGCCCGTCGAGGTCGTCTTGCCCGAGCCTTGCAGGCCGACGATCATCACGACGTTCGGCGCCTGCTTGGTGAAGACGAGGCGCGACGAGGTTCCGCCGAGCAGGGAGACGAGTTCGTCGTAGACGATCTTGACGACCTGCTCCGAGGGCTTCAGCTCCTGCCAGACGTGCTGGCCTTCGGCCTTCTCCTTGACCGACGCGATGAAGTCCTTGGCGACCTTGTAGTTAACGTCGGCCTCAAGGAGCGCCATCCGAATCTCGCGCAGGGCGGCGTCCACGTGCTCCGGCGTCAAAACGCCCTCGCCGCGCAGATTCTTCAGCGCCCGCTTCAGCTTGTCGGATAAAGACTCGAACATACAGACACGACGGCCGGCCCCAGCCGAAAACAAGGATGATAGCGACGCCGGTAAATACTGTCAAGGAAAGGGACTACGCGCTCGGGGCCGGCGTGGGGAGCGACCCGCGGCGTAAGACGGAGGCGATTCTGCTTCGTCGTCGCGAGGCGGAACACTTTTGACTAGAGAAGCGTCCCCGCGACGGCGGAAGATCACGATAGAGGCGGGCAAAATAGATTGCTAAAGGAGGGGGACGGAGATAGAATCCGCCGCGCCTTGCCCCGTGTCCCGTTGGGGCATGAAACGAAAATCCACAGCGGAGGTACTCGCGACCATGCCAGACGACCCGATTCGAGCGTCCAGACTTGGCATCCTTGAGAAACTCGGCCTCACTGAGAGACGACTGAGCGGTTTGAAGGTCAGAGAATTGACCGACAACCAGCGCATAAAGATAATCGGCACGGACTTGGAGCTGACTACCAGCTCCATCACCCTGACGCCCGGTAAGCCGCGCATCGGGAAGAGCCACCTTACATTTCTCACGCCGGTGCTCGTCCTGACTGAAGAACTTGCGAGCAACAACGTCGCGCTTTTCACCTCTTCCGTCCCCGGCGCGACCTTCCCCAGCGTACAAATTGAGTTCCCGCAGATCAAGAAGAACAAGCCGCATCTGGTGGAGTTTAACGTTTCGTTATTCGACAAGTCGAAGACCTACAAGTTCCGCGTCTTTCACTTCCCGCTCGGCGGCTTTCAGGACATCTCCCTGACGCAGACGCAGGTCATCACGGCTCTGGTTCCGGCCATCCCCAACTTCTCCGGCGACCTGGGGGCTTCGATCCAACAACGGAACACCGTCGGTGAGAATATCGGCTGGTCGCTTCATTCCGTGCGCGTCACCTCCATCAGTTAGTCTCGTCCCCTCCTTGTGCTTCGAGTCGCCGAAGCAGCATGCCGAAGGCGGCGACCGAGGCGGAGAA
>DASVES010000348.1:0-2917 GCA_036380435.1 Pyrinomonadaceae bacterium | reverse complement strand
TCTCGGGCCTCCACGTCGCCGGCCACTTCACCCACGCCCGCCACATCAAAGAAGCCATCGCCGTCCCCCGCCGCATCGTCCCCCTCATCGCCCAATCCTTACGCGCCGCGGTCTGACACCACACCCGATTTCTCTCGCCCTGAAAATTTCCGCACGGTTCGCTGAAACGTTTTGCCGCGCTCCGTCATTAAAGGTTAGAGACGTGCAACGGGCCGTCCCTTTCTCGTCTGGCGGGGTTGACCGCGGAGCGCCCGCGACGGCGAAAATAAGTATTGCTATTTTTCAATCAAGTTGGTATTAACGCAGCCGCTTCGCGCGGGCTCTAGCGCTGTGGCCGACTCTACGGCCGCAAGTTCCGTGTCAGACTTCTAACCACTTTTCCCTCGGGACTCTGGGCCGAGACGATCCCCTCGGCTTTGGCAATTTCACCTGACTCCTGAAACAGAGGCAAGACCATGAAGAAGACCCCCCTCTACCTGTTGCTCTGCGTCGTGTTACTCGCCACCGGCTGCCCGAAATACAGACCTCCCGTGAATTTCGACGCCAAGACCCTTGCCGGTCGAATCAACAGTCACTTCGCCGCCAAGCAGGCGCAATATTACAACGCTCTCGGGAGCAACGACCCCGGCATGGCGAGGAGAACAAGGAACGAACTTATTGAAGACGCACTACCCTACGTTGACGCCGCCTACGAGGATTTCATTACCGGCCTGACCGTCGGGCGCGACCGCACGAACTTCATCGCCGACGTCGTCGAGCTGGGTACGTCGGCTGCCATCGGCATCACGAACGGCGAGCGCTCCATCCAGATTCTAGGCGTCGCCCTCACCGCCTTCAGGGGCGGGCGTCGGTCAGCCGACCTCAATTTTTACAAGGAGCAATCTACTCCCATCCTGATCACCAAGATGGACGGCAACCGCGCCAAAGTGCGCGCCACCATCATCATCCGCGAAAGAGAGGGCGTGGACACCTACCCCATCGGGGCGGCCGTTTCCGACATCGTCGCCTACTACAACGCGGGTACTCTCGTGCGGGCCTTCACTGAGCTGCACAAAGACACCGCGGATCAGACGAAAACGCAGGAAGATAACTTACAGGTGCTCAAGGGCGTGCCCCTGACCATGGAGGCCACGCAAGTGTTCCGCGACCTTTCGGTCGCGGCCAGCAACATCCTCACCGGCCTCAACACCGGCGTGAACAGCGCCGACGTGCCGACGAAGGACGCGGCCACGACGAAGCTGAAAAAGATCGTGTCGGTGCTGGAGAAAAACACAGCCGCCGCCGAGGCTTTAAAGAACGCCAACGTCACCTCGACAGGCTCAGACGGCCCGACCCTGATCTCTGCTCTGATTGACATCAGGACGGCGGCCGCCCTCGTCAACGACAACGCCCTGCTGAACACGGTCAACCAAGCCATCGTAGATAACGGCCAGTAGCGCCAGAAAGGAAGAGCAAACATGCCACCCACTCCCAAGAGATTCACGAGAGCTTACGGCGCGGAGATGAGTTCCATCAACGGGTTGGACCTCACGTGTGAGGCCGATGAAGCGAACCTCATGGCCAGGCTCATCAGCTTAGAGACCGCGAAGCTGCAAGACGACACTAAGGTGACGAAGGCAGTCTACGAGAGAGACCTCACGACGGTCCTCGGTCATCTTATTTTTGAGGAGTTCACGACCGAGAACGACGCGAACAGCCGCGCGGCCATCCACAAGGCCAAGAAGGAGGACGAAGTGTGCAGGGGCAAGGCCTTCATCAAGAACAAGTCCACCAACGTGATCGTCTTCCGCGAACAGCCCTAGCCGGCAGAGAAGCCAAGACGCGAGCCTCTCAGGAGGGGCGCGGCGGCTTGTCATCCGCCGCGCCCCTCTCTTTTTCCACCTAGCCCACGGCGTCCACGAGCCGCTGGCCGATATCAACATTCTCCTCTCACCCCGCCCGCGAGAGCCTGCCCACGTGGCCGCAAACCGCTGAAAGTAGATCACTTGACCGGCCCGCGCCTTGACGTTCCGGCGGATTCGATCTTAGATCGTGGACGCTTTCGAGGAGGTTAAGGGCGGGGGTCGGCCGCGCCCGCGCGTTCATGTCTTCAACCCGTCCGGCAGGCTCCGAGTTTGCAGACACAGTATTGTGGGAAGCGGAAATGCCTCACCCCATTCCGACCCCGTTCTACGAAGACGCCGGGCGTGGCCTGCGCCTCTACCGGGGCGACGCGCTGGAGCTGCTGAAGAATGCCCGGAGCGGCATCTTCGATTTAATCTTCGCCGACCCGCCCTACTTCCTCTCCAACGACGGCATCACCTGTCAGGCCGGGCGGATGGTCAGCGTCAACAAGGGCGTGTGGGACAGGGCGACGACCTTCGAGGAGATTTACGATTTTAACAAGACGTGGCTCGGCGAGTGCCGACGCCTGCTCAAGCCGAACGGCGCCATCTGGGTGACGGGCACGTCGCACAACATCTACAGCGTCGGCTACGCGCTCCAGACGCTCGGCTACAAAATCCTCAACGACATCGCCTGGTACAAGGTCAACCCGCCGCCCAACCTCTCGTGCCGCTACTTCACGCACGCCACCGAGACCATCCTCTGGGCGCGACGCGACCCCAAGGGCAAACACACCTTCAACTACGCGGAGATGAAGCGCGAGAACCGCGACAAGCAGATGCAGTCGCTCTGGCACATCAAGCCGCCCGGTCAGCGCGAGAAGCGTTACGGCAAGCACCCGACGCAGAAGCCCGAGGCCCTGCTCGACCGCATCGTCCGCGCCTCCTCCAACCCACACGACCTCGTCCTCGACCCCTTCTGCGGCAGCGGCACCACCGGCGTCGCCTGCGCGCGGCTCGGACGACGGTTCATCGGCATCGACTTAATGGTGTCTTACCTCGAACTCGCGGTTGCGCGGCTGAGCGACGAAGTC
>DASVES010000347.1:0-3320 GCA_036380435.1 Pyrinomonadaceae bacterium | reverse complement strand
GATGAGACGGATGAGAACGGATTAACACGGATGACAATCCGCGTCAATCCTTAATCCGTGCACATCCGTCTTAATCCGTCTCATCCGTGTTCCAACGCCTCCGGCGACTTGCCCTGATGCGGCGTGTGCGGATAGTCTTAGGCCTCCAAAGCTCCGCACTTATTTCGATCCGCAACGGAGGAAAAGGCAAGTGGCCGTCATCCATCCTTTCCGCGCCCTGCGTCCGCCCGCAGACAAAGTTTCCGAGGTCGCCGCCGTCCCCTACGACGTGGTCAACAGCGAAGAGGCGCGCGCTCTCGCCGCAGACAAGCCCCACAGCTTCCTCCACGTCTCGCGCCCCGAGATCGACCTGAGCGCCGGCGCAGACCTCTACGCCGACGCCACCTATCAAAAGGCCGCCGAGAATTTTCAGAAGCTCATCGCCAGCGCCCCGCTGGAGACCGAGGCCGAGCCGCGCCTCTATCTCTATCGCCTCCGCATGGGCGACCACGAGCAGACGGGCGTCGCGGCTTGCGTCTCAGTGGACGAGTACGACGCGGGACTCATCCGCAAGCACGAGAAGACTCGTCCCGACAAGGAGAACGACCGCACGCGTCACCTCCTTGAGCTGCGCGCGCAGACCGGCCCCGTCTTCCTCACCTACCGCACCGACCGGCGCATCGACGCGCTCGTCGAGGGCGAGGCGCAAAGCGCGCCGCTCTACGACTTCGAGGCCGAGGACGGCGTGCGTCACACCGTCTGGCGCGTGAGCGCGCCCGAACCACTCGTCCGCCGCTTCGCCGAAGTGCCCATGCTCTACATCGCCGACGGCCACCACCGCGCCGCCAGCGCCGGCCGCGCCCGCGCCGCGCTCCGCGACGCCAACCCCGGCCACACGGGGCGCGAGGAATACAACCGCTTCCTCGCCGTCGTCTTCTCCGCCGACCAGATGCAGATTCTCCCCTACAACCGCGCCGTCAAAGACCTCAACGGACGCACGCCCGAAGACTTCCTCGCCGCCGTCCGCGAAAAGTTCGACGTGACCGACGACGCCAACCCCCGCGGCCCCGGCCGACGCGGCCACTTCCACATGTACCTCGGGGGCCGCTGGTACGGACTCACCCCCACGGGCAGCTCGTCGGCCGCCGTCAGCAACGACCCCGTCTCCTCGCTCGACGTGAGCGTGCTTCAGGACAACCTGCTCGACCCCGTGCTCGGCATCAAGGACGTGCGCACCGACAAACGCATCGACTTCGTCGGCGGCATCCGCGGCACGGAGGAACTCGTCAGGCTCGTCGATGAGGGCCGCGCGGCGGTCGCCTTCGCCCTCTACCCGACCTCCATCGAAGACCTCATCCGAGTCTCCGACGCCGGCTCCGTCATGCCGCCCAAATCGACCTGGTTCGAGCCGAAGCTGCGCGACGGGATTTTGATACATAGCGTTTAGCTGTTAGCTGTTAGCTGTTAGCTATCAGCTAAGAGCTGTTCTTTGTCCGTGGTCAGTGGTTAGCTGCTTTCGTAACGCCTGTAGAAGCCTGCGACGCAAGTGACAAGTTGCCCAACGCTAACAACTGACGACTGACGACTGACAAAAAAGCTAACAGCTAATAGCTCTTTCGCAGGAGGCGACCGAAGAGATGCGCGTGCTCATCGCCGACAAATTTGAACAGTCGGGCCGCGACGGCCTCGACGCCGCCGGCTGCGACTACTCTTACCAGCCGGACGTGACGGGCGACGCGCTCGTCGAGGCCATCCGCGCCTACGGCCCCGAGGTGCTCGTCGTCCGCTCGACCAAAGTCACCGAGCCGATGTTCGACGCCGGCCCCCTCAAGCTCGTCGTGCGCGCCGGCGCCGGCTACAACACCATCGACGTGGCGGCCGCCTCGCGTCGCGGCGTCTACGTCTCGAACTGCCCCGGCAAGAACGCCGTCGCCGTGGCGGAGCTGGCCTTCGCGCTGATGCTCGCGCTCGACCGCCGCATCGCCGACAACGTCGCGGAGCTGCGCGCGGGGCGTTGGAACAAGAAGGAGTTCTCGAAGGCGCGGGGCCTGCTGGGGCGCACGCTCGGCCTCGTCGGCACAGGGCAGATCGGCCGCGAGATGGGAGCGCGCGCACGCGCCTTCGGCATGAGGGTCGTCGCGTGGAGCCGGAGCCTGACCGAGGAGCGCGCGGGCGCTCTCGGCGTCGAACGCATGGACAGTCCCCTCGATGTCGCCCGCGCCTCAGACGTGGTGAGCGTCCACCTCGCGCTCACGCCCGACACGCGCGGCATCATCAACGATGAGTTCTTCGCGGCGATGCGCGAGGGCGCTTTCCTCATCAACACGGCGCGCGGCGAGGTCGTCGATCAACCGGCCCTGCTGCGCGCGATGCGTGAGAAGGGAATCCGCGCCGGTCTCGACGTGTACGCCGCGGAGCCGACCTCTTCGTCCGGCGAGTTCACCGACGAGATCGCGCGCGAGCCGAACCTCTACGGCACGCACCACATCGGCGCTTCGACCGATCAGGCGCAGGAGGCCATCGCCGCCGAGACCGTCCGCATCATCCGCGCCTTCAAGGAGACGGGCGAGGTGCCCAACGTCGTCAACCTCGCCGCCCGCACGCCCGCCACGCACACGCTCGTCGTCCGCCACCGCGACCGCCCCGGCGTGCTCGCCTCCGTGCTCGACAGCATCAAGGCCGCCGACATCAACGTGCAGGAGATGGAGAACATCGTCTTCGAGGGCGCCGAGGCCGCCGTCGCCCGCATCAACCTCGACGCCGCGCCGAGCGCCGACGCGCTCGAACAATTGAAGGCCGCCAACGCCGACATCATTGAGATCAGTCTCATCGAACTCAGGGATTAAAGGCCGTGAATCGTCAATCGTGAATCGTGAATCGAACGAGTTGAACATCAACCGGCCTTCGATTGGACATTCAAGCTGAGTCAGGTTCAACCTCCATTTCACGATTTACGATTTACGATTCACGATTGACGTTTTTTTCCAGGAGAGACACATGACCGAGAGAATCTATAACTTCAGCGCCGGCCCGGCCGTGTTGCCCCTGCCCGTGCTCGAACAGGCGCGAGAGCACATGCTGAGCTTGCCCGGCGTCGGCATGAGCGTGATGGAGATCAGCCACCGCTCGAAGACCTTCGACGAGATCATCGGCGGCGCGGAGAGCGGCCTGCGCGAGCTGCTCGGCATCCCCGACGACTATCACGTGCTTTTCCTCCAGGGCGGCGCGAGTCTCCAGTTCTCGATGATCCCGATGAACCTGCTGCCGGAGGGCGCGTCGGCCGACTACATTCTCACCGGCAGTTGGGGCAAGAAGGCGCTCAAGGAGGCGAAGAAGCAGGG
>DASVES010000346.1:0-3805 GCA_036380435.1 Pyrinomonadaceae bacterium | reverse complement strand
TACGCATCGCCTCGGCGGTCTCGCGCACGGGCCGCGTCGCCGACGCCCGATTCCTCCGGGTCGCGGGCGCCGGGCGGGCCGTCGCCGCCATCCACGACGACGGGGCCGCGGGCGGGACACACCTGTTCGTCTTGGAGGGCCGGGGCGAACGCTTCCGCGTCACGGGGCGCTCCGCGCTCGACGCCGACGGCTTCCGCGATGCCCGCTGGACGCAGGAGGCCGTTGACCTCGACAGCGACGGCTACCACGAAGTGCTCTGCACGGGCGTGCTCGCGCGCGGCACGACGGACGCCCGCCGCTACGTGCTCTACTCCCCGCGCACACGGCAGACCTACACCCTCTCGGTCGCGCCCAACACACGCGGCGCGCGCCAGATCAAGTGGTCGCCCAACGCCCTGACCCGCGCGGCCCACCCCTTCCGCGCCGCCCTCCAACACCGCGCGTCGATGGCCCTCCCGTCAAGAATTTTGTAAGCCGTCAGTCAGCGCGATAGCGTCGTAGATGTAAAAGAACGCGGCCGACGAATTGAACCGGGCAATTCGTCGGCCGCGTTCTTTTACATCTACATGGCCGAACCGTGTCTGCTCGTCGGGCCGCTATTGCGAGGCGAGCAACCCTGCGTGCTATCATCGACCTCAAAGCTCAGCGAATCCATTCCGAGCCGTACTGCCGCCTCGCCCCAGAGGTTATCGCGCGCGCGGGTGATTCCACGGCAATGCTGATTTTCCAAAAGGGGATACCGTTGAAACGCCAACTCTTTGTCTTCGCGCTCGCCCTGACAATGGCCGCGGGCACGTTTGCCGCGCCGGTTGCCGCTCAGCGCCGACAGCCGGCCGCACGGCCCGCACCGAACAATCCGGCCGCCAACCCCGCCGCGCAGCAGCAGCAGCAGCGCGCGCCCGTGTTCCAGCAGGCGCAGTACGTCAACCGCGTGCTGCCGAACGGGCTGGAGATCATCGTGCTCGAAGACCACTCGGTGCCGCTCGTCACGGTCGAGCTGGCCGTCAAGAACGGCTCCTATACCGAGCCGCCCGAACTCAACGGGCTGTCGCATCTCTACGAGCACATGATCTTCAAGGCCAACCGCGCGGCCCGCGACGGCGCCGAGTATCTGAAGACCATCGACCAGCTCGGCATCATCTACAACGGGCAGACGCAGGAGGAGCTGGTCAACTACTACTTCACCACCACCACGCCCAACTTCCCCGTCGCCATGCGCTTCCTGCGCGACGCCGCGCTCTACCCGCTCTTCGACCCCAATCAGTTCGAGCGCGAGCGCGCAGTCGTCATCGGCGAGCTTGACCGCCACGAGTCGAACCCGTTCGGCTATCTCCAGTTGGCGATGAACGACAAGCTCTTCTACAAGTACCCGAGCCGCAAGAATCCGGGCGGCAGCCGCGAGACGGTCTCCAAGGCGACGACCGACCAGATGCGTCTCATTCAGGGCCGCTACTACGTGCCGAACAACTCGGCCATCGTCGTCACCGGCGACGTGAAGCCGGACGACGCCTATCGTCTCGCCGAGGAACTCTTCGGCGGCTGGCCGCGCCGCGCGCGGAACCCGTTCGAGGAGTTCCCGCCGGTCGAGCACCCGCCGCTCGAACGCAGCGAGGGCACCATCGTTAAGCAGCCCGTCCAGAACATCATCCTGATGATCGGCTGGCACGGCCCCTCCATCGGCAAGGACGACGCCGCGACTTACGCGGCCGACGTTTTCTCCTTCATCCTCCGACAGCCCGACTCGCGCTTCCAGCGCGCGCTCGCCGACACGGGCCTCGTCACCGGCGCCAACATCGGCTACTACACGCAGCGCAACGTCGGCCCCATCAACGTCGTCGCGCAGACCACGCCTGAGAAGGCCCGCGCCGCGCTGCGCGCCATCTACAACGAGATCGCCCACTTCAACGACCCCGACTACTACACGGACGAGCAACTGGAGACGGCCAAGTCGCTCCTCGAATCCGACGACATGTACAGCCGCGAGAAGCTCTCGGAGTACACGCACACCATCAGCTTCTGGTGGGCCTCCACAGGCATCGACTACTTCCGCAGCTACCACGCGAACCTGCGCCGCACCTCGCGCGCCGACATCAGCCGCTACGTCACCACCTACATTCAGGGCAAGCCGCACGTCGGCCTCGCACTGATGTCCGAGGAATCGGCGCGCGCCTCGCAACTGACGCCGGAAGACCTGACCGGCGAGGCGAAGGCGGCCGGGGCGAGCGCGTCGCGCAGGTGAGGCGCGCGCCGGCTCCCGTTCCGTAATCGCGGCGACTCTTAAACGGCAATCACGACAGCAACGACAGCAAACACGTTGGAGAACAGAATGGGAATTATTTTCGAGCGACCCTTGCGCCGGGCTTCCGCGCTCTGTCTCGCGCTCCTGCTCGCCGCCGCTCCGGCCGCGTCGCAGCAGTCGCCGCCACCGCAACCGACGCCCGCGACGGCGGGCGACGCGACGGCGGCGAGTCCAGCGCCCGCCGCGGCGAACCGGGCCGTGTCTTCCGCCGACGCCGCCGCGCAGGTCACGGAGTTTGAAGTGGGCGGCCTCAAGGTTCTGGTCAAGCGGCGCGCCAACAGCCAGACGGTGGTCGCCGGTCTCTTCCTGCGCGGCGGCGCGCAAAACGTCACGGCCGCCAACGCGGGCGTCGAGTCTCTGATGCTCGACGTGGCGACCGAGGCCAGCCGCAACTTCCCGCGCGAGCGGCTACGCAAGGAGCTGGCGCGGATGGGCACGGGGCTAGGCAACGGCGTCAACTACGACTACTCCGCGCTCACGCTCAACACGACGCGTTTCAACTTCGACCGCTCGTGGGAGATTTTCACCGACGTGGCCCTGCGGCCCTCCTTCGTCCCCGAGGACTTCGAGCGCGTCCGCAACCGCGTCGCCGTCTCCATGCGCAACGAAGCCGACACCCCCGACTCCTACCTGCAAGTCTTGCAGGCGCGCGCCGCCTACGCCGGCCACCCGTACCTGAACGACCCGCGCGGCAACTCCGAGACGATCTCGCGCCTCACGCTCGCCGACGTGCGCCGCTATCACGAGCGCGCCATGCAGACCTCGCGGCTGCTGCTCATCCTCGTCGGCGACGTAGACCCGCAGATGATCCGCGAGCGCGTCGCCGCGACTTTCGGGAAGCTGCCGCGCGGCGATTACCGCCCCGTCGCCCTGCCGCAGCTCTCCTTCGCCGCCGGCAGCGTCGAGGTGACTGAGCGAGCGCTGCCCACGAACTACGTGCAGGGCGTCTTCTCCGCGCCGCCGCTCACGTCAGAAGACATCTACCCGATGCGTATCGCGTCGTCGATTCTCCAGAGCCGCGTCGTCGTCGAGGTGCGCTACAAGCGCAACCTCTCCTACGCGCCCGACTCGTTCCTCTACAGTCAGGGCGCCAACGTCGGCGGCATCTACGTGACCTCGACGGACGCCAACCAGTCCGTCCGCCTCATGCTCGAAGAGATCGCGCGTCTCCAGCGCGAGCCGATTTCGGCCGACGAGCTACAGGGCACCGTCCAGCACTTCCTGACGCGCCACTACCTCGCTCAGGAGACCAACGCCGCGCAGGCCGGCGAGCTGGCTCAGTATGAGCTGCTCGGCGGCGGCTGGCGCAACGCCTTCAGCTTCCTCGACCGCCTCCGCGCCGTCACGCCGGCCGACGTGCAGCGCGTCGCCAAAAACTACATCCGCAACATCCGCTTCGTCGTCATCGGCGACCCCAAGAGCGTGGACAAAACCATCTTCACACCGCAATCTGGCGGCTGACGCCTCAATCTTCAATCTTCAGGCCCCGAAAAGAAAAGATGCGCC
>DASVES010000345.1:0-23098 GCA_036380435.1 Pyrinomonadaceae bacterium | reverse complement strand
CACTCAACAGCGAGGTCGAAGAGGGCGTGACGGGCGAAGAGTTCGAGCATGTGGTCGAGAAAGGCGACGCCGGTGTTGACCCGCGCGTTGCCGCCGCCGTCGAGCGTGAGCGCGACGCTGACGTCCGTCTCCTTCGTCTGCCGGCGGACGGTGGCGGAGCGCGCCGTTGTTTGCTGCGGCGCGTCCGTCCGCGTCTCGGTGGTGAGTGAGTTACTCGTCATGTGAAAATCTCCCGGAGAGCTGCGATGAGAAGGTCGTTCTCGGCGGGCGTCCCCGTGCTCACGCGGAAATAATCTTTGAGCATCGGGTAGCCGCTCACGTCACGGACGAGGATGTCGCGCGCCAGAAGCTCGTCGAAGATGCGGCGCGGCTCGATTGCGGAACGCACGATTAAAAAGTTGCCGCGCGAGCGGACGGGCGCAAGACCCGGCACGCGCGACATCTCCGCGTAGAGTCTTTCGCGCTCGCGGATGATTCTCTTGATCAGCGGTTGGAACTGCGTCTCGTAGCTTTCGACGGCGACCTCGGCGGCAGTCTGCGAGAGGGCGTTGAGGTTGTAAGGGAGGACGGCCTTCGCCACTTCGCGCGCCAGCTCCGGCGCGGCCAGCAGATAGCCGACGCGCAGCGCGGCCATCGCCAACGCCTTTGAGAAGGTGCGAAGAATGACGATGTTCGGATACTGCTCAAGGAGCGGCGCGGCCGTCTCCTCCGCAAATTCAAAGTAGGCTTCGTCGATGACGAGCAGGCCCCGCGAGGCTTCAGCCAGCGCGGCCAGATCGTCGTTCGCCATCACGGAGCCGGTCGGATTGTTCGGCGAGCAGATGATCGTGAGCGCGGGTTGCGAGACTCGAACGTCGGTTAGTAAAGCGTCCGCGTCAAATTCAAACTCGGGCGTGAGCGGGAGGCTTCTGACTTCGCCGCCCAGGATGGTGGCGATCTGGCGGTAGAGTGCGAAGGTCGGCTCTGAGATAAGGACGCGGGCGCCTTCGCCGACAGTCACCATCATTAAAGCCTGAATCAGCTCGTTCGATCCGTTGCCGGCGATGACGCCGTCGGGCCGCCAGCCGGTGAAGGCGGCGAGCCGCTCATGTAGTGCAGCGGGCACGAAGTCGGGGTAGCGCGACCACGCGCGCTCGCGCACGCGTTCGAGCGTCTCGCGCTTGATGGCGTCGGCTGCGTCCCACGGGTTCTCGTTCTGATTGAGCTTGACCCGCGCCCTCTCGGGGCTGAGCGCGTAGGGGCGCAGCTCGCGCACGCGCGCCTTGACGCTCTCCGACGGACTACGCATCTTGCCCACCTCCCTTCAGACGAATCATGGCCGAGCGCGCGTGGGCCTCTAAACCCTCGGCCCCTGCCAGCGCCGCGATCATCGGCGCGGTTCGCTCAAGCTCCGCGGGCGTGTACCTGATGATGCTGGTTCTCTTGATGAAGTTGTGGACGCCCAGCGCGGACGAGAACCGCGCGGCCCCGCCCGTCGGCAGCACGTGATTCGGCCCCGCTAGATAATCGCCTACCGCCTCCGGCGCGTGCGCGCCGCAGAAGATCGCCCCGGCGCTCCGCACCCCTTTGACTATCCGCTCTTCCTCGCGCGCGATAACCTCAAGGTGCTCTGGGGCCAGCTCGTTGACCAGCTCGCAGGCTTCCTTCACGTTCCCGACAATGATGATCGCCCCGTACTGCGCGAGAGACCGCTCGACTATCGAGCGGCGCGGCAGGTCTCGCGCCTGTCGCACAAGCTCAAAGGACGTTCCTTCAGCGAGGGCGGCGCTGGTCGTGATCAGCACGGCCGAGGCGTCGTCGCCGTGCTCCGCCTGCGCGAGCAAGTCTGCGGCGACGAAGTCAGCGCGCGCCGTCTCGTCGGCGACGATGACCACCTCGCTCGGCCCGGCAATAGAATCAATGCCGACCGCCCCGAAGACGAGCTTCTTCGCCGCCGCGACGTACTTGTTGCCCGGCCCCGTGATGACATCCACGCGCGGCACCGTCTCCGTCCCGAAGGCAAGCGCGGCGACGGACTGCGCGCCGCCGACAGCGTAGACCTCCGTGACGCCCAGCTCGACGAGCGCCGCCGCCACCGACGGGTTTTCGTGAAGGGTGCGCGGCGGGGTCGCGACGACGATGCGGCCGACCCCCGCGACCTGCGCCGGCACGACGTTCATCACCACGGAAGATGGATAGCTGGCCGTCCCTCCGGGGACGTACAGTCCCGCGCGGCCGACGGGCGTGACGCGCTGGCCGAGACGGACGCCGCGCCCCGCTTCCACTTCCCACGAGTCCTGTCGCTCGAACTCGTGGAAGGCGCGAACACTCCTGATGCTCTCGCGCAGCGCCGCGAGAACGTCCGCCTCCACTCGCGCGGCCGTGCGGCGCAAGCTCTCCTCGTCAACCCGCAGCTCGGCGGGGTTGAGCGCGACGCCGTCAAACTGCCGTGCGTAGTCAACGAGCGCCGCGTCGCCCCGCCGGCGCACGTCCGCCACGATCTTCGCCACGCGCTCCAACACGTCGGCGTCGAGCGCGATGCTCCGGCCCATGATTCGCCGGAGCACACGAGCGCGCGCTTCCACGTCTTCGCGGGCGACTATCTCGATCAAACCTTTCACCCGTTCTCGCACTTACCTTTCGGCCTCCGCGCTCTCGCCGAGCGCCCTGATGAGTTGACTGACCGCCCCGGCCTTCAACTGAAAGCTTGCGCGATTGACGACGAGCCGCGCCGTGCACTCGGCCACCAACGCGACCACGCGGAGGCCGTTCTCGTCGAGCGTCCTGCCGGTCTCCACAAGGTCAACGATGCAGTCGCTCAGGCCGAGCACGGGCGCCAGCTCGACCGACCCGGCCAGCTCGATGATCTCCACGGGGATGCCGCGCGACCCGAAATACTCGGCGGCGATGCGCGGGTACTTCGTCGCCACTCTCATCATGCCGAAGCCGTTCGAGAGTAGTTCCGGCTTGTGAGAGGCGACGACGACGCGGCAGCGCCCGATTTTAAGATCGAGCGGTTGCAGGAGGTCGGCTTCGGATTCGAGGAGCACGTCGCGCCCGACCACGCCGCAGTCCGCGATGCCGTGCTCGACGTAGACGGGCACGTCAACGGGTTTGACGAAGATGAAGCGATAGCGTTCACGCGTGTCTTTCACCCACAGACGACGAGACGTGAGCGCCTCGTCAGGCGCGTCGATGCCGACACGCCCGAGCCGTTCGAGGGTCGGGGCCTGGAGCCGGCCTTTAGGGATGGCGATGGTCAACTCCTGCATCGCTCAGCCTCCCCCGCGTCGAGGATGACGCGCCCGCCGCCCGCGCGACGCTCAAGCGCCCGGAGGAAAAGTGCGCCGGCGTCGTCTCCCGCCAATCGCTCGGCCCTGCGCTCCGGCTCTGACGCCGGGGCGAGAGCGGCCGTTTGCGAGAGGGCGCCGGTGATGGCGTCCAGATCGAGCACGAATCCGACCGCCGGTTCCGGCCGCCCGAAATTGGCAGTCAGTTGGTCGTAGCGCCCGCCGCCCCCGGCCCGCGTGCCGACGCCCTCGACGTAAATTTTGAACGTGAGGCCCGTGTAATAATCGAGTCCCGACAAATCGCCGAGATCGACCTCGAACTTATCCGACAGACCAAGCGCCTCGACGACGTGCCACAAGTATTCAAGGCGCTCAAGCGCCTCAGCCGAGCGCGTGTTTTTTATCAATCTCCGCGCCTCTGTCAGTAACTCCGACTTGCCGGGGAGTTCCACCAGTCGCGCGAAGGCGCGGGCCTCTTCCTCGCGCGTGAAGGGGGCAAGGAAACGGCGCAGTTCCGCCGCGTCGCGGATGTCGATGAGGCGGCGCATCCGGTCGCGCGCTTCGGGGTCGAGGGCGAGGCGTTCGGCGACGCCGTTGAACACGCCGACATCGTTGAGCGTGATGGAGAAGCGGCCGTCGAGTCCCAAACGCCCGAGGAGTTCGGCCGCGACGGCGAGTATCTCGACATCGGCCGCGCCCTGCCGGGAGCCGATGTGCTCACAGCCAAGTTGCTCTGACTCGCGTCTCCAATGCGCGTGTGAGGGCGACTGCTGCCGGAACACCTGTCCGGTGTAGCAGAGGCGCAAGGGGCGCTCACGGCGCGCGAGGAGCGTGGCCGCGGCGCGCGCGACCGACGAGGTCACGTCCGGCCTGAGCGCGAGCATCCTCCCGTCGGTGTCCGTAAACCTGAAGGCCCGCCGGGCTTCCTCGTGCCCCATACCGAACTCGAACAGGGCGTAGTAGTCAACGGAAGGCGTGGTGATTTCCTCGTAAGACCATCCGTCGAAGACAGACATCGCGGTGTCTTCGACGTGACGGCGCAGACGCGCCTCCGCGCCGAAGTAGTAGCGCATGCCGCCCGGAACTTTGGAAAGTGATTCAGACATAAATCGCCATCGCCGCCCTGTCGGCCGCATCGGTCGCATCATCGGTCATAGGGGTTCGCCCTTTTGCCCTTCGCCCAAAACAAAATCCGCCGCCGGACTTCTTCAGTCACCGGCGGCGGGTTTGTCGCGATCTGTTTTTGCGAGCCTTCGCTAGTCTCGCAAATGTTCTTCGCCGAAGAACGCAGTCGCCAACGCGCCGCCGCCATGCCCGTGATGGGTATGGTGGTGCGTGCCGTTGACGTGATGCATTCTCTGGGAATTCATAACTATATTTCGTCTCTTGTCTGCGAGTGGCCTTTATAGCCGACCGGCTCTCCGATTGTCAAACGTGCGCTGACTCCACGCGAGTTCGGCGTGGGCCGCACTGATAAGGACGACGCGCACAGTTTTAACTCGACACGCGACGACAAGTTTTACAGGTCGTCCCCGTTCAATTTTAAAGGCGAGCCTCGCGGATTCCCGTTGCGTGACGTGCTCAGTGCCTTGCCCCCTGCTTCTCATCTTTCCGACGTGAAAAATTTACCTCGGGTGGAAGATTGGGGTAAGAGAGTGTTTCCGGTTGCGGAAGTTTATTTTCAGTGCCATAATCCGCGGCCATGAAGTTGATAAGTACAGACGAGGCCGCGGAGCGTTTGGGTGTGAGCGGGCGGCGCGTGCGTCAATTGATTGACGAGGGCAAGCTCGCCGCGCAATACGTCGGCGGGGGCTACGTGATCGACGAGACCGCGTTGGAGGGCGTAAAAGTGTACGGCAAGCCCGGCAGGCCGCCGAGCGATAACGGCCAAAAGAAGGCCAGCCGGGAAGCCTTGAAGCGGAAAGCCCTTGCGCGGTGGGAAGGCGAGGGCGGCAAACTTGCTCCGGCAAAGAAGTCAGCGAAGAAGAAAGGCAAGTAAGTGACGGAAAAAGAGACATTGCAGAGCGCGGCCGATGAAGCCCGAAAGACGGCGCGAGCGGCGCGGGAATTTGCCGCCCTGTTAGACGACTATGCGAAGCACGTTACGCAGCCGGGCTGGTGGCAGAAGGCTGACGACTTGCACTACTCGGCGATGAGCAAGTTGAGGGTCGTCAACGCCGGCCTCGCGGCTTGTAATAAATTCATCGCGGCGAGCGGCAACGGGGCCCCCGCACCACCCGCCGAGCGGGCTGGCGAAAAGAAGGCCGGGGCGAAGCGGGAGGCGGCGGCGGAAGCGCCCAAAACTCCCACAGTGCGATTCGTGAGGAAAGGCGGTAAGAAATGAGCGAGCAGCGATTGACGTGCGCCGACTGCGGGCGGGAGTTCGCCTTCAGCGCCGAGGAGCAGAAGTTTTTCAACGAGAAGGGCTTCACGCCGCCGAAGCGGTGCAAGGAGTGTCGGCAGGCCAAGCGTGAGCAGCGCGGCGAGCGGAGGTGAGAGTGCGAAAGGCCCGAAGCGGAGCCGCGTAAGCAATGTGAGGAGGGAGTGACTGATGCCGATTCGCGACGACATTCTCCGCCTTGCGGAGTGGTGGGCCGACCCGGGCGAGTACAAGCCCTGGCCCGAGGAGTTGATTTCCTTCTTCGAGGTGGCGGAGGCCGAGCAGGCCCCTTCCTACGACGAGGCCCAGAAGAGCCTGACGACCCTGTCCACGGGCGCCTACGTCGGGGGCGCGGTCAGGCACTGGTGCGGCATCTTCGCCTGCCATGTCCTGCGGGAGGCGGGGGCGAACGTGCGCTGGACGCTGCTGGGCGGGAAGATCGTGGGCAAAGGCGCCAATCAGGTCAAGTACGTGCCCGGCAATCAGGGGATGCAGCCCGGCGACGTGGCGATGATCCCGAAGTCGAATCACCACTTCATCGTCACCGGGGTAGACTACGGCTCGAACACTTTGTGGTCGGTGGACGGCAACACGTCGGGGCAGATGATTCGTTCCCTGACCAAGCCGATTAAGTATTCGTCGCAGGAGGCTGCCGCGAAGACTATCTACGGCTATTACCGGGTGCTGGTCTGAAGACG
Organism: Pyrinomonadaceae bacterium; assembly: GCA_036380435.1. Lineage (GTDB taxonomy): Bacteria > Acidobacteriota > Blastocatellia > Pyrinomonadales > Pyrinomonadaceae > DASQDT01. The sequence goes on along the minus strand of DASVES010000345.1, from coordinate 16,751 downwards.
CCCGCGCGGACTCGGCCGCGAGAAGGGGGTTTTGACGATGCCGAAGTGGCTACTGTACGGCCTCGCCGCCGCCGGCCAATTCGCGGCGGCCGCCGCCTTGTTCTTCTACGGCGACAGGGTCGTGATCCCGGTCGTCCTCATCTTCGCGGGCCTGTGCATGACGGCCGCCGCAGTAGGGAGCGCCATAGAGGCTCGCAGGGGTAAGGCGTGATTCGCGAGCGGGCTTCGGACAGCGTGGAAAGTCTGCTTTTCGGCACGGCGCTCGCGCAACGTTCGCGCAAACCATGACGACGGATGTCAGGCGACTCGTTGATGACGCGGCGCGTTTACACGGCGCCCCTTTTTACACAACCTTTACAACGCCCCGCTTGCCGGCCCCGCGCCCGCGCTGCTAATCTTTCGTCTTCCCCGATTGAACGAAATTCCCGAAAGGACTACCGCGTCATGAAAAGATTCTCCGCCTGCGCCCTCCTCCTCGTCGCCTCGCTCGCCCTCTGCGTCTCGGCCTTCGCCGGCGGCGAAGACACGCCCGCGGCCGGCGCCGCCATCGGCTCGACGGTCGCCGACTTCAAGCTGCCCGACGCCGAAGGCAAGGAGCGCACGCTCGCGTCGCTGGCGGGCGCGAAGGGCACCGTGCTCATCTTCGTCTCGACGCAGTGCCCCGTCTCGAACGCTTACAATGAGCGGATGGAGAAGCTCGCGCAGGAGATGAAGGCGCGCGGCGTCAGCGTCGTCGGCATCAACTCGAACGTCGCCGAGAAGCGCGACGACATCAAGTCGCACGCCGCCGAGCGTGGCCTCTCCTTCGCGATCCTCAAGGACGAGGGCAACCGCATCGCCGACCGGCTCGGCGCCGGCGTGACGCCCGAAGCCTTCCTGCTCGACGCGAACAACCGCCTCGTCTATCGCGGGCGCATCGACAACTCGCGGAGCGGCGACGCGGTCACTTCGAGTGAGCTGCGCGACGCGATTGACGCCGTGCTCGCCGGCAAGCCCGTCGCCAAGTCGGAGGTGCGCGCCTTCGGCTGCTCGATCAAGCGCGCGTCCTGAAAATCAATTCATGACCAAAACCCGGTTCGCAAAAGTAATCTGCACGAGCGCCGCACTCCTGCTCGTCGCCGCCGGCGCACCCGCGTACACGGCTGCTCGCGGCCAGCAGGGTACAACGCTCGCGCGCTCGAAATCCGCCGGCGCGCGGAAGCAGAAGAAGCGGGGCGCGCAGGCGACGGCGCGGAAGTCGAACACGGGCGCGGCGGCGACGAAGAAGGGGCTGCCCGGCGTCGTCGCGGCGTCGGCGTCGTTGCCGCGGGTGCGCGAGATCGACGAGGCGGGCTTAAAGGCCCTGCTCGAAGAGCACGCGAAGGGCGGCCGTCGCCTGCTCGTCAACTTCTGGGCGACGTGGTGTACGCCCTGCCGCGAAGAGTTCCCCGACCTCGTCAAGATTGATCAGGAGTTCGCCGGCTCCGAAGACTTCGAGTTCATCACCATCTCGACCGATGAGGTCGCCGAGATCGGCACGAGCGTCCCCACGTTTCTCGCCGAGATGAACGCCGCCGCGATACCCGCCTACCTGCTGAACGCCAAAGACCCGGAGGCCGCCATCGCCCTCATCGACAAGAGCTGGCACGGCGACCTCCCGGCCACCTTCCTCTTCGGCCCCGGCGGCGAAATCCTCTTCGCGCACAAGGGCCGCGTCAAGGCCGACGAGCTGCGCGCGGCCATCAAAGACAGCGGGAAGACGGTGATAAGTGATAAGTGATGAGTGATAAGAGATGAGTGGTTGAGTGACAAGCGACAGGTGACAAGATAGAATCCTTCTCGCTCTTTACCATTGCACTTATCACTTATCACTCATCACTTATCACTTTCCTATGATTCCTCCCGAAGTAGTCTCCGCACACAACCTGACCCCGGAAGAGTTCTCCCGCATTGAGGAACTGCTCGGGCGCGAGCCGACGATGACGGAGCTGGGCGTCTTCTCCGTCATGTGGTCGGAGCACTGTTCGTACAAGTCTTCGCGCACGCATCTGGGCCGGCTGCCCACGACGGGCGAGCGCGTCATCGTGCCGCCGGGCGAGAACGCAGGGGTGGTGGACGTGGGCGACGGCTGGTGCGCGGCCTTCAAGGTCGAGTCGCACAACCATCCTTCCTTCATCGAACCGTTTCAGGGCGCGGCCACGGGCGTGGGCGGCATCCTGCGCGACATCTTTACGATGGGCGCGCGCCCCGTCGCCTCGATGAACAGCATTCGCTTCGGCCCCCTCGAACACCCCGAGCACGGACGCCGCAACCGCACGCTCCTCGCCGGAGTCGTCGCCGGCATCGCGCATTACGGAAACGCCTTCGGCGTCGCCACCGTCGGCGGCGAGGTCGCGTTCGACGACGCTTACTCCTTAAACCCGCTCGTCAACGCCTTCGCCCTCGGTCTCGTCCGACGCGACCAGATTTTCTTCGGCAAGGCCGAAGGCGTCGGCAATCCCGTCCTCTACGTCGGCGCGAAGACCGGAAGAGACGGCATTCACGGCGCGACGATGGCCTCGGCCGAGTTCGACGAGGAGGCGCTGGAGAAGCGGCCCACGGTGCAGGTGGGCGACCCCTTCCTCGAAAAACTCCTGCTCGAAGCGTGCCTCGAAGTGATGCGCGGCGGGGCGGTGGCCGGCATTCAGGACATGGGCGCGGCGGGGCTGACCTCTTCGTCGTGCGAGATGGCGGCGCGCGCCGGCAACGGTCTCGACATCGACTTAGACCTCGTGCCCCAACGCGAACAGGGCATGACGGCCTACGAGATCATGCTCTCGGAGTCGCAGGAGCGCATGCTCATCGTCGCCCATCGCGGGCGCGAGCGACAGGTCGTTGACGTGTTCCGCAAGTGGGACTTGGACGCCGTCGTCATCGGGCGCGTCACGGACACGGGTAGCGTCCGCGTCAGCCAGCACGGCGAGATGCTGGCCGACATTCCCGTCAAGTATCTGACGGACGAAGCGCCGCGCTACGAGCGCCCCATGCGCGCGCCGCAACCGGGCGCAACGACGGACGACACCGTGCGCGACGAGGCCAAGCAGGTCATCACTGAACCCGCCGGAACGGGCTGCGGGGGCGTCCCCGTCAACGCTTCGGTCGTGAATGCGGACGAGGTGCAGGAAATTCTCGAAGCGCCGAGCACGGTCGTCTCGAACTCAGAGGCGGATCACGACGACGCGCTGCGCCGCCTGCTCGCCGCGCCCAACCTCGCCTCGAAGGAGTGGGTCTACAGGCAGTACGACCACATGGTCAGGACGAACACGGCCGTGCTGCCGGGCGCGGACGCGGCCGTCGTCCGCATCAAGGAGACGCGACGCGCGCTCGCCATGTGTCTCGACGGCAACGGGCGCTACTGCGCCGTCAGTCCGCGCGAGGGCGCGGCGTTAGTCGTCGCCGAGGCCGCGCGCAACGTCGTCTGCGTCGGCGCGCGCCCCATCGCTATCACGAACTGTCTCAACTTCGCCTCGCCCGAGCGCCCCGAGGTGATGTGGGCGTTCTCCGAAGTAATCGACGGCATGGCCGAGGCGTGCCGCGCGCTCGACACGCCGGTCATCTCCGGCAACGTCTCCTTCTATAACGAGACCGAGGGGCGCGGCATCCACCCGACGCCCGTCATCGGCATGGTGGGTCTCATCGAGGACGTGCGGCGCGTCGTCCAAACAGGCTTCAAGGCCGAAGGGCATTTGATCGCGCTCCTCGGCGAAACGGGCGACGACCTCGGCGTGAGCGAGTATGCGGCGACGGTCGAGGGCCGCACGGTGGGCGAGATGATCGCGGCTGGCGCGCGCCTTCCCCGACTCGACCTCGTGCGCGAGCGCGCGGTGCAGGAGGCGGCCTTGCGCGCCATCGACGAGGGGCTGCTCCAGTCGGCGCACGACACCTCGGATGGCGGCATCAGTGTCGCCATCGCCGAGTGCTGCTTCTCCTCGCTCAACCGCGTGGGTGTGGGCGCGGACGTGGAACTCACGGGCGACGTTCCCACCACGGCGCAACTCTTCGGTGAGACGCCGTCGCGCATCGTCGTCAGTTTCGAAGAATCGGCGCGAGCGCGCGTCGAGGAGATCGCGGCGGCGGCGAATTGTCCCATCAGCGTCATCGGGCGGACGGGCGGCGCACGTCTGCGCGTCGCGGTGAACGGCCGCGCGTGCGTCTCGCAGGACTTGGGCGAATTAGAGCGGGCGTGGCGCGGCACACTCGCCGACAAGTTACAGGCGGAGGTGTTGGCCGCGGCGGCGGAGTGAGATCGAAGTGACGTGAATCGTGTGCAGACGTTTGATAAGCGAGGCTTGAGCGCGGGCGTCAACCAGCCGCGCAAGCGGCGGAAGAATGTAGCCCACGGCGTGAGCCGTGGGTAACGGGACGTGACAGATTTAAAAGCCCCGGAGGGGCGAAAGAATGGCGGCGTTGAGCACGAAGCCCGTCACCATTCTTTCGCCCCTCCGGGGCTTGGTCTATGTTGTGTCGCTAACCCCACGGCTCACGCCGTGGGCTACATTCTTCCGCGCCTGACGGCGCTCGCGGCCCTGTTATCTTTTTCCTTCGCGCTCTGCGAGGCTCAAATCTGGCGCGCGACGATGTCGAAGGTGAGCTTCAATTTGTCGCGGACGCGCACCATGCCGTGGAAGGCGGAGGTTGCGCGGACGTTGAAGTCGCCGCGGTCAATCGTGAACTCACCGCGCGCGCGTAGGTCGAGCGCGCTCACGGAAACCTCGGCGGGGATGCGGACGCGCCGCGTGAACAGTTAGCTTCCGGCGCGCCGTTCGTTGTATCCTCCGCGTGTTCGTAGACTTTCGGAAAGTTAAACCGACGTGCGGGGCTTCCAAAGATGCACCCGAAGGTCATCCTCAACGGCAAGCTCACGGACGCGACGCGCGCGCGCCTGCCACTGGCGAGTTCGGCGCACCTGCACGGGCGCGGGGTGTTCACGACCGTCGCCATCTACGCGGGGCGGCCGCTCCTCTGGCCGTTGCACTGGGCGCGTCTGCGCGAGGGCGCCGAGCGGCTCGGGGTGGAACTCGCGCCGCATGACGAAGAGACTGTGCGCGCCGACCTCCTGAGGCTCATCGAGGCCAACGGCGTCGGGCGGGGCCGCGCGCGCGTCACACTTCTGGCGCGGGCGGCGCACGGGTTGTGGAAGCTGGCCGGCTCCGACGCGCTCGCCTCCGACCTGCTGTTGATGACGGGCGAGGCCCGCGCGGCGGAGAATGAAGTCGTCGCGCTCACGGTCTCGCCCTACCGCGTGAACACGCTCTCGCCGCTCGTCGGCGTCAAGAGCGTCAACTATCTGGAGCCGGTGCTCGCGTGGGAGGAGGCGCGCGCGCGCGACTTCGACGAGGCCGTGCGCGTGAACGAGCGTGGCGAGGTCGTCTCGGCGGCGATGGCCAACATCTTCTGGGTGGTGGAAGGGCGTATCCACACGCCCGCGCTCTCCGTCGGCGCTCTGGCCGGCACGACGCGCGACTGCTGTATCGACATCGCGCGCGACCTCTCCGTGCCGCTCGTCGAGGGCGTCTACGCCCTGCACGACCTCGGCGAAGCCGACGAAATCTTCCTCACCTCCGCCGGCCTCGGCGTGAGCCTCGTCACCTCCTTCGACTTCCACACCTACACCGTCTCGGCCGGCAGCGTCGCCGCCCGCATGCGCGAGGCGTTCCGGCAGGTGACTTTAGACAAGTCGAAAGAGTAGCAGTACCGCGAGCGGTAGCGAGCGGGTCCGGCTGTGATGGCAACTTGCCTCAACGCACGCTAGACCCGCGAGGCTTCCGCTCGCGGTACTGTTATTTTCTGGCAAGGACGACGGGCGAGTCTTCGACGGCGCGGATGCGGCCGAAGAAGTCGCGGAGGAGTTTGTACTTGTCGGCGGGGACGGTCGAGGCGCGTTGGACGAGCGTGCGCTTGAAGAGGAGTTGGCCGTCTTTGACCTCGTAGGAGGCGGCGTAGGAGCCGAAGTCGGAGTCGAGCTTGAGGGCTTCGGGCAGTTCGTCCACCTCGAAGCCGTCGGGGAGTTTGAAGCGGACGGTCTCGCTGAAGGCCCGGCCCTTGAGGACGACCGGGTGCTTGCGCTGCGACGCGCCGACCGCCGGCATCCCCGTGTGCGAGACGATGACGGGTTTGAAGACGAGCAGGCGGTTCGCCATCGTCTGCGCGTAGCGTTCGGCGGAGAAGTCCACGTCCAGAGAGAAGCGCCCGCCGGCGTGGTCGTCCGTCGGCTCGACCTTCGAGAGCCGGGCGAGGGTCGCGCCGTTGGTCGTAATCCAGCCCTCGACCATCTTCTGATAGTCGGCGCGCGACAGTTGGTGGAACATCCCGCGCTGGCGCACGGCCGACTGCCCCTGCGAGCGTTCGCGCAAGACGGCCGTGATGAGGCCGTCGGCCGTCAGCGTGACCTCGGCCTCGCGCTCCAGTCGGTTGGCCTCGGGCGGCGTCACGGGCATCCGCATGAGCGTGCCTTCGGCCCCGGCGGCGACGAGCGCCCAGCTCCCCTGTTCATGGTCGGGCAGATCGCCCACGGGCGTGTGGTCGTCGGTCGCGTCGAAGATGAGCAGGCGACCGAGCACGGGGTGCGTAACGACGCTCGCCGCCTGCGTCTCATCCGACACGCGGACGGCGACGATGCAGTGGTTGAACTGCGTGGGCGAGGCCCACTCCTCGCGGACATAGGTGCTGTCGCCGGAGAAGATGAGCACGGGGTAGGATTTGAGGCCGAGGGCGCGCAGCATCGCGCGCATCAGCGTCGCCTTGTCCTTACAGTCGCCATACTTTTTGGCGAAGACTTCCGTCGCGCGGTGCGGGCGGTAGCCGCCGATGCCGATCTGAATGGAGATGTACTGGATGTTCTGGACGAAGCGGCCGACGGCCCTGATCTTCTCAAGCTCGGTCTTCGCGCCGGCCGCCAGCTCCCGCGCCTTGAGCGCCAGCTCGTCGTCCGGCTCGGCCTGTGGGTCAGACAATTCGCTATACCACTTCGACACGTCCGACCACGTCGAGAAGGCGCGGGCCGCGCCCGACGACACGGCGGCGCCGGCGGGCGCGTAGTTGACGGCGAGGCGCGGGGCGAGCGTCATCACCGAGGGGCTTTCCGGCTCCGGCTCGATGGGCTGGAGGTTGCGAAGCTCCCACGCGTAGGAGTTGCCGACCGTGGCCGGCTCGACCGTCGCGTGGTTGAGCGTGACGCCCGAGGCGCGCCAGCCCGCCGGCAGGCTCAAGGTCATGCGGGAGACGAGGACGGGGATGCGCTGCTGAAAGTACCACTTCGCCTGCGCGAAGTAGGGGCGCTCCTCGGTCGTGATCTGGAAGCCGAAGACGTAGCCGACCTCGGCCTCGTCAACGCCGGAGATGCGCCTCGCGCGCGCCTCGTTGTAAACGTCGTCGAGGCTCACGGCGGCGTCCACCGTCTCGTCCTTGCCGTACTTCTTGACGAGTGTGCCGTCCGCGCGCAGCATCCACGCGCGAATCTCTTTGACCTTGTCCGTGCCCGTCTCGTAGTAGGCGATGGCCGAGGCGTAGCCACGCCCCTCGCGCGTGAGGACGCGCACCGCGTAGCTCGACACCGTGGTCACGCGTCCGTCCGGGGCGACCGTCATCGCCCCCTCGTCATGGAGGACGACGGCCGGAACCTTCTTGTCGTAGACGGGCGCGGCCGTGGCGGCTGCCTGCCGCAGCCACGCGGGAGGCTCGTCGCCGGCCGTCGTGGAGGCGAGCGCGGCCGCCGGGGCGCAGACGATGAGCAGCGCCGAGAGTGTGATAAATCGTCGAAGCATTTCTTTCATCTTTCGTGTGCGAGGCAATAAGGCCAGGACTACGTGATAAGTGATGAGTGATAAGAGCTGTTAGCTGTTGGCGATTAGCTCTCAGCCAAACAGCTAACAGCTAATCGCTAATAGCTCCTTCTTATCACTCATCACTCATCACTTATCACTTCTCAAACCTTCTACGGCTTGGCGGCGTCAGACGTGGCCGTGGGCGTGGCGGCCGCGCCCTGCTTGATCGAGACGGTGTGCGAGTCCTGCTTGTGAATCTCGTCGAAGAAGGCTTTGACGCGCGAGTAGCCGCCGGCGGGCAGGATCATCGGCGAGCCTTCGGCCGTCCGGCTGTTGAAGGTGAACTGGCGCTTGTAGACGAGCGTGCGCCCGTCCTTCGTCACGGCGAGCGTCGGCTTGTAGGTGCTGATGGCGTCGGCGCCGTAGGGCGTGGGCGCCTCGGCGTTGTCTAAGGCGAACCCTTCGGGCAGCCCGATCTCGACGGAGTCGTCCTCCGACCACGGGTAGTGGAAGTAGACCGCGTGACGGCGCGCGCTCGTGGGGAAGAGCGGGTCGAGGCCGAACTGGAAGAAGGCCGGGCGGATGAAGAGACGCTTGCCCGTGCGCTGAGCGTAGCCGGGCACTCGGACGTGAAACTGATAGGCGAACGGCTTTGCATAGTCCGTGACGTTCTCGACGCGGATGTTAGAAATTTCCGCGCCCGGCAGCCGCGACTTGATGCGGCCCTTGAGCGTCTCCTCGCGCTCGGCCGGCGAGTCGTCGTCGTTGTACTCCTTCATCTCGACGGCGTAGTGGCCCGTGTATTCGAGACGCACGTCGCCTTCGAGCGTGCCGTCCTCGGATAATTTCAGACGGGCGATGCGCTTCTGGAGGCTCTTCTCGGGCGCCGAGACCGGCGGGAGGACGAAGGTCGGCTCCTTCGGATCGGTGACGAGCGTGGCCGTCCCTTCCTCCTGCCAGCGCAGCATCCCAAAGGGCAGGTAGCCGTAGCCGGGATTGAAGAAGCGCCACCCCTCGCCGACGCGCACGGCGATGCTGGCCGGGTTGATGAAGTAGTCGTCGGCGAAGGTCGCGTCGAAGAAGATGTCGCCGCGGTCGGCCGCCATCGCCACGCGCACGTCGAAGCCGACGGCCGAGGCCAGGGCGCCGAAGAGCATGTCGATGTCGCCGCCGTTGCCGACGCCGCGCTTCAAGGTGTCTGACGCCGACTTGTTCTCCTTGGCCTTCTCGATCTCGGCGGCGCTCATCCCCGAGGCGTCGTCGCTCACGTTCTGGATTTTAGTGCGGCAGAACTCGTATATGCGTTCGAGCTTCTGCTCGGGTGTCGCGGCGTCGCCGACGATCTCGGCGGCCGCCTTCTTCACATCGTCGCCCCCCTTTACCCGCCCCTTGAACAACTCGTGAACTCTCCTGCCGTAGTCCTTCCAATATTTCGCCGGTTCGAGATTGGTGTCGGGCGAGTAGTAGACGAGCATCCACGAGCGCACCTGATCCTCGGGCGGCATGTGCGGCTCCTCGCGGAAGGCCGGGACGTTCGTCTGCGTGAAGGCGAAGAAGCCTTCCTTCTCCTTCTCAAACTTGCTGCCCGCCTGCGTGCGGAACTGCTGGTAACGCATGGCGAAGGGGAAGTAGGGGCTTTGGAGCGGCTTGACGTGATAGGTGACTCGCTGCATGGGGATGTCGCGCTGGAAGTGGAGGCGCTGGTATCTGACCATCGCGCCGGGCCGCACCTCGCGCCAGCGGTACTCGATGATTGCGCCGGCCTCGATGCCCGGCATCGCAAACGATTTGGCCTTCAGCTTCAGCCCGTTGGCCTTGACGATGTCGCGCTCGAAGATGTCGCTCTTCTTGAGTTCGAGGATGGAGCCGTCGGCCTTGATGGTGCGCCCGGCCACGTCCTTGATCTGGACGAACTTGGTGAGGTAGGGGATGTCCACCTTGCTCTGCGACTCGCGTCCGCGGTCGGTGAAGACCTTGATGCGAACGTAGTGCTTGAAGACGAGGTCGGCCTGATCGTCGTCGATACGCACGTCCCAGAAGAGGACTTCGGCGTCGGCGTCAGGCTCGACGACCGGCGACTTGAGCGCGAGTTCGGACGCTTCAATGGGCCTCCAGTCGTCGCCGAGGGCGAGGGCCGCGGGCGGCGCGCAGAAGACGGCGACGAGCGTCGCCAGACACAGCGAAAGGCGGAGCGAGGGACGGGGGTAGTTCATACTATCGACCTTTCATCGGGGAGGCCGCGCGCGTTCGTGCGTGGCTTTGACGTGGAGAAGATTGTCGGAGGCGGGGTCGGGCGCCGGGTTTGCCCCGCGAGAGGTAGCGACGCATGAGATTTTATACAGGCGAAGCGAAAAAGCGCAAGCGGAAAATACCACGAAAGTGGAAGCAAATCTCAAAGTCTGAACCGGGCGCGCCGGGAGTTGAGGGCGGGGGCGGCCGGCGGCCGCTTTCTCCCTCCCGGCGTGCGTCCCGCGCCGCGCGCGCCCGACCGCCGGGACATTTCGGCCGGCGCCCGAATTTGATGTTATAGTACGCCCGCGACGAGATGAGCCGCCTCGTCTACGGCCTTCTGCCGCGCGTCCTCACCGACATGACGACAGAGGACCGAAGCCGCTCGAAATGAGTCACACGCCCGCACACGAAGAGTTGAAGGAGCAGGCGGCCCTCTACGCGCTCGGCGCGCTGGAGACGGCGGAGGCCCGCGACTTCGAGCGCCACCTGGCCGAAGGCTGCGAGGCGTGCGCCGCCGAGCTGCGCGACTTCGAGGGCGTGGCCGCACAGTTCGCGCTCGCCTCCGCCCCCGCCCGTCCGCCGGCCGGCGCGCGCGAAAAACTCCTGTCGCGCATCGCTGCCGCCGCCGAGGAACCGCGGCCGGAAGTGTCGCCCGAGGGCGCGCCCGCGCCGGACGTGCTCGCGCTCGCGCCAGACCTCCTCGTCGTCCGCCGCGACGCGGGCGAGTGGGAGGAGACCCCTGACCCCGGCGTCTTCGTCAAGATGCTCTTCGTGGACAGGGAGCACGACACCGTGACCAGACTCGTCCGCCTCGACCCCGGCGCGCGCATTCCCTCGCATCGTCATCTCGGCTACGAGCAGTGTCTCATCGTCGAAGGCGGCATGCGCGCAGGCCACCTACACTTGCGCGCCGGCGACTTCAACTGCGCCGCGCCGGGCACTATCCACGAAGAGATTTCCACGGAGGAAGGCGCGCTGCTCCTGATCGTCGCGCCCGCGAACTACGAGGTGTTGGGCGGGAAGAGGGAACACGGATTTAACGGATGAGGCGGATAAGCACGGATCAAATCCGTGTCGATCCGTCCAATCCGTCTTATCCGTGTTCCCCCCGCACCATTTCACGGACGAATGCAACCCACCCTCGCGAGGCCATAAACTCGACGCCGCAATCTCGGTTCAGAGAATTCAAGATGGCGAGAAGAGTTCTATCAATCGCGCTGCGCTACGCCATCGCGCTGGTGGCCTATGCTCTGGTCATCCTGCTCCCCATCGGCCTCCAGCGCCTGTTCAAGATAAGTTTCGACGTGACCCCGCTGGTCATCGCGGTGATGATCGCCAGCGCATGGTATCTGGGGACGGGGCCGGGGCTGGTCGTCGCCTTCGCCTTTGAATTAACACTCGACTACTTCGCCGCCAAGGCCGGGGCCGACCCCTTCACCGCGAAGGCCGCGGCCATCGCCTTCAACCGCCTCGTCCTCTTCGTGAGTCTGGTGGTGTTCGCCGGCTCGCGCCGGGGCGCTGAGCGGCGTCTGCGCGAGCAGCGCGAGTGGCTGCGGGTGACGCTCTCCAGCATCGGCGACGCCGTCATCGCCACCGACCTCGACGGCTCCGTCAATTTCATCAACCCGACGGCCGAAGCCCTCACCGGCTGGACGACCGCCGAGGCCATCCGCAAGCCGCTCGGCCAGGTGTTCCGCGTCATCAGCGAGGAGACGCGCGAGCCGGTCGAGAGTCCGTTCTCGATCATCAAACGTGAGGGACTCGTCGTCGGGCTGGCCAACCACACCACGCTGATTGCCAGAGACGGCCGGGAAATCCCGATTGAAGACAGCGGCGCCCCCATCAAAGACTCGGACGGCCGAGTCATCGGCGTGATCGTCGTCTTCCACGACGTGAGCGAGCGCCGGCGCGCGGCGCGCGAGCGCGAGCAGATGCTCAAGCGCGAACAGGCGGCGCGCCTCGCGGCCGAGTCCGCCGACCGCATCAAGGACGAGTTTCTGGCCACGGTCTCGCACGAGCTGCGCACGCCCCTGACGGCCATCCTCGGCTGGGCGGCCATGATCAACCTCGGCCCGCTCGAAGAGGAGACCGTCCGCAACGCGCTCGATGTGATCGAGCGCAACGCGAGGTCGCAGGCGCAGATCATCGACGACATCCTCGACGTCTCGCGCATCATCAACGGCAAGCTGCGCATCGACTCGCGCCCCGTCGTGTTCGCCTCGGTCGTCCAGGCCGCCATCGACACCCTGCGCCCGGCCGCCGCCGCCAAAGACATCACCCTCACGACCGCGCTCGAACAGACCAACGTTCTGGTCACCGGCGACCCCGACCGCCTGCAACAGATCATCTGGAATCTGGTCGCGAACAGCATCAAGTTCACGCCGAAGGGCGGGCGGGTCGAGGTTCATCTGGAGCGAACGGCGGCGCACCTCGAAGTGAGGGTGAGCGACAGCGGCGTCGGCATCGACGAACAGTTTCTGCCGCACGTCTTCGAGCGATTCCGACAGGCCGACTCTTCGACGACGCGCGCGCACGGCGGCCTCGGTCTGGGTCTGGCGATTGTCCGGCACCTCGCCGAGCTACACGGCGGGACGGTGCTGGCGGAGAGCGACGGCACGGGGCGCGGCGCGTCGTTCACCGTGCGTCTGCCGCAGGCGAACGGGCGCGACGAGTCGGCTGCGACACACGCGGGCGAGTCGAGGGTTGGGCCGGCTCGGACGGAGCCGGCCCTGATGGGGGGGACGGGCGATAGTTCGGCGGACGAGCCGGACCTGACGGGCCTGCGCGTGCTCGTGGTCGAGGACGAGCCGGACACGCTGGAGATTCTCCGCGTGGCGCTCGGCCAGTACGGCGCACAGGTGCGCGCCGCCTCGTCGAGCGCCGGCGCGCTCGAAGCCTTCTCGGAGTGGAAGCCCGACGTGTTGGTCTCCGACCTGGGGATGCCGGGCGAAGACGGCTTCACCCTCATCCGTAAAGTGCGCTCCCTCGCGCCGGAGCAGGGCGGCTCCGTCCCGGCCGCCGCGCTGACCGCCTACGTCAGGGAAGAGGATCGCCTCCGCGCGCTCGCCGCCGGCTATCAGGTTCACGTCCCCAAGCCGGTCGAGCCGTCGGCGCTGGCGTCGGTGGTGGCGAGGCTGGCGCGGCGCGCGGGCGGGTCTTGAACGCTCGCCCGCCTCTGAATGGAACTCTGATTACTATTCGGGCCGCTTCAAAATGTAATCGCCCTTGCGCTCGCCCGGAATCACTACCCAGCCGGAATTCAACTCCAGCGTCCAGCCGTCGCCCTTCAGGGGCCGCGCGTCGAGGTCGGCCGGAGCAGGGACATACACCTTCGTAATCCTGCCACCCTCGCTGACCATCAGCGCCCCGTTCGAGACCTCCAGCACGCCCCACTCGTCGCGCACCGTCGCGGTCGGATAAACCGTCCCCACGCCTTCGAGCGGGACGATGTTGGTCGAGTTAAAAGCGACGCGCCCCGTGGCGGTCTTCGGCGCCAGCAAGGTAGGCCCGTCAACGAGGCGCATACGATACTCGGCAATCAGTTTTCGTCGCGTCGCTTCGCGCGCGGACTCCGTCAGCCTGAGCGCGGCGGCGTCGTACTGGGCCGCCTGTTTTTCAGCCCTCGCCTTCAGGTCGGACGGGAGCTTAATTCGGTGCGCCCTCCGCAACAGTTCTCCCAGATCGTCCTGCGGCGTCAAACCTTTGCGCCAGTCCGGGAGGGAAGCGTCCAGCAGAATCCCGTAGGCGGGGCCGGAACTGTAAGCGAAAGACCCGACGAAAGTCGGCCTGCCGGGGGCCTGTTCGATCTGTCTGGTGAGATAGGCGATTAGTTGCGGCTCGGCCGCGGCGCTCAGCTTGAACCCCGTGTATTCCGCGAGGCCTTCATTCATTTCCAGTTCGCGCTCGGCCGCCTCCGCCTTCGGGAACAGTGAGCGACGGTACTTGCGGAACGTGAGTGCGTCTTCGACCGCGCGCCGCCGCGCCGCCCCCCCACTCGTCAGAGCTTGCCGCAGCGCCCTCCATTCGAGTTGCAGCCAGACACGCCCGTCCCTCGTATCGAGGTGGTCGTTCGCGCCGCCCACCGCCGGAAATTTAAGGTCGTTCTGGATGCGATGAAACGACTCGTGCATCATCAACTTAACTCGTTGAAGAGGGTCTTTGGTCATAAAAGGCCACATGATCATCGTCCACCGCACGCCGGCCCACGTGATGTAAGCATTCGCCACGGGCTGTCTGTCGGACAGACGCCCGACGAACACGTCATCCTTCGCGGTGAGAAGGCCCTCCGCGTCCTTTTGATTTGCGACCACCGCGCGCGTCAACGGATCGACAAACAGCATGGGGCCGCAAAGCGACCGACCCCACAGCTTGCCACCGTCCTGTTCACAGGCCGTCCGCGCTTCGCCGAAATACTGACGAGCGACGGACGCGTCAATCGGCGCGCCTTGTGCCGCGGCGAAGTTCGGGCACGACAGGACACTAACCAGTAGTGCGACGCCGGAGTAAATAGATTTGGCTCGCATGGTTCCTCCCGAAAGTATCTGTCGATTCTAATGACTTGTTCGGCGTCGCGATGAGCGGCACAAGCCTTTCAAGCAAATTCTCTTAGCACGCTGAAAAGCCTTTCGATGTCGGATTCATCGTTGTAAAGATGCGGCGCGATTCGCGCAATTCAGAAACGTCACCCCGTCAGGAATCTCGAAGAGGTCGCGCTGTAATGTAATTGCCCTGTTGTGATGCTTTGAAATATTCGTCAACGGGCTTCCTTTCCACAGGTCTACGCTAACCTTCACTCCCTGCCGTGGCTGTTCTTCGCTCTGGCAACCCAGCCCGGCGCGGAATTGGTCTTCCGCCGAAGAATCAGGTTGAGCTGTGCGGAGTGATGCTGAACGTGACGCATATTATACAAAAGCAATTCCGCGAAGCTGACCTCGCCCCGGCCGAACACACAGAGTTGATGCGCCTTCTCGTCCGTTAGCGATTCAATCGTCGCCCGGCACTTCCGGCGACAATGCCGCAGGTAAGTTTGGAGTTCTTCTTTCGCATACACGCGTTCGGGCATCACCCCCGCCGGGTCCAGCTCGTCAAGCGTGTAAGGCGCAGGCGGCGAAAAACCTTCGACCGAGCCGGACAGATAAAGGTCGAGCCAGAAGAGCGTGTGATAAATCAGATACCAGTACTCCGGCTGCTCGGAGCGCTCGCCCCACATCTCATCGGGACAGGCGAGCAGGGCATTTTCGAGCATGTCGATACTGGCCCCGAATTGCTGCCAGATGATCGTCTTCCAAATGGTATCCATTGAAGGAAAGCCCAGCGAGAGCGGGGGGAGGGCGTTTGCGGTTTCACCGAGGACCCCTCAGGCGGCGCCGATGCGGCGACTACTTGACGCGGCTCTTCTTGCGCTTGAGGAAGTCGATGAGCACGAATTGGGAGAGGTTGCCGGGCGTGGCGAAGTAGGCCTTGCCGTTCGTCATGGCCGTCATCTGTTTGACGAACTCGACGAGGTAGCTGTCGGTGGCGAGCATGAAGGTGTTGACCTGCACGCCGGCCTTGCGGCACGCCTGCACCTCGCGGAAGGTGGCCTCCATCACGACGGGGTCGCCGCCCATCGAGTTCTTGTAGAGCCGCCGCCCCTTGTGTATCTCGCCGAAGCGGCGGGCGCCGCCGCGCGCAGTCGCCGCCGTCGCCGGCGCGTCGTCGAGGAAGCAGGCGGTGGGCTTGCCGTCGGTGACCATGACGATCTGCTTCATCTCCTTGCGTTGCGCCTGGAGGAGACGGCGCGCGAGCTTGAGGCCCTCGGCCGTGTTCGTGTGATGCGGGCCGACCTGTGTGGAGGCCAGACGCGCGAGCGGCAGCTCCTCGGCGTCGTCGTGGAAGAGGACGACCTTGAGCGAGTCGCCGGGGTACTGCGTGCGGATGAGATGCGCCAAGGCGAGCGCGACCTTCTTGGCGGGCGTGAAGCGATCCTCGCCGTAGAGAATCATCGAGTGCGAGCAGTCGAGCATGACGACGGTGGCGCACGACGATTGGTAGTCGCATTGTTGGACGTGGAGGTCTGAGTATTCGAGGTTGAGCGGCACACCCAGACCCTCGCGCCGGATGGCTGACAGGAGCGTGGTGTTCACGTCGAGGTTGACGGTGTCGCCGAACTCGTAGGGCTTCGGCCCGGCGGCGGCCTCCACGCCCGTCGCCAGCTCCGGCGTGTCGTGTCGGCCGACGGACGACTTGCCGAGGCTCCCCAGAAGGTTTCGGAGCGTCTTGTAGCCGAGAAAATCTAACCCCTTCTCGGTCACTTCAAACTTCACGTTCTTAGGCAGAGGCTCGCCCACCTCGCCCGGCCCCGCCTGACCCTGCCGCCGCATCCGCTCCGCGAGCGTCTCCTCGCGCAGCTTCAGATAGCCCTCTTCGACGAGGCGCTCGATCAACTGGTTGAGCAACTCTTCGAGCTGCGAGCCGCGAAACTGCCCGTCGTTGTCGGCGAGCATCTGCTCCACGTCGCGCCGGGAGATTTCGCCCATCTCCATGAGCGCCTGCAAAAGAGCTTGCCGCAGCGCGTCGAGCGACGTGTCGGGGTCGCGCCGGTTGCGCGTCCAGTAGTAGTCGTCGTCGAACCCGGAGTCGAGCAGCGAGTCCTGCAAGCCCTCCATCAGGTCGCCGAGGTTGACGCCCGACACGTCGAAGCCGTGGAATTTGGAATAACGGATAAACTTCATTACTTCCCCATTGGCTCTGGTACTT
>DASVES010000344.1:0-15294 GCA_036380435.1 Pyrinomonadaceae bacterium | reverse complement strand
GCGATCACGGCGATCCCCGTAGGGATGATCTACCTGTTGTTCGCGCCGTTCCCGTGGCAGTTGGTCAACCTCCGGCAGAGCCTGACGCTGCCCGAGATGCTGGTGTGGTGGGGGGCTTTCCCCTTCCTCGTCGTCGGGCTGTGGTTCACCGTGCGCTACCGGATGCGGCAGGCGTTGCCGATATTGGTATTCACGACGATGCTGACGCTGGCGTATTCGGTCTTTCAGGGCAACGTGGGGACGGCCTATCGGCAGCGCTCGCAACTGCTCGTCTTCTACTTCATCTTCGCCTCCGTCGGCCTCGTCATCGCCAGGGAGACGAAGGAGGATAAGCAGCGCGAGGCCCGCCAGGCGAGGCTGTTGGCGCAGAATGCGACGGCGCTGGCCTTGGCCCGGCGCAAGCAGGCGCAGGAGTGGCAGTCGATTGCCGACCGGTTGTCGGAGAAAATAGGTTTTTAGGGAATGTGTGGCATCACAGGGATCGTGCGCCGCGAGGGGCGACAGGTTGACGAGGCGCTGCTGGCCTCGATGTGTGAGGCCATCCGCCACCGCGGCCCCGACGAGGACGGCTTCTACCACGGGGAGCGCACCGGCCTCGCCATGCGCCGCCTCTCGATCATCGACCTCGCCGGCGGCCAGCAGCCCATCCACAACGCGGATCGCTCGGCGTGGATCGTCTTCAACGGCGAAATCTACAACTACAAGGAGCTTCGCAAGCAACTCGCCGACCTCGGCCACGAGTTCTACACCGACTCGGACACCGAAGCGGTCGTCCACGCCTACACGCGCTACGGCTCCGACGCGCCGAAACACCTGCGCGGCATGTTCGCCTTCGCCATCTGGGACGAACGCAAGCAGGAGCTATTCCTCGCGCGCGACCGCGTCGGCAAAAAGCCCCTGCTCTACGCCCGGACGCCCTCGGGCGACTTCGTCTTCGGCTCCGAGTTTCAGGCGCTGCTTCAGCACCCCGAGGTGAGCCGCGACATCGACCACGAGGCAATCGACCGCTATCTCTCCTTCATGTGCGTGCCGGCCCCGCTCACGGCCTACCGCATGATCCGCAAGCTGGAGCCGGGCCACTCTTTGCGTCTCACGCGCGACGGCGAGATTAAGATTGAGCGTTACTGGATGCCCGACTTCAACCGGAAGGAGAAGTGGACGGAAGAGGAGGCGAGCGAGCGCGCCGTCGAGCTTTTGCGCGACGCCGTGCGCGTGCGTCTGATGTCGGAGGTGCCCCTCGGCGCGTTCCTCTCAGGCGGCATCGATTCGAGCGCGGTCGTGGCGCTGATGAGCGAGGAGTCGAGCGCGCCCGTCAAGACCTTCTCCATCGGCTTCGACGAGCAGGACTTCTCCGAGCTTCACCACGCGCGCCGCGTCGCCGAACTCGTCGGCGCCGACCACCACGAGTTCATCGTCCGCCCCGACGCCATGGAAGTGCTGCCGACCCTCGTCGAGCACTACGGCGAGCCTTACGCCGACTCCTCGGCCATTCCGACTTACTATGTCGCGCGCGAGACGCGCCGGCACGTCACCGTGGCCTTAAACGGCGACGGCGGCGACGAGTGCTTCGCCGGCTACGACCGTTACGCGGCGATGCGTCTTGCTGAGACCTATCGCCGCGTGCCCGCGGCCCTGCGCGGCGCGTTCATCGAGCCGGCGCTCTCGCTCATGCCGTCCTCCGAGGTGCGGCGCAGCTACCTCGGCCGGGTGAAGCGGTTCGTGCGCGCCGCCTCGCTCCCCTCGGCCGAGCGTTACGCGCAGTGGGTGAGCGTCTTCGACGACGCGGCGAAGCAGATGCTCTACACCGAAGGATTTCGGGCCGAGACGCGCATGCAGAGGGCGTCGGACTTGATCGCGCCGTGGTTCACGATGGCCAACGGGGCGGGCGTGGTGGACGCGGCGCTCCTCGCCGACACGATGACCTACCTGCCCAACGACCTGCTCGTCAAAGTGGACATCGCGAGCATGGCCGTAAGCTTGGAAGCGCGCTCGCCATTCCTCGACCACCACGTCATCGAGTTCGCTGCCTCGCTCCCGGAGCACCTGAAGCTGCGCGGGCGCACCACGAAGTATCTTTTGAAGCGCGCGCTGCGGGGGCTGGTGCCGGAGGAGAATCTGACGCGCGGCAAGATGGGCTTCGGCGTGCCCATCGGCCACTGGTTCCGCGGGCGCATGGAGCCGTTCCTGCGCGAGACGCTGCTCTCGGAAAAATCGCTGGGCCGCGGCTTCTTCAAACCGGAGCGCGTGCGCGGCCTCGTCGAAGAGCACACCGTGCGCGGGCTTGACCGCTCCCACCATCTCTGGATACTCCTGATGCTGGAACTCTGGTTCCAGAGATTCATCGACTGAACAAGGGGGCGGACACTAACTGTCAGCTCACGGCAGGGGCCGTCGCGGACGTGGCCGCCACGAGTCAAAATTTCCGGTTGGTTTTCTTCAGCTAACAGCTAACAGCTATTAGCTCAACATCGGAGGCGCTTAATGAAAGGTGTCGTGTTAGCCGGAGGGCTGGGGACGCGTCTGAGGCCGCTCACGTCGGTGACGAACAAGCATCTGCTGCCCGTCTACGACAAGCCGATGATCTATTACCCGATTCAGACGCTCGTCAACGCGGGCGTGCGTGACATCATGATCGTCACGGGCGGCAACTCGGCCGGCGACTTCCTCAAGCTCCTCAAAAACGGGAAGGACTTCGGCCTCAAGCACCTCAACTACACCTATCAGGAGGGCGAGGGCGGCATCGCCGCGGCGCTCGACCTGTGCGAAGACTTCTCCGACGGCGAACCCATCTGCGTCGTCCTCGGCGACAACATCATCGAGGGCAGCATCGGGCGGGCCGTGCGCTCCTACCGTCATCAGGGCGGCGGCGCCAAAATCCTTCTCAAGAAGGTGTCCGACCCGCAACGCTTCGGAGTGCCCGAACTCGACGGCCGGCGCGTCGTCCGCATCGAGGAGAAGCCCGCCGAGCCAAAGTCCGACTACGCCGTCATCGGCATCTACATGTACGACGCCGAGGTCTTCCGCATCATCAAGACCCTCAAGCCCTCGGGCCGCGGCGAGCTGGAGATCACCGACGTGAACAACGCCTACATCGGGCGCGACGAGATGTCGTGGGACGAACTCGAAGGCTGGTGGACGGACGCCGGCACCTTCGAGAGCCTCCTCCACGCCTCGAACCTCGTCGCCGAGACGGGCGCTAACAAGATGGAAGACGTGAAAGCGATTAGCGGTTAGCTATTAGCTATTAGCTGTTAGCTAAAGGCTGTTCTTTGTCCGTAGTCCGTAGTCAGTTGTTTGTTCGTCGAGCCTTCCGCCCTTCGACGCGAGCGTTGAGCTGCCCGGTGCAGACAAGCGACCACTGACAGTTTTAGCTAACAGCTAACAGCTATTAGCTAACAGCTCCCTTATGAAAGTCGTCCGCATCATTGCCAGACTGAACGTGGGCGGGCCGGCGCGCCACGTGGCGTGGCTGTCGGCGGGGCTGGTGGAGCGCGGCGTGGAGACGGTGCTGGTGGCGGGCACCGTGCCGCCGGGCGAAGACGACATGGGCTACTTCTCCGAAGCCTTGGGCGTGCGGCCCCACATCATCCCGGAGATGAGCCGCGAGGTCTCGCCGAAGGACGCCGTCACCGTCTGGAAGCTCTACCGACTGCTCGTGCGCGAGCGCCCCGACGTGGTACACACGCACACGGCGAAGGCCGGCACCGTGGGACGCGTGGCCGGGCTGCTCTACCGCTGGCTCACGCCCTCGGCCCTGTGGGGCCGTCCCCGAAGCGTGCGCTTCGTACACACGTATCACGGGCACGTCTTCCACAGCTACTACGGCCCTCGGAAGACGCGTCTCTTCCTCGCCATCGAGCGGGCGCTGGCGCGCGTCGCCACCGACCGCGTCGTGGTCATCAGCCCCCGCCAGCTCGAAGAGATCGGCGGACACTTCCGCGTCGGGCGCCCCGCGCAGTTCGCCGTCATCCCGCTCGGATTAGACATGCGCGCCTTCGCCGACTGGGCCGAGCGGCGCCCGCGGCTGCGGCGCGAACTCGGCGCGGGCGACGACGAGATATTGGTCGGCATCGTCGGCCGCCTCACCGCGATCAAGAACCACGCGCTCTTCCTCGCGGCGGCCGAGCACTACAAGCGCCACGCCGCGCGCGAGGCGGAGACCGAAGGGCGGACGCTTCGGCGCGTGCGCTTCGTCGTCGTCGGCGACGGGCTGCTGCGCCGGCAGCTCGAAGCGCAGGCGGCCTCGCTCGGCATCATTGACGATGTCATATTCCTCGGCACGCGCGACGACCCGGAGAACTTCTACCCGGCGCTCGACGTGGTGGCGCTCACCTCTCTGAACGAGGGGACGCCGCTGACGCTGGTCGAGGCGATGGCCAACGCGCGGCCCGTCATCGCGACGGCCGTGGGCGGCGTGCCCGACCTCCTCGGCGGTCTCGACCCCGCGCTGCTACAGCGCCGGCCGCGCGGCTGGCAGGTGTGCGAGCGCGGCGTGTTGGTCGAAGAGTGCGACGCCGAGAGTTTCAGCCGCGCGCTCGACTACCTGATCGAGAACGAGGAGCTGCGGCTCGGGATGGGCGCGCGCGGCCTTGAGTTCGTCGCGCGCCAGTATTCGGTCGAACGCCTGCTGGCGGACATCCACAGGCTCTACGAAGAGTTAATCGACCCGGCCGAGAGCGCGGCGCAGCAAGGTGCGCGCGCCGCGGGGCCGGGCACGGACATCACGCGCGCCCGCCGGGGCCGCGCGTCTTAAAAGAGGGAGAAGACATTTGCGAGTACTAATCACGGGCGGCGCCGGCTTCATCGGCTCACACCTCACGGATGCCTACATGGCGCGCGGCGACGAGGTCTTCTGCATCGACGACCTCTCCACGGGGAGCTTCGACAACATCGCGCACCTGAAGGCGAACCCGCGCTACCACTACACCATCGACAGCGTCAATAACCGCCGGCTCATGGCCGAACTCGTCGATCAGTGCGACGTGATCTTCCACCTCGCGGCGGCCGTCGGCGTCAAGCTCATCGTCGAGTCGCCGGTGCGAACCATCGAAACGAACGTCCACTGCACCGAAGTGGTGCTCGCGCAGGCGGCGAAGAAGAAGAAGAAGGTTCTGGTGGCCTCGACCTCGGAGGTCTACGGGCTGTCGTCGGAGGTGCCGTTTCGCGAAGACGGCAACCTCGTGATGGGCGCGACGACGAAGGGGCGCTGGTCTTATGCCTGCTCGAAGGCCATCGACGAATTCCTCGCCCTCGCCTACTGGCGCGAGCAACGGCTGCCCACGGTCGTCGTCCGCCTCTTCAACACGGTCGGGCCGCGCCAAACGGGTCAGTACGGCATGGTCATCCCGACCTTCGTCAAGCAGGCGCTCGCCGGGACGCCGATCACCATCTACGGCGACGGCAAACAGACGCGCTGCTTCGGCTACGTCGGCGACGTGGTGGGCGCGCTCGTCAAGCTGATGGAGACCGAGGAGGCGGTCGGTCAGGTCTTCAACATCGGCTCGAACGAGGAGGTCTCGATTCTGGAGCTGGCCGAGCGCGTGAAGTCGCTCGTGGGGTCGAAGTCAGAGATCGTCTTCGTGCCCTATGATGAAGCCTACGAGGAGGGCTTCGAGGACATGCCGCGCCGCGTCCCCGACACCTCGAAGATCGAGCGGGCCGTCGGCTTCCGCCCCACCGTCACGCTCGACGAAATCCTCCGCACCGTCATCGACTACTACGGCCGGCGGCCCGCGGCGGCCGGCGGTCAAGCTTAAGAATCTGTTTGGGAAGTCCCGAAGGGGCGGCCGTGTGATAGCCCGGCGCATCGCGCCGGGTCAGCGCGCCGCCCGTAACGGGGGACAGTACCGCGAGCGGTAGCAAGCGGGTGTCGCGTGCGCGCGGCGGGCCTCCCATCACAGGCGTACCCGCTCGCTACCGCTCGCGGTACTGTTTTCTCAAGCCTGCCCGCTTGATTTCTCACGCCGCATCGAATAGCTTTTCAAGCGTCCCGACAGAGGCGTCGTCATTCAGTCCCCGGATTCATGCTCTTCACCACCGAACAACTTCTGGCCGTCGCGGCGGCGCTCGCGCTGGCGCTCGTGCTCACCCCGCTCGTGCGCGCCTACGCGCGCAGCCGCAAGATGGTCGCGCAGCCGAAGCCCGACCGCTGGCATCGGGCGCCGACGGCGATGCTCGGGGGCTTGGCCGTCTTCCTGACGGTGATTATCATCTACGCGGCCTTCGTCCCGCACACGCCGCAGGGACTCGCCGTGATGGCCGCCAGTTCCTTCCTCTTCCTCGTCGGACTCATCGACGACCTCCTGCACATCAAGCCGTACCAGAAACTCATCGGGCAGATGATGGGCGCCGCCATGCTCATCTACTTCGGCGCGGCGACGGTCGGCCTTGGCGGACTCACCTTGCCGTGGACGGCGTCGGTGCCCGTCAACATGGCGATCACGATCTTCTGGCTCATCGGGATTACGAACGCCGTCAACCTGCTCGACAACATGGACGGCCTCGCCGCCGGCATCGCCGCCATCGCCTCGGCCTTCCTCGCCGTCAACTTCATCGGCAACGGGCAGGCCATCGAGGCGCTGATGCTCGCCGTCTTCGCCGCCGCGCTCGCCGGATTTCTCGTTTACAACTCGAACCCGGCCACCATCTTCATGGGCGACTGCGGCTCGATGTTCATCGGCTTCTTCCTGGCCTCGACCTCGCTCCTCGCCGCCTCGGGCGGGCGCTCGCGCTCGTTCCTGCCGGTGCTGGCCGTCCCCGTGCTCACCCTCTTCATCCCGATCTTCGACACCACCTTCGTCACCCTCATCCGCAAGCTCTCCGGGCGCGGGGTCTCACAGGGCGGGCGCGACCACACGTCGCACCGTCTGGTCGCTCTGGGGATGTCGGAGCGCAAGGCCGTCTGGATGCTCTACGGATTCGCGGCGCTCTCAGGGCTGCTGGCCCTCTTCGTGCGCGAGGTCGCGTTCGACGTGAGCCTCGCGGCCGTGCTCGGGTTCACGGTGGTGCTGACGCTCGTCGGCGTCTATCTCGCCGGCGTCAAGGTCTACGACGAGGAGGAGGTGCGCGCGGCGCGCGACAAGCCGCTCGTCGCCTTCCTCGTCGATCTCTCCTACAAGCGCAGAGTCTTCGAGGTCTTCTTAGACGCGGCGCTCATCATCCTCTCCTTCTACGCCTCGTACCTGCTGCTCTACGGCCCCGTCAACGAGATCGGGGCGACGGAGCTGTTCCTGCGGACGGTGCCGGTGCTCGTCTTCGTCAAGATGGGGGCCTTCCTCGTGGCGGGCGTCTACCGCGGCATCTGGCGCTACGTGAGCCTCGACAATCTGGTGGTCTACGTCAAGGCGGTCGTTGCCGGGTCGGTGGCGAGCGTGCTGGTGCTCCTCTTCGCCTTCCGCTTTCAGGACTACTCGCGCTCCGTCTTCGTCCTCGACGCCATCATCCTCTTCGTGCTGCTTGCCGGGAGCCGCGTCGCCTTCCGCATGCTCCGCAAGGTGATGCCGATGGGGTCGTCGCGCACGGGGCGGCGCGTGCTCATCTACGGCGCGGGCGACGCCGGCGAACTGCTCCTGCGCGAGATACTCAACAACCCCGAACTCAATTACGCCCCCGTCGGTTTCGCCGACGACGACCGGCACAAGATGGGGAAGGTCATCCACGGCCTCCGGGTCTTCGGCGGCAACGGCAAGCTGCGCGGCATCTGCGAGACGCTGCACGTCGAGGAGGTGCTCATCTCCAGCCTCAAACTCTCCGAGGATCGCGTGCGCGATATCGTCCGCACCTGCTCGGACGCGCGCGTCTCCGTCAAACGCATGCGTATCCAGATCGACGACCTGAGCGGGGAATGAAGAGTGCAAGGAGTCAGAAGTCAGGAGTCAGAAGTCGGAATGAAGAAGATGAAGCCGCCTCTCATTCCGACTTCTGACTCCTGACTTCTGACTCCCTTAATTATGCCCGATAAGGATCAGATCAAGACCGTCGGCGTCGAGGCGCTGTGGCGGCGCGTGTTGGTGGTGCTGCCGGCGTTGGCGGTGCTGTTCGCGTCGTGGACGGCGGCGCGCTGGTGTATGGGAAGCACGCTGGCGTCGAACCCGCCGGCGGTCGAATCGGTGATCGCCGCGGCGCGCGTCCGCCCCAACGACCCGCAGGTGCAGGAGGCGCTGGCGCAAATCGGCGGCATCCTGCACGCCGCCGAGAGGTGGGCGCCCGACGACCCGCAGGTTCACTACACGCTCGGCGTCTTCGCCCGCAAGAGCTTCGCGCCCGAGGAACTCCGTGAGGTGCTCGTCCGCTACGAGCGCGCCGTGTCGCTTGCGCCGCACGACCACCGTCTGTGGATGGAACTGGGCCGCGCGCGTGGACAGGCCGGCGACGAGGAGGGCGGCGCGCTCGCCCTGCGCCACGCCGTCTCGCTCGCCCCGCACTACTCGATGCCGCGCTGGTATCTCGGCAACCTGCTGCTGCGCGCGGGCCGCGAGCCGGAGGCGTTCGCCGAGCTGCGCCGCGCCGCCGAGATCGACCCCACGCTGCACACCCAAATCTTCACCACCGCGTGGAGCTACTTCGGCGGCGACGTGCGCGCCGTGGGCGCGGCCGTCGGCGACTCCTACGAGGCGCGCGCCCGTCTCGTCCAACATCTTCTCACGCAGAAGCGTCTGGACGAGGCGCTGATTCTGTGGGGGACGCTCAAGACCGAGGAGCGCAGAGAGCAGGCCGCCTCGGGCGCGAGTCTGATGAACGCGCTCATCGAAGCCGGACGTTACCGCAAGGCGCTGGAGGTCTACGGCGAGGTGCAGCCGGCGGCCGCGCAGGATGTCGCCGTGGGAAAACTCTTCAACGGCGGCTTCGAGCGCGACGTGACGGCCAACTCCGGCAACCCTTTCGACTGGATCGTCCGCCCCGTCCCGCAGGCGCAAATGAACATTGACGCGCGCAACGCCCGCGAGGGACGGCGCTCCCTGCGTCTGGAGTTCAGCGCGCCGAGCGAGTTCACGTTGGGTCAGTTCTCGCAGCTCGTCCTCGTCGAGCCGCGGGCGCGCTATCGCCTCTCCTACGCCGTCCGCACGGAGGAGGTGAAGAGCGCGGCGACGCTCGTCGTTCAGGTCACGGACGCCGCCGGGGTGGCGTTCGCGGGCGGCGCGGCCGCGCCGGCGGGGACGAGCGACTGGCAGCAGGTGATCGTGGAGTTTACGGCGCCGGCGGCCGAGGCCGTGACGCTCAGGCTCGTGCGCGTGGGGTGCTCGGACGGCGCGTGCCCCATCTTCGGTAAAGTCTGGTATGACGACTTCAATCTCCAACGTGTCGGCGGAAGCGCCGCGGCCGGCGCGCCGGCGCCGAAAGGACAGTGAGCGGGCGCTGACGACGCGGCCGAAGGGCGCACCCAACACGGAGCGCACCGCCTTCAGCCGTTACATCGTCCTCGCGCTCTGTCTCGCGCTCGTCCTCTCGACGCTCGCCTTCGGCACGGTGCATAACTGGTCGCTCGCCGTCTTTCAGGGGACGGCCGGCGTCGTCGTCGCGCTCTGGGCGGCCGACGCCTGGCGCGCCCGCCGCCTGCGCTTCAGCAAGAACTTCCTCCAACTTCCACTCGCGGGCCTCTTCCTCCTCGGCCTCTTCCAACTCCTCCCGCTCGCGGGCGCGCCCGCGCCGGGCGACCCCGCCGCGGCGCTCGCCACCGCGCCCGCGCGCACGCTCTCCTTCGACCCCTACGCCACGCGCCTCGTGCTCATCCAACTCGCGGGGCTGTTCGTCTACTTCGCCGCCGCGCTCGCCTTCATCGACAGCGCTCGCCGTCTCCGGCTCATCGTGCGCACCGTCATCGTCTTCGGCTTCGCGCTCGCCCTCTTCGGCCTCATCCAGTTCTTCGTCAGCCCCGACCGCATCTTCGGCCTGCGCGAGACCCGGCAGGCCCTCGGCTTCGGCCCCTTCATCAACCGCCACCACTTCGCCAACTACATGGTGATGGCCGCGGGGCTGCCGCTGGGTCTGCTCTTCGCCGGCGCCATCGAGCGCGAGCGCCGCCTGCTTTATCTCTTCAGCGCCGTGCTGATGGGCATCGCGCTCATGATGACGAACTCGCGCGGCGGGATGCTGGCCTTAGTCGCCGAGGTCTTCTTCCTCGTCGTCGTCTCGGGACTGGTGCGGCGGCCGGCGCACCATGGGGGCGACGGCGGCGAGGACGCTCAGGAGCACACGCGCGCGCGCGCACTGCTGCTGCGCGCGGCCGCGGGCCTCGGCATCGTCGTGGCCCTCATCGCCGGGGTCGTCTTCTTCGGCGGCGAGGACAGCCTCAACCGCCTGCTCGGCACGGTCAACTCCGAGGACCCGACCACCGGGCGCCTCCACTTCTGGCGCGGCACGGTCGAGATCATCCGCGCCCACCCGTGGCTCGGCGCGGGCCTGGGCGCTTTCAGCGCCGTCTACCCGCGCTACGACACGAGCAACGGCAGCATCTATCGTCTGGAACAGGCGCACAACGACTACCTCCAACTGCTCTCCGACGGCGGCATCGTCGCCTTCGCGCTCGGACTCCTCTTCGTCGCCGGCCTCTTCGCGATGGCGCTCCGGCGCATGCAGTCAACCGACGCCTTCCGCCGCGGCGTCGCCCTCGGCGCGCTTTCCGGTTGTTTCGCCGCCCTCGTCCACAGCTTCTTCGACTTCCCCCTGCACACGACCTCTAACGGCCTCCTCTTCCTCACCCTCGCCGCCCTCGCCACGGCGGGCGGCCGCGTCGAGCAGACGCGCCGGCGGCGGAAGCGAAAACAGCAGGGCCGGCGGGAGACTCCGGCAGGGGCGGGGGAGGAAGTGGTCGGCGCCGACGGCGCGCGTGCGCGCGCGAGTGAAGGCGCGGCCACGGCGTGAGAGAACACGGATGAGTACGGATGAACACGGATTTGATCCGTCCTTATCCGTTTAATCCGCGTTCCCTTTTCAGATGTCGGATATCAGTCAGCCAAGGTCACAAAAGAAGATGAGAATACTTGTAACTGGCGGGGCGGGCTTCATCGGCTCGCACCTGTGTGAGCGCCTCCTCGACGAGGGGCACGAGGTGCTCTGCCTCGACAACTTCTTCACGGGGCGGCGCGCGAACGTCCTCCACCTGCTCGACCACAAGTCCTTCGAGCTGATCCGCCACGATGTCATCGAGCCGATACTCCTTGAAGTCGATCAGGTCTACAATCTCGCCTGCCCCGCCTCGCCCATCCATTACCAGTACAACCCCGTCAAGACCGTCAAGACCAGCGTGATGGGCGCCATCAACATGCTCGGCCTCGCCAAGCGCGTGCGCGCGCGCATCCTTCAGGCGTCAACGTCGGAAGTCTACGGCGACCCCGAAGTTCACCCGCAGCCCGAGAGCTACTGGGGGAGCGTCAACCCCATCGGCCCGCGCTCGTGCTACGACGAGTCGAAGCGCCTCGCCGAGACCCTGATGATGGACTACCACCGGCAGAACCGCGTGGACACGCGCATCATTCGCATCTTCAACACCTATGGCCCCCGGATGCTGGAAAACGACGGCCGCGTCGTCTCCAACTTCATCGTGCAGGCGCTGCGCGGCGAGGAGCTGACCATCTACGGCGACGGCTCGCAGACCCGCTCCTTCTGCTACGTGGACGACCTCGTCGATGGCATGATTCGCCTGATGAACGTCGAGCCGGGCGACGCGCCGCCCGGCATCGACGTACACGACCCCGTCAACGTCGGCAATCCCGGCGAGTTCACCATGAGGCAGCTCGCCGAGGAGGTCGGCCGCTCCGTCGGCGTCGAGGTGCGCCTGCGTCACCTGCCGCTCCCACAGGACGACCCACGCCAGCGCCGCCCCGACATCACGCGCGCCCAGCAGCTACTCGGCTGGCAACCCACCGTCCCCCTGCGCGAAGGACTCAAACGGACGGTCGCCTACTTCTCCGAAAGAGTTAAAAAGCCGCGATAAGTGATAAGAAAGACAGCTTCCTTATCCTTCTTATCACTTTTCACTTATCACTTATCACTCATGAACGAGCCTACACACCTGCACCTGCCCACGCCGGCGACCATCCCCGAGATGTGTCTCACGGCCCTGCGCGCGCACATGAAGCGCGACGCCGTTAACCTCAAGCGCGACGGGCTGTGGATACACCTGCCGTCGGAGGCGATTGAGACGCGCATCCGCGCCGTGGCGCTGGGCCTCTCAGGCATGGGGGTGCGCAAGGGCGACCGCGTGGCGCTGCTCTCGGAGAACCGGCCCGACTGGTCGATTGTCGATCTGGCCATCCTCAGCCTCGGCGCCGTCAACGTCCCCATCTACACCACGCAGGCCCCCGAACAGGTGCGCTACATCCTCGAAGACTCGGGCGCGGCCGTGCTCTTCGTCTCGGGCCGCAAGGTCTTCCGCCACGCGCAGGCCGAGATCGAGGCGGTCGCCGGCCTCCAGAACATCGTCTTCTTCGACGCGGACGGCATCGAGCCGGGCGGCCGCGTGATGCTTTTGACCACGCTGGAGCAGGCCGGCGCCGAGCTTGACCGCGCCAACCCCGAGGGCTTCGACTGCGCTTGGCGCGGCGTCGGCAGCGAGGATTTGGCGACGATCATCTACACGTCGGGGACGACGGGCGAGCCGAAGGGCGTGATGCTCACGCACTCGAACTTCGTCTCGAACGTGCTCGCCATCTCGCAAAGCCTGCCCATCTCGGCCGACGACGTTTCGCTCTCCGTTCTGCCGCTCTCGCACATCTTCGAGCGCACGGTCTTCTACGTCTTCTGCTGGTGCGGCGTCTCCGTCCACTACGCGCCGTCCTTCGACGTGGTGGCCGAGTACCTGCGCGAAGTGCGCCCGACCATCATGACGGCCGTGCCCCGCCTCTTCGAGCGCGTCTACCACCGCATCGTCAAGAAGGGCACGTCCGAGGGCGGCCTCAAGGAGAAACTCTTCCGCTGGTCGCTCGGTGTGGGACAGCGCTACGCCGAGCTGCGCGACAAGGGCGAGCCGGCGCCGCCGCTCCTCGAACTGCAACACGAGGCCGCGAGCCGGCTGGTCTTCTCCAAGTGGCGCGAGGGCGTGGGCGGGCGCCTGCGCTACTTCGTCTCGGGCGGCGCGTCGCTGTCGCCCGCGCTCTCCTACGCCTTCTTCGGCGCGGGCATCAACATCCTGCAAGGCTACGGCATGACCGAGACCTGCATCGTCTCGGCCAATCGCCCCGACGACAACCGCGTCGGCTCCGTCGGCGTGCCGTTCCCCGGCGTTGACGTGGCCATCGACCCCGAGGGCGAAATCCTCGTGCGTGGGCCGAACGTCATGCTCGGCTACTACAACCACCCGCAGGAGACCGAAGCGGCTTTCACGCCGCACGGCTGGTTCAAGACGGGCGACGTTGGCCGCCTCGACGAGCGGGGCCACCTCTTTATCACCGACCGCAAGAAGGAGCTGTTCAAGCTCTCGAACGGCAAGTACGTCGCGCCGCAGCTTCTGGAGAGTCTGATTAAGCAGAGCGAGTTGGTGAGTCAGGTGGTGGTGGTGGGCGCGGGGCGCAAGCAGCCGGCCGCGCTCGTCGTGCCCGACTGGGAGGCGCTCGCCGCCGCTGCCGGCGACGGCGTGGAGGGTAAGCGACAAAAGAGGGAGGAGTGGAGCCGCGATCCGGCCGCCGTCAAGCTGGTGCAGCGCGAGGTGGCGCAGCTCACTTCCAGCCTCGCCGACTACGAGCGCGTCCGCCGCGTCGCGCTCCTCCCCGAAGAGTTCACCATCGACGGCGGGGAGATGACGCCGACGCTCAAGATCAAGAGGCGCGTGGTCGATGAGAAGTACGGCGCGCTTATCGACCGCCTCTACGACGGCGGCGCGGGCGCGGCGGCGAAAGACGAGTAGGCGCGGGCGGCGCCCGCGCCACGCGGCGCAACTCGAAGACGTTTCGTTCGGGGTCTAAGATGTGAGCTTTATTGGGGCTAAGAGAGAGGGCAGAGCGGCAATTTCGGGCGAGGGGTCTTCGCGTGAGGCCGCCTGAAATCTTCTGACTAGACGGCGTCCGACACCGTCAGGCGGTCCATGTCGCAGATCGTCTCGGCGAACCGCGCGCGGTTTAAGTCCGGCAGGGTCGTCAGCAGGTCTTCGGCCAGACGGCGCAAACTCAGAGACATATCGCCCGCGATCTTGAGAGCGGGGAAATCGCGCCGCCAGTGTTTGGAGAGTAGCTGCATCTCGGCCCCGCAGAAGTCGCACGAGGTGAGGTGGTGGGCCACACGCTCCTCGGTGTCGCACGCGAGCCCCGCCTGCCCGTACTGGATCAGCACCTCGGCGGACGGGCACGTCCGAAGTTTACGGAATCTGGCTGTGCTAACACGGTTCATGGTCGCTCCTTCCATGATCTTGCATAGCTAACGCCGACTGCCCGACACTGCTCTCTTCGGGGCGAGAGAGCGGGGCCGGCATCGCAAGCGCCCGGCGGTGGAGAGGCACAGCACGAATAAAGGCTAGGGCAAGTGTGCGGCGAGAGGGCCGCTGTTCAAGCCGTCTATCCTTTTGTCATCGGGCGCTTCGCTTGAATCATCAAAGTAAAAACTCAATCCCCCCTTTTTTCCAATCTTCGGGGGCGACGGCGGACACCTTTTACCCCCCTTTTGTGTTTGGCAATCAACAGGTTGAGGTCGGTGTAAAAAGATGTTGCCCAATTTCCGGTTTGCTGCTAACATCCATTCCGTCCTCCGAAGGGCCGCCACGAGCGCCCCTCGGACCCCTGCACGATGACCGCACCCGTTTCCCCTTCAGCGGTCACAGGTCGCGGAAATCCCGGCAAGGTCAAAATCCAAAAGGGACTTACGGAGCGCAAACTCTTCCTGGTAACGGCGCCTTCGAGTACTAAGTAGCCCCACGCGGTCTGCCAGGACCGTGGTCGAAGGTCAATAACGCCGCCGCCCTTGCTCCTCATCGGGCAACTTCCCAGTCGAAAACCTGCTCGCCGTCCTCCATAAGGCTTGCTCCGGTAAGTGATTGCGATTAACATGACCGCAACCCCCGCCGACAATAATCATTACTTGAACAATCCCATGCCCAGTTCCGAAGCCGAAAAACAGTCACGTCCCCAGCCGGAGCGCGCCTCTGCTGCGACGGAGCGCACGCCGCGCCCGGGCGGGCCGTGGGTCGAGGCGCTGCGGCGCTCGGACGTGAGCCGGCTGTGGGGGGAATTGCAGCGCCTCGTGAGCAACCACCCGCTGGTGCGCGCCTCGCACAGCGCCGGGCTGCTCGTCGAGGAGGGCGACCGCGGCAGCGCCTACATCGATCTGACGCAGGAGTTGTTCGTCACCCTCCTCGCCAAGTCGCGCTTC
>DASVES010000343.1:0-4629 GCA_036380435.1 Pyrinomonadaceae bacterium | reverse complement strand
TGCGCGCTTCGCAGTTCCTCGTCCTCGGCGGCAAGGCGCGCGCCATCCTGCGCGGCCGCTACAACGTCTCGTGCGAGGACGTGCGCGCCGTCGCGCCCGCCGTCCTTCGTCATCGCATCCTTCTGAACTTCCAAGCGGAGGCGGAGAAGATCGATTCCGACGAGGTCATCCGACGCCTCGTCGAAGCCGTGCCGGAGCCGAAGTCGGGGCTTTAGGGTTGTGGTTTAGATGAGTGCAGGATTCGTTACACAAGTAAAAGTCATGTGGTGGAGTCGAAATAAAAAGAATCAGTCAGAGGCGGCCGCCGAGACAAGTCCGGCCCCGGCCTTTGCGCCCGGCCCGGCGCGCTTCCTCGACCCCGAGGTGCTGGCGCGCATCGGCTCACTGGAGCTTCTGGCGCGCGCCGTCGTCGAGGGCTTCATCTCGGGGCTGCACCGCTCGCCGTACTCGGGCTTCTCGACCGAGTTCAAGGAGTATCGCCAGTACAACCCCGGCGATGATTTGCGCTACCTCGACTGGCGACTGCTGGGCCGCACCGACCGCTACTTCATCAAGAAGTATCGCGCCGACACCAACGCCCAGTGTCACCTGCTCGTAGACACCAGCGCCTCGATGCGCTACGCGAGCGCGGGGGCCGTGACGAAGCTACAGTACGCGCAGTTTCTCGCCGCCGCGCTCGCCCACCTCGTCGCGCGCCAGCAGGACTCGGTCGGCCTCCTCGCCTTCGGCGAGCGCGTCCACACGCACGTCCCGGCGCGCAACCGCACCGGCCACCTCCGCACCATCTACGGCCAGCTCTCGACCCTCGAAGCGGGCGGCGAGTCGCGCATCAGCGCGGCGCTCCACGAGACGGCCGACCGGCTAACGCGCCGCGGCATCGTCGTCGTCGTCTCCGACTTCTACGACCAGCCGGAGCGGCTCGCCGACGCCTTCCAGCACCTCCGCTTTCGCGGCCACGACCTCGTCGCCTTCCACCTCCTCGACCGCAACGAGATGGAGTTCGATTTCGACGACGCGGTGCTGCTCCTCGAAGACTCCGAGACGGCCCAGCAGATGCCCGTGCTGCCGGACGTAATCGCCGGCGGCTACCGCGACCGCATCGCCGCGCACGTCGATGAGCTGCGCCGGTGCTGCGCCGCCAACCGCGTTGACTACGAGTTGATTACGACGGATAAGCCGCTCGACTTCGCGCTCTTCTCCTTCCTCTCGCGGCGCGCGGGGAAGTGAACGTAGGAAGTGATAAGTGATGAGTGATAAGTGATAAGAAAGAGAAGGCGGTTTGTCCTTCTTATCACTTATCACTTATCACTCATCACTCAGCTAACAGATGTCGTTTCTGAATCCATTATTCCTGTTGGGGCTGGCGGCGGTGGCCGCGCCCATTCTCGTGCATCTCGTGCGGCGCACGCGGGCGCGGCGCGTGGAATTTCCGGCGCTCGTCTTCGTGCGGCAAATCCCGCAGCGCACCATCCGCCGGCGGACGCTGCACAACCTGTTGCTCCTGCTGCTGCGCTGTCTCGCCGTGCTGCTCGTCGTCTTCGCCTTCACGCGCCCCTTCTTCAGCGGCGCCGGCGCGTCCGCCGAGACCGAGACGACGCGCGCCACCGTTTTCCTCATCGACTCTTCGCTCAGCATGCGCCACGCCGATCATTTCTCGGAGGCCGTGCGCCGCGCCGACACCATCCTCGGCGAGCTGCCGGAAGACGAGCGGGTCGCGCTCGTGAGATTCGGCGAGGGCTACGAGGTCTTGAGCGAGTTCACGGCCGAGAAGCACCGCGTGCGCGCCGCGCTCGCCGGCCTCGGCGCGGGCTTCGAGGGGACGGATTACGAGCAGGCGTTGCGTGGGGCCGAGTCGTTGTTCACAGACCTGCGCGCCGGTGGGGCGAAGCGCGTCTTCCTGATCTCCGACTTTCAGGCCGCCGGCTGGCAGGCCGCGCGCGCCACCTTCCGGCTGAGAGACGACATCCGCCTCGCGCTCATCGACGTGGGCGGCAAAGAGACGACGCCGAACGTCGCCGTCACGAACGTCGAGGCGCGCGGCGTCGTCTACGGACAGAAGTACGTTGACAAGGTCGCCGTCCACTTGAGCAACTTCGGCGACGTGGCGCGCGAGCGCGTCGGCGTGGATTTACAGGTCAACGACCAGACGGTCGAGAAAAGAGAGATCAGCCTCGCGGCGCGCGACTCGCGGGTCGTCGAGTTCACCGGCTTCAATCTGGGCGAGGGGCCGAACCGCTGCGCGGTGCGCCTGCGCGCCGACGACTTCGAGCACGACAATCAGTTCTACTTCACCCTGCGCGGCGAGACGCCGGCGAAGGCCGTCATCATCGACAGCGCCGCGCGGGGCTTAGGCGACAGCTTCTATCTGCAAAGCGCGCTCTCGGCGGGCGAGGGCCTGCCCTTCGCCTTCAGCGTGAAGAGCGCGGGCGCGCTCGACCCGGCGGACGTGGCCGGATACTCGCTCGTCGTCTTGAACGACGCAGGGAATATCTCCGGCGCGCTCGCGGAGGCGGTCGTAAAGTTCGTCGAGTCGGGCGGCCCGGTAATCGTGGCGACGGGGCCGAACACGCGCGCGGAGAGTTTCAACCGGGCGCTTGAGAGAGTCGCGCCGGTGCGGCTCACTGATGCCGTCCAACTTCAGCGCGGCGAGTCGGCGGCCGTCACGGACGTGAAGACGGCGCATCCGGTCTTTGAAATCTTCCGGGGCGGCGCGACGCTCTCCTCGGCGCGCGTTTTCGGCTACCACCGCTCGGAGCCGCGCGAGAGGGCCGTCGTGCTGGCGCGCTTCGAGGACGGAAGCCCCGCTCTCGTTGAGTCGAGCGCGGGGGCGGCGGGGCGCGTGCTGCTTTTCACTTCCACCCTCGGCATGAACTGGAATGATCTGCCGCTGACGCCGCTCTACCTGCCGCTCGTCCAGCAGATGGTGCGCTACCTCGGCGAGCGCGAGGCCGTGGCGTGGCACCGGCTCGGACAGACCTTCACGGTCGCGCGCGCGTCGGGGGGCGAGCCGCCCGCAATTGACACGCCTTCGGAAGAGCGTCTGAAGACGGGCACGCGCACGCCCGACGGCGATCTGCTCGTGACGGGGCGCGAGCCGGGGTTCTACCGCCTGCGTTACGAAGGGCGGCCCGACTTCGCGGCCGTCAACGTGGACGGACGCGAGGGCGACTTCGCCAAGCTCAACACGGACGAGTTCCTCGCCGGTGTGACGGGCGGCGACGCCGGCGCGTCCGCCGAGGCGGAGGCCGACGCGGACGCGCGCGTGAGCGGCGCGGAGATCGAGGCGCGGCAACGCGTCTGGTGGCCGCTGCTCGTCGCGGCGCTCCTACTCTTTGCCGCCGAGGCCGTACTCGCGCGGCGGACGAAGATGGTGAGGATGATTGGATGAAGGTAAGTTTTACGGAAGAATCATTAACATGGATGGACAGGATAAGCAGGATGAGAGATTTCAGATTTCAAATCTCAAATCCAATAACATGATTTCATCCTATGCATCCTGTCCATCCATGTTAATTCTTCCCTCGTGTTTATACTGCGAGGTCATTCGATGAATTACGAGGGTGAACAACTGCGGGGTCTCATCCGCGACGCGCGGCGGCGACGGCGCTTGCTGCTTGCGTTGAGGGGCGCGGCCGTCTGCCTGTGCGTGGCGGCGGCCACCTTGCTGTTGACGGGCTGGGCGGCACACCGCTACCGACACGCCGAGGCCGCGCTGCTCGCGCTGCGTCTGGGCGCCCTCTTCGCCTTCGTCGTGGCCGCATACTTCTCGCTCGTGAGGCCGCTCGCGCGGCGCATCACCGACGCGCGGCTCGCGCGCCTGATTGAAGAACGCACGCCCGGCGCGGACGACCGGCTGGTCGCCGCGGTCGAATACTCCGACGCGTCAGAAGGGCGACGCGCCTCGCGGGCCATCGTCGGGCGGCTCAGGCTGGACGCCGACCGCACGGCGGCGGGCGTCAACCTCGACGCCGTGGTCAGCCGACGCCGGCTCGCGGCCTACGGGGCGGCGTCGCTTGCGTGCCTGTTGTTCGTCGCCGGCGTGTTGAAGTGGGGGCCGCGCGCGGTCTCGGAAGGCGTGGCGCAACTCGTCACGCCGTCGGGCCTCGCCGCCGCCGCGCCCGACATGAGCATTGCGGTCAAACCCGGCACGGCGCGCGTGCCGAAGGGTTCGGATCAGGAGATAACGGCGACGCTCGCGGGCTTCGACGCGGAGGCCGTCAGCTTCTACTCGCGCGCGGCCGGGGCCGGCGACACCGAGTGGCGCGGCGAGCCGATGGAGCCGGCGAAGGCGGCGGCCGAGTTTCAGTTCCGCATCTTCAACATTCAGGAGGCGACCGAGTATTTCGTCGAGTCGAATGGTGTCCGCTCAGAGGTCTTCCGCCTCGAAGTCGTCGATCTGCCCTTCGTCAAGCAGCTCGACCTCACGCTCGTCTTCCCGGCACACGCGCGCATGCCGGCGAAGACCGTGGAGGACGGCGGCGACATCGCCGCGCTCAAGGGCACGACGGCGACCATCACGGCGCGACTCTCTGCGCGCGCGCGCGCCGCGCGGCTCGTCCTGAAAGACGGCCGCCGCATCGAGATGAAAGCCACAGGCTCCGACTTCGTCGGGGCACTCGCAGTGTCGGG
>DASVES010000342.1:0-12398 GCA_036380435.1 Pyrinomonadaceae bacterium | reverse complement strand
ACGCCGCGCCGACCGCATCCGCGACTACCTGACGATGACGCGCGGCATCGAGCCGGGCCGCGTCGTCACGCGCCTCGGTGACCAGCGCGACGCCCTCACCATACAGCTCTGGATCGTGCCGGCCGGGGCTGAGTCGCCGCCGATACGGTAATAAAAGTACGGGCGTCGGGGCCGCACACGCCGTCCGCAATGAGCCGAAGGGCGCGTCCTCTTTTGAAGACGCGCCCTTCGCTTTTGCTTGCCGGCCGTGCGTTACCGTACAGAGCTTGCCAGCCCGGCCCGACTGGTGATAGAGTCTGTTTCTCGTTGCTTCTCTCCCTTCGGGTGAGAGTCGCTTCGAGAGCGGGCCGGCGGTGCAGCGAGGGCGCAGCCGGCCCGCTACTTTTTTACCTGTCCACTTCTCACTTCTCTCAAATGAACTTGATGCGGCGGGCGGCGAAGGCGACCATCCGCAAAAGCAGCCAGCCGTGGCTCCAGCGGCTGATGTTGGTCGCGCCGTAGGTGCGGTCGCGATAGCGGACGGGAACGTCGAGGAGCTTGAGGTTCTGCTTCGAGGCTCCGAAGAGGAGGTCGAAGTCGCCGAAGGGGTCGAAGTCGCCGAAGTAGGCGCGGCCCGCGGCGATGCGCTCGTAGTCGTCCCGGCGCAAGACCTTCGTCCCGCAGAGCGTGTCCTTGACGGGCTGACCGAGGAGCCACGAGAAGGCGAGGCTGAAGAACTTGTTGCCGACGAGGTTGAGGAAGCGCATGGCCTCGCGCTCCATCGGGTAGACGAGGCGCGAGCCGTTGGCGAAGTCGGCCTTGCCCGACGTGAGCACTTCGAGGAAGCGCGGCAAGTCTTCCGGCGGGACGGTGAGGTCGGAGTCGAGAATCATCAGCACGTCGCCGGTGGCGTGCGCGAACCCCGTGCGAACGGCGTCGCCCTTGCCGCGTCCGGTCTGCCGCAGGAGCCGCGCGCTCCGCGTGGGGTGTGCGGCCATCTCGCGCTCGATGGTCTCGTAGGTGTCGTCGGTCGAGCCGCCCTCGACGAAGATCAGCTCGGTCTCGCTCCCCATCTCGGGCGTGCGCCGGAAGATGTCGGCGATGTTGCCGGCCTCGTTGCGCGCGGGGACGACGACGGAGACGCGCGGCACCGCCGCCGCCGCCGCCGGCTGCTGCTCGACACGGCCCGCGGGCCGCGCGACGAGGACGTGAGTCAGCGCGAAGACATTAAACGGCCAGAGCTTGACGAGGTAGCGGTTGCAGAGAGTAGAAAGCGGCGGGACGGGCAGCGGCAGCAGTATCTCGTCGCGGCGGCGGATGACCTCGAAGTCGGCGAGTGAGAGCAGGCCCGACACGTCTTCGACCGTGAGCCAGTTCTGCGGCAGTTGCGGCGTGGCCGCGCCCGCGCGCTGCGCGAGCGCGAGCGGCAGCTCCCAGAGGCGGCTGTAGAAGTTGAGGACGACGCGCGTGCGCGGCCCCGACAACTGCCCCACGCGACGGAAGACCTCCTGCACGTCCCACAAATCGTTGACCACGTCGGAGAGGATGATGAAGTCGAACTCACCTTCTATCTCCAACTCGTGTGCGTCCGCCTGTAGAAAACGCAGGTGCGGGTGACGCTTGCGCGCGCGCTCGACCATCTCGGTGGAGAAGTCCACGCCGACGCCGACCGAAGGTTCGAGCGCGGCCAGCAGGTCGCCGCGCGCGCAGCCGATGTCGAGCACGCGGCTGCCCGGCGGCACGAAGAAGCGGTAAAGCTCCTCCAGACGCCGGTGGTAAGCGCCGCCCCAGCCCCGCCACGTGTCCATCCGGCGGGCCTGCGCGTCCCACAGCGCGGCGCGCTCGCGCCGGTAACGCAAGCGGGCAGCGTCCGCCCCGCGCACCTCCGTCTCATCCGCCGGACTCGCGCTCGCCGTGTTCACCAGATTCAACTCTTCGACGTTCATAAACCAGGGCACTCTATCTCAAAGCCCAACGAAGGTGAAGCACCGACGCCGGCGTTACACAACGTGCTCATTTAGCGCGTGCGCGATACCTGCGCCGGGTTGTAGAGCTTGCTATACTCTGCGGCCGTCCTTCGGCCCCACGCGCGGGAGGACGCAAGGCGAATCCGATGACCACCGACGAAGCACACGCACAGACCAGACACGAGACGAGCGCGCAACGCCGGCCCGTGCGGCGCGCGCGTCTCTTCGTCCTCTGCGCCGTCGTCTTCCTCGTCGCGCTCGGCGTCCGCGCGCTCCACTGGCAGGACAGCCGGCACGCTTTCATCTACGAGGGCATGGCCGTGGAGTACAAGGAGCACGCGCTGCTGCTCTACGAGGGCGACGTGACGCGCTTCGTGCGCGGCGACGAGTGGCCGCTCCAGGCCAGCATCATCAAGCACCCACCCGGCTACCCGCTGCTGCTGGCGGCCGTCTACTCCGTCTTCGGCGTCTCTGACACGCCGGTGCGCGCTCTCCACATCGTGCTCGACGCGCTGGCGGCCGTGCTCGTCCTCCTGCTCGCGCTCGAACTGTTCGGAAGCGCCGCCGTCGCCACCATCGCCGGCCTGCTCGTCGCGCTCTCGCCGCAGTTCGCCTACCACTCAATCGCGCTCGTCCCCGACCCGCTCGCCGCCCCGCCCATCCTGCTCGCTTTCTATCTGCTCGCGCGCACGGGGAAGCGACCGCGTCTGATGAGCGTGGCGGCGGCCGGCGCCATGATCGGCGTCTCCTGCTGGCTCAGGTCGAACGCGCTGCTGCTCGCGCCCTTCGTCGCACTGCTCGCGCCGCTGCTGTTCGAGCGCGGCCGGCGTCTGCGCCCGGCGCTCGTGCTCGCCGCCGCTGGGCTGCTCGTCATCGTGCCCGTGACGATTCGCAACGCCGTCGTCTACAAAGCGTTCATCCCGCTCTCTTTGAGCGCGGGGATAACTCTCGTCGAGGGCATCGGGATTTACGACCGGGAAGGGCGCTTCGGTCTGCCCTCTTCAGACTACGCCGTGACGAAGTGGGAGGCGGAGATGTACGGCCGCCCCGACTATCTCGGCTCGCGCTTCGACCCGGACGGCGTTGAGCGCGAGCGCAGCCGCATCAGTCACGGTCTCGCCGTCGTGCGCGCTCACCCCTTCTGGTTCCTCCGCGTGATGGCCCACCGCGCCGCGTCGATGTGGAGGCTCGCGCGCGTCGAGATCGTCGCGGCCGAGCCGGCAGTCGCCAACGCGCCCAACCCCGGCGAAGGCGAGCGGCCGGCGTGGACGATTGAACCTTCCGGTTTGACGAAAGACGGCGACACCGCCGCCCAGTCCGAACTCCGCACGACCGGCGACTCTTCCGCGCTCCGCTTCGCGGGTGAACAGATGGGAACCCTTGTCGTCTCCCCGCCCGTCGCCGTCCAGAAGAACACCGACTACCTGCTTCGCCTCCCGCTCAAGATCGAACAGGGCAGCATCGTCGTCGAAGTCCGGGACGCGCGCCGCGACGCCGTGCTCGCCTCCACACCCATCCTGCATCCGATTGACTACCTCGACTTCACGCGCGACACGCAGCCCGCCGTCAATATCATGCGACCCTTCGTGAGCGGCGACGCTGAAGAGGTGCGTGTCGTTGTACGCAATGCCAGCCAGAGACCTGTCGCCGCCGAGGCGGGCCGCGTCGAAGGCTTCGCCCTCGGCCCCTCCGCTCATGCGTGGACGCGTCCGGTGCGTCTCCTCGTCCGTGGCGCCCAGAAACTATTCCTCACCGCCTTCGTGCTCCCCTTCATCATCCTCGGCCTCTTCCTGCTCGTCCGCGCACGCCGCTGGGGTGCTATCGCCCTCCTCCTCTCCGTCCCCGTCTACTACATGTGTACACAGTCAGCCCTGTGGACGGAGTTCCGCTACATCCTCCCCATGCACTACTTCCTCTTCATCCTCGCCGCGCTCGGCCTCCAACAGACGTTCATGTTTTTGCGCCGGGCCGTCCTGAAG
Organism: Pyrinomonadaceae bacterium; assembly: GCA_036380435.1. Taxonomy (GTDB): domain Bacteria; phylum Acidobacteriota; class Blastocatellia; order Pyrinomonadales; family Pyrinomonadaceae; genus DASQDT01. The sequence goes on along the minus strand of DASVES010000342.1, from coordinate 8,473 downwards.
CTGCGAGGCGGACGCGTCGCCTGACATTCCGCGCACGCCCTTGATTACTCGTGCTTGTGCGGCTGCACACCTGCCGGTTGACCCTGCGGCGGCTCCGTGATGCCCTCCCTGATTCGACGCTGGACTTCGTCGTACACGTCGGGCGGGAGCACGCGCACGAGCGTCATCATGCCCATCATCGAGGCCGTCCAACCGGGCGGCAGGCCGTAGGTCTCCGGCTTGGCCACTTCCTTGTCCATGAACATGATCATGTCCTGCGGGTAGCCGGGCACCCGCCCTTTGCTGGCGTCGTCGCCAAGCGTGCTCTGTTGTTCGGGCTGTACCTGCGTGCCCTTCCCCTGCTCCTGACTCGGCGGCGTCTGAACGCCTTGTTGCTGCTGGCTCGGCCCCACGAGGTTCGAGGTGTTTCTTTCCTGCGAGGTGGTGTCGCCCGTCCCGCGCCCGAAGCCCGGCCCGATGTCCTCGGAGAGCGCGTGTCCCTGCCGGACGACGCCCATGCCCTCTTCCATCCCAAGCCCCGTCTGCGAGCCGCGCCCGGCGTGCGCCATCGGCCCGACCATCGAGACCATCTGATTCATCATGTGGTGCGGCAGGTGGCAGTGGAGCATCCACTCGCCGGGATAGACGGCGTCGAACTCGATGTCGCGCGCCTGAGCCACTCCGACCAGAACGGTGTTGCCGGGGAACCACGTCGATTCAGGCGCGCGCCCGCCCTCCGTCCCCGTCACATAGAACTGGTGGCCGTGCATGTGCATCGGGTGGTGATCCATGCCGAGGTTGACCATGCGGATACGCACGCGCTCGCCCTGACGGACGATCAACGGCGTCGTCGCCGGGCCGGCCTTGCCGTTGAGTGTGAGCCAGTTGAATTCCATCGCCAGAGTGTTCGGGATGGGGTTGTTCGGCAGCAGCGCCCACTCTTGCAGAATCAGCCCGAAGTCTTTATCCACGCGCGGCGCGTGGGGGCGCTTCGGGTGGATGATGAAGAAGCCGATCATGCCCATCATCTCCTGCATGGGCATGTGCGAGTGATAGAAGAAGGTGCCGTTCTGGTGGAGCGTGAACTCGTAGGTGAACATCCCGCCCGGCTCGACGAGCGGCTGGCTGATGAAGGGCACGCCGTCCATCGCGAGCGGCACTTCGAGGCCGTGCCAGTGGAGGGTGGTCGCTTCGGGCAGGTTGTTATGGAAGACGAAGCGGACGCGGTCGCCCTCGTTGACTTCAATCGTCGGGCCGGGGACGCTGCCGTTGTAGCCCCACCCGTACATCTGCTTGCCCGGCAAAAGCTCGGTCTTGACGACTTCCGCCGTGAGGTGGAAGACCTTCACTCCATTCTCCAACGTCCAAGGCATCTTCGCCACGTCGGGCGTGTGGACGGGGACGACGATGCCGCCGCCCGCCGTTTGCGCGGGACGATTGCCGGTCTTCGGCGTGGCCCGCGGCGTCGGCGTCGCGGCGTGAGCGTCGTGCTGTTGCGCGTGGGCGACTTTAGAACCAGCCACAACTCCCGCGGCGCCGAGGAGTGTTCCGCGTCTTAGAAAATTACGTCTACTCTTGTCCATCTTCTTACTCCTGTATGTTTGAACCCTTTGACAAATAACTGCGGCGAAAACTTTAGCGGTTGTCCGCATCGCCGCTCGCTTCACTCGCCGATCTCAGCCTGAAACCTTCGGTGCGCTCGCCTGACTCGCCGGGGCGGCCCACGGCGTCGAGTCCGCCTCCAAGCAGAAACCCACGCAGGGCCGTGGCGCTCCGCCTCATCTCCACGAGCGCGCGAGCGTATTCGACCTCGACCTGAAAGAGCGTGCGCTGGGCGATCAAGACCTGCGGGTAGGAGGCGGCCATCTGGCGGAAGTTCGCGAGGTACATCTCGTAAGCTTGGCGCGCGCGCGGGACGACCTGCGTGCGGTACTTCTCGACCATCGTCCGGGCGTTGCGGTATTCGCGGAAGGAGGAAGCGAGGCGCGTGCGTAAGGCGAGTTGGAGGCGGTCGATTTCCCGCTCGGCGATGGCCAGCTCGGCCTCGGCCGCCGCGACGCCGCCCTTGTTGCGATTAAAGATGGGGACGTTGACTCCGACTTCGATGGCACCTTCCGCCCCCGTCTTCCTGCCGTCGCGTTCCAGAATCTCGTTGTTGTAACCGACGGCGCCACGGACGAAGAGATCGGGGATGCGCTCGGCCCTCTGGCGCGAGAGCACGGCGCGCGCGCGTTCGACACCGGCGCGGGCCGCCCTGATCTCCGGGCTGTCGCGCAGCAGGACGATGAGCAACTGCTCCTGATCGAGCGCGGCGGCCCCGTCTTCGAGGCTGCCGGCGAGGCGCGCGGGCTGCAGCTCCGGGTTGTTCACCAACGCCCCCAGCGCGCTCCACGCCTGCTCCCAATCGGTGCGCGCGCGCAAGCTTTCGATCTCGGCGCGCTCAGCCTCGATCTCGATCTCCAGTTGGTCGGGGCGGTCGGCCTGCCCGACGTTGTAAAGCTCCTTGGTGATCTCGACGGCCTCGCGCGCGAGGGCCGACAGGTCGGCGCGGAGTTCGACTAACTGCTGTGCGCCGAGGGCCTCGTAATAGAGCACGCGGACGGAGTTCGTGACGCGCAGGCGCTGCGACTCCGCGATGGCCTCGGCCTGCTCGCGCTCGCGCTCGAAGATGCGCTTTGACTTGCCCAGCTTCCCGCCCAATGAAATCGTCTGCTCGACGAAGACGCCGTGCTCGCTCGTCTCGCCGGCGGCGCGGAAGGCCAGTTCCTCGCCGAAGTAACCGACGACGGGGTTAGGGAAAGCGCCCGCCTGTCGGCGTCGGCCTTCGGCGGCGCGGACGAAGGCAGCGGCCTGCGCGAGCGTCGGGTTCCTCTCGGACGCCATCCTCTCCAACTGTTCGAGCGTCACGACGGGGCCTTCGGGGATGAATCCGCTGCTCCCACGCCTCCTCACCGGCGCCTGCGGTTGTCCGGTTTGATGAATGCTGTGATCCACCGCCGGCGCGGGCGTCGGCGTCTGCGGCGTCGGTGTCGGCGTCGCGGCCGGCGTCGGAGTGGGCGTGGCTTGCTGCGCGTGCCCGGCGTGCGGATCGACGGCTGGTGCCTGACTGCCGGGACGCGCAGCCGGTCGCCGCGCCGCGCCCGAAGTCCGCGTAGCCCTGCTCGCCGCGCGACGCCGCGTTGTTCTGCGCGCGGCCGACCTTTGTTGTGTTTGCCTCCGGGCCGGCTTTTTAGCTTTCGGCCTCGCGGGCGCGGGGCTAGTGTGCCCCTCGTGCTGCGCCGGCGCGGGCGGCCCCGCCGAGACGAGCAGAGAGACGACGACGAGCGCGCAGAAGACCTCGCGCGTCAGCGCCCTGAGGCGCTTAGAGTGGTCCATGACGAATTCCTCCCCTGTGGGTAACAAAAGCAGACCCGAGCGTGCGCCGAACATCGGACGCGCCGCGTCGTGTCTACCGGGCAGAAGTTTTAAAGAGAGACTGAAGCGCAGGGGTTGGCGGGCGGCGCACCTCGGCCGAAGCCCGCGCGGGCGGGTCTAAATGCGGAAGACGTTGTTGAGGACGTGTCTGCTGGTGCGACCGGGCGGGGCGCCCTGATGCGGGGTGACTTCAGTGACGAAGTCGGCGGCCGGCGCCGACACAGGTCTGGCGGAGGGCGCGGGTGCGACGCGGTTGTCACGCTTCGGCGCGTCTGAGCGCCGCTCAAGTTCGGACGCCGGCGCGGCCGGGCGTCGGGCGACGCAGTGGTCGCACGATCTATCGTGCGTGCTTTGAACGCCCTGTCGGGTCGCGGGCGGGGCGTTCTGCTGTCGCGTGTCGAAGGACGCGTCGAGGTGTTGGCCCTCCGCGGCCTCCGATGTGTGTCCGTGATGATCGCCACGCGAAGCCTCGTCGTGATGCTCCGCGGCGGCCGTCATGACCGGGTCGGCGGCGGGGACACAGTCGGCGTGCGGGCACAGAGATGCGGCGAGCGCGCCTCCACCTCCGCCCAGCACCAGTGCCAACACGATGCCAATGTTCACCAGCCGACTTGTCACAGGGTTTCGCCTTATGGGTTTAATTACCACACAATTTGATGCATGTCCACGCCGGGAAGTTTTCACTAACACAACTTGAAACAGCGCGAAAGAACCCTCTTATAGCGATTTTGCGTGCGCCTGCTTCATTACATCACTATTCAGGTAGGGGCCGTTGCTGCAATAAAACCGATAAGGTTTTCAGGCGACGCGGCGCAGGAAGCCCAGCTCGAAGGCGACGGGGAGCCAGACAGCGACCTCGGCGAGCACCTGGGGCGTCTCCTTGCCGGCTTCGAGCGCCGCGTCGCGCACGGCTTCGTAGAGCTGCGCGGGGCGCTCGCAAGCCTTGAGGAAGGCGAACTGCCAGGGCGTGACCTCTTCGACGTGGACGCGGTAGTCGGAGCGTCCCACGGCGACGAGCGTGGTGCGCGGCGCGGGCGCTTCGGGGCGCTCGCCCCTGTCCGAACTCTTCAGAAAATCGACCAGCGGGAACTTCAACTCAAGCAGACGCAGGCAGCCGGTCGCCTCAAGCCGTAGCCCCTCGCTGAAGACCGCGAAGGGCGAGAGCGGCTCGGCCGGCGGTGGATCGTCCTCCGTGCCGTGGGCGCGCATGACCTCGGCCCGCGCTCGCTCGACGCGCGCAATCTCCGGCGGAAGGTCGAGCATGGCGCTCAGCCCGGCGTCGAAGCGTTCGCCGCTCGGTCTGGTCTCCTGCAAAAATTTTGGGAAGTCCGCGCCGAGGTGGTAAAGGCTGGGCGCGCTCGGCGGGCGCGTGATGATGTACGCCCTGGCGAAGGCGTCGAAGACCGGGTCGCCGACGAAGCCGCGCAAGACGGGGAAGTCCGCGCGCATGCATTCGAGCAGACGGAGCACGTAGCCGCCCGTGTAGATGGCGAGCCGCTCCCGCGCGGAGAGGCCGCGCCGCTCGGCCACCACGTCCTCGGCGCTCAGCCCGTGCCGCAGCGCGGCCGCGCGCAGCTTCTCGTCCAGTCGGCCGCGCTCCGTGACGACCGTCTTCATCCAGTGCTGCAAGAGGCTCAGGCGCTCTTCACTCATCGCTCGGCGCCAACTGAAAGCCGACGGGGTTGGAGACGGCCGCCGCCGCCGCGAGCGACTTCTGCACCGGCGCGCCCGGGTTCTCTCCCTTGAGAGCCGCCTCGGCCTTGCGCAGCTCCGCGACCAGCGCGGGAAAGTCCGGGATTTCAGCGTCCCACTCAAGGAGCGTCGAGACGCCGCCCGTCAATTCCTGCGCCAGCCTGTACAGCTCCCACACGGGCGCGGGCACGGGCTTGTCGTGCGTGTCCACGAGGAAGCGGCCGCAGTCCGTCGGGCCCGCGAGGTGGATTTGGACGACTGCGTCGTGCGGCAGGCTGCGGACGTAGTGCTCGGGGTCGAAGCCGTGGTTGTGGCTCGACACGTAGACGTTGTTCACGTCTAAAAGCAGCCCGCAGTCCGTCTCGCGCGCCAACTCCGAGAGGAAGTCCCATTCGGCGATGGTCGAGTCCTTGAACTCCAGATAACTCGAAGGGTTTTCGAGCACCAGCGGTCGCTCTAAAAAGTCCTGAACCCGCCGGACGCGCGCCGCGACGTGCTTCAAGCTCTCCTCGTTGAGCGGCATGGGCAGGAGGTCGTGCGTGTTCACGCCCGCGACGCCCGTCCAGCACAGGTGGTCGGAGATCCACGCGGGGCGGAGGAACTCCGCGAGCGCCTTCAAGTTTTTCAGGTAGTCCCAATCGAGCGGGTCGGTGCTGCCGACGGAGAGCGAGACGCCGTGCATGACGACGGGGCGAGCCGACGCTACGCGCTCCAGCACGCGGCGCGCGTAGCCGTAGTTGTCGATGAAGTTCTCGCTGATGATCTCGAACCAGTCCACTTCGGGGTCGTGGCTCATCAGGTAGGCGAAGTGCTGGTTGCGCAGGCCGACCCCCAGGCCGAGGTTCGGGAGACCTCGGCGAGGGGGCCGACCCTGCTGTGCTGCGGGGTGCGTGTGCTGCATCACGTGGAGGGCGGGAAGGCCAGCCGCAGGTCGCCGTCCTCGGGCTTGTCGGGCACGGGCTGTGTGGGGTCGCGGTACTTGAGCACCTTGATGTACGCCTCCCACGCGATGTCGTAGACGCGGTCGCCCACATCGTACTTCTGTAGCACTTTCTGACCCATCTTGTTCTTGATCAGAACCGGCGTGGCCGTCTGGCCTTCGAAGTTGAAGAGTTCCATGTAGGCGGCCGTCCATTCCGGGTCTGAACCGTCGGGCAGGGGGTAGAGCTGCGAGGCCGAGATGGGGACGGCGCAGCCGCCGAAGCTCGCGCACATGTTGTCCGAGGGCGCGCTGAAGAGCGGCTTGGTGCTGGCGCCCGCCTGCGGCGGCCCCGACGACTGCGACTGCGCCTGCACGGGCAGCGGCCGCGTCGGCTGCTCGTGGTCGAGGATGACCTTGATGCCGCACTGGTGGCTCTGCCCCTGCACCTGCACGAAGCCGCAGCCGCCCTCGGCCTTGCAAGTGTTCGAGCCGCGGCACGAGTGGTAGACCGCGACCTGCGCACACACGGCCGGGTCGTCCTTGCCGTTCAGGTCGAGCCCCTGGCAGGCGTGGTAGAGCTGCCCCGCCTTCTTCGGGGCGATGCCGCCGGAGAGGTCAGGGTATTTGCCGAAGACGGCCCAGCAGATCGAGACGCGGTCGCCCGAGCCGTACATCGAGGGCATGGGGAAGCTCGTCGTCTCGTTCGTCCAGAAGCCGGAGAGGATGCGCGTGATGCCGGCGATGGAGCCGGCGGCCGCCTGGCTGAAGGTTTTGTAGTTGTCCCCCTTGGGATCGTTCGCCTTCAGGTTGTTGAGCGCGGCGGCCACGGCGTCGGCCGGCGGCAGGTTCCACTTGTTCGCCTTGTAGTCCTCCTCGCTCGTGATGAGCATCTCGGGCGTCCACTCGTTCCCCGCCGCGTGCCACTTGTCCCAGGTGACGACGCCGTCCGTCTTCAGCTTCAGCAGCTCGTCAATCTTCAGGAAGCGGTCGTGGTGGTCGAGCCCGCCGTTCTCGACGCGCGCGACCTTCTGGCCCGAGGGGTTGTCCGGCTGGCCCTGGTCGGTGTAGTTCGGATAGTCGAAGTCGAGCGCCTCCGCGTCGGGGCGGAACTGCCCCTCGACGGGCGCGTACCCGAGCATCCCGGCGCGCACACGTCCCCTCGCGCGCCTGATCTCGGCGGCCACGCCCTGCCCCTCGCCCTGATCGGTGATGGCGTTAATCATCGTCAGGATGTTCTCCATCGCGTCGGGGACGGTGATCTCGCCCGACGCGATGGTGGGCATGTTGGGATACTCGGGCTTGTGGTACTTGGTGGAGGTGTTGAAGAGGTCGCGCTCGAGCGTGCCGCGGTTGAAGACGTACTCGAAGAGGCCGACGCCGTCCGTGTACTCGATCTCGATGTACTGCCAGAGGCACTTGTACATCGCGCCGATGGAGCCGAAGAGCGGGAGGGCGTCGCCCGCCTTCCAGTTCTCGAAGGGAACCGTGGGGAAGTATTTTTTCTGATTCTCCTTGGCGATGACCTTCTCGGCGTCAGCCTCGTTCTGCTCGATGGCGAGGAAGAGGCGGTTCTGCTCAAGCGTGAGCGCGTCGAGCTTGACGCGGATGTCCTGGTATTCTTCGACCGCGTCCTTGAAATCGAGGATGTGCGGCAGCACCGTCTTGTCCGGCCCGTAGCAGACCCAGCCGTATTGATCGTCCTGGAGGGCGGGGCTGTTGTAGCTCGGCATGACGCCGAGCGCCTTGGCGATGTTCGAGGCGAGCTGGAGGTGCAGCATCTCGTCGATGAAGACGCTGAAGAAGTGATTGAAGGCGGCGGCGTTGGCGCTGGCGTCGGGCGTGCGCGAGGGGGCGAAGCCGGGCCAGAGCCGGCCGCGGTAGAAGTCGTTGCCCTTGCTGGTGATCTGGTGCGTCCCCTGGATGGAGTACATCGAGACCATGTAGAGCGGGAGGGTGAACAGCTCCACATCGACGGCGGCCTGGGCGATGGCCTGGAGGGCGGCCTTGTCGGTCTCCCTGTCGGCGGGATCGCGCAGTTTCAATTCCGGGCGTTGAAAAGTTTCCATGTTTCTCCTTGTGGGTTCCGGCTGGAGTGAGAACAAGGTGTGTCAGACTGCTTGTGTATGTCTCTCGCGAATTCCGACCCGGTTCAGGGCCACTGGTGAGATATGCCGGGCGGATGTTACTTCCGCAACTCTTGAAAAAGCAAGAACTTTGTCTCGGCTACATGGGACACGGAACAAACGGTAGCGTGGCAGAAATTACTCTGAGGTGAGAAGGATCTCTCGGGTCTTTTCACTTCGGCGGCGACGCCTGAGTGAGAGTTCCCTGACGGCGTCCCATAAGCCATATCCGAGTATCGGCAGTAAATATCAAACGGTGATGATCTGACTTCTTCGTTCCGGTGCGCCCGGCGAGGCTCGCCACGACGGCCGCCAACTCCATCGGCTCGACGGGCTTCGCCAC
>DASVES010000341.1:0-9458 GCA_036380435.1 Pyrinomonadaceae bacterium | reverse complement strand
GCGCCCATAATCCTCCATCCGGAGCGCCCTCGTCAGGAGCAGGGTTTGAGCTGATTTAATGGCCAGGGAGAGCACTGCCCCCAAAAGCCCGACCGAAAGGTTGCGACTGAAGCGGCGCCAGATAGAGCGATTCTCAGCGTCTTTTCCGACCCCGCGTAAGACCCGCCTGATGGCGGCCGCCGCAATGTTGTACCTCCTCACTGAAGTCGTCACCTGCTCCCTCTCAACCGTCTGGTGAAATTTTTCCCGGCACACTGGAGAGACAGAAAACGTGAGTTTAAGACCCGGGCTGTAAGACGCCGCCGCCCGCTGAGACTTCAAGGCGTGGCGCTCAACTCTTCAGCCCCGGCGAGCCTCCTCGACATCGGGCCAAGCGCGGCCGCGGCCCCCTCCACGGCGAGGATGATTGTCATGATCAGGAACAGATAGCGAATGCGGTACAGGGCGCCGACGTTAACTACCACCAGCCCGAGCGCCATCATGCCGACAACTGACACTAAGAAAAGCAACCAGACGGAAGCCCGACGCCGCCCCCGCCATAAGCCGCAGATGGCTAAAACTTCAACCACGTACATCATCAGACACTCGACGCCGACAAGCATTCTCCCGGCCGACCCGACCTTCTTCCCCGAGGTGAACCACATGTCGGGGAACGGCGCAAAGAAACCTATGGCGGCGGCGCGCGGCAGGTAACGGATGATGTCGCTGAGACTGTTGAACCGCACGTCTCTGTCAATGTTCGAGCCGGCGTCCGGGTAGATCAGGATAAACTGATGGCGCGCTTGAGCAACGTGTGAGCCTATTCGCCCCCAAGGGGTTCCTGACGAGGCTTCGTTGACGAATCCTTCGGCGCGCTGCTGAGGGTCCTTCGGCTCGCGGTATTTTGGCATGGCTTGCGTAACACCGATGGTTAGCCCGAGCATCAAGGCCATCCCGACGAGATTGGTCGTTTGAGCGCGGCGCTGCGCGAACTGCCGGGCCACGAGCAGCCCCGCCCCGAGCAGACCGGCCGCGACCATGATGACGGCCAGATTGTCTCTGGCAAACCAGACCAGGATGGCCGTCGCCCCCCCGGCGGCCGCTCTCAATAACGCTTCCGGCCACGAATAGATTCTCGTCAGCCAGCGCAGCATGATTAAAATGAACGTCAGCATCCCGATGATGAACAACTGATCCCGGAGCATTTGCGTCGTGTGAATTAAGAGCGAAGGCCAGAGCGCGACAATGATGGCGGCGAGCAGGCCGACGCGCCGGCTGAAAGCCTCCCGCCCCAGAATGAAGACCAAAGTCAGAATCGTGAGGTAATAGAAAAGATTGAGCGGCTCGGCGCTGATGATATTCCTGCCCAGCAGTGGGCCGAGCAGAGCAAAGCAGATCGAGTAGAGCTTGACGTGAAACGGCTGATGCGCCGTGGCCCAATTGATAAACTCGCCGCGCCCGAGAATTTCACTCAGCCCGGCGGCCCCGTCGCGAAACATTACCCCGTCCGGGGCGAATGACACCGCAATCCCGTCATGATTGAACGTGCCCGGCAAGACCCCGTGCCGTCCCAGCCCGAAGATGGTCATCGTCAGCGCCAGATGAAAAATCGCCGCGGCTGTCAGGAGCCGCACAGGGATGTGCTCGTCCCTGTTTCTCCAACGCGCCGGGAAGGCTTCCCTGATCCCCGTCATCCGTTGCTTCACAGTCTTACTGGTCCCGCGAAAGTTAGAATATAAATCCCGTATCGCACCGATCTGATGAGGGCTGCTATCATGGCCCGACAAGTTACATCAAAATGGTGGCGGACAACAGCGTGGGGGTATTGTTGTGGCCCGCGGCGTAAAAGCCGCGGCCGGCGGGCGGCGGGCGCCAGACTTCTACTATTTTTAAACTAGCTTGAGATAACCCGCGCGGGTTAACGGTCGTTATGGTCGTCTCACTCGTTACTGAATGACAGCATTTCGCAAGTCCTTATCTTTTGCTCGAATGGCTTACAGGCGGGCCGTGGCTCCTTTCGGCATGTCTAAACTGCAAAGGATGCTTGGGGATGGATTGCCCCGCCCTCTTCAACATCCGTTGGAGTTTTTGTTCGACAAGCGGTTAAGCCACGCGGAACAGCAGGCGGTGTGGAGGGTTGAGTCGATTCGGCAGACGGTGGCCCGTCGGGCAGGCTCGTTTGAAGCTTTCAACCGTGACGGCAAAGCTCTCCGGGTTAGCGCCCCACAGATTGCCCGCACCATCAGCGTTACCCCCGAAGGGGGGACATTCCTCTACCTCTGCTCGGAGTCTTTCAGAGCGCGCACGATTTTGGAGTTGGGAGGTTGTGCCGGAATTTCCGGTTGCTACCTGGCATCGTCGAAGTATTGCGAAAGATTTATCACCGTGGAAGCATCGCCCGACTTAGCTTCATTGGCGGGGGCGAACCTCTCCCTGGTTTCGAGCCGCGCAGAGGTTGTGAACGCATTTTTCGATGACGCTCTGGACAAGATTCTGCCGACGTTCGGAGATGGTCTTGACCTCGCTTATATCGACGGTCATCATAAATATGAGACGACGTTACACTATTTTCGCCGCCTCAAGCCGCACTTGAACATCGGGGGCCTGATTGTTTTTGATGACATTCATTTGTCGGAGGGCATGCGGCAGGCGTGGCAAGTCCTCAAAGGGCACGAGGGATTCGCATACACGGTGGGCGCGGGCAGGTTCGGTATAGGCTTATGGGACGGCTCCTCTACGGAGCCTGTCCACTATAACCTCTGCCCATACTTCGGCTGTTTAAGGAAAGTGTCCGCCTAAGACCGTCCGCGGCTCATCTATCGGGCATCATGCCCCAAGCCCCGCCACGACGGGCGGGGAAGTTCACTCTTCGGCCGGCGATAAAGCGCTGATGGCCGGGCCGTTCAAGACGTGGCCGTCGCGGCAGTCGAAGCGCGAGCCGTGGCAGGGGCAGTCCCACGACTTCTCCAGATCGTTCCAGCGCACGACGCAGCCGAGGTGCGTGCAGACGGCCGAACTCTCGTAGAGCTTCCCCTCCTCGTCGCGGTAGGCGGCCACCTTCTTCAAGCCGCGCCGGACGACGGCGCCGGCGCCCGCCTCGATCTCTTCGACGGAGCCGACCTCGCCGCCCGTCAGGTGGTCGGCGTATTGCGCGGCGACGTTTAAGTTCTCCTTCGCAAACTCCTTGCCCGTGTCCGCGCTCACGGTGACGCGCGACGGGTCGTAGAGCGTAGCCCACTTGTTGTCGCGGCCCATGACGAGGTCGGTGAGGAGCACGCCGGCGATGGTGCCGTGCGTCATGCCGTTGCCGGAGTCGCCCGTGGCAATCAAGACGTTGGCGCGGTCGCCGGGGTTGCGGCCGATGTAGCCCATGCCGTCCACCGGCTCCATCACCTGACCCGACCAGCGCAGCTCGACCGACTCGACCATCGGAAAACGCTCGCGCGTCCACTCTTCGAGTTTTTGAAAACGCGCGTCGTAGTCCTCGGCCTGCCCCGTCTTGTGATCCTCGCCGCCGACGATGAGATAGTCGAAGCCTTCGCCCCGCTGGGTGCGGACGTAGTGGTACGGGTCGGGCGTGTCCCAGTAGAGCAGCGCCGGCACGGAGCCGCTGGGCACGCGCGCGCCGATGACGTAGGTGCGATAGGGCGCCTGCTTGGTGTGGATGGAGACGAGGTCGTTGACCGGCGTGTTCGTCGCGACGACGACGAAGTCGGAGGTGACGGCGTGGCGGCTCGAAGTCTCGACGCGCGCGCGCGACTCGCCCTCCCCTTCGCCTCCGCCGTCGCCTTCGATCTTCTCGGCGTGCGTCTTCGTGTAGACGCGCCCGCCCAGACGCTCGAAGGCGCGCGTCACGCCGTCGAGATATTTAAGTATGTGAAACTGCGCCTGTCGCGGAAAGCGCAGGGCGTTTCCGAAGTCGTATCCGTCGTAAGGCACGCGTTGGACGTACTCGACCTCCAGCAGCCCGGCGCGGTGGCAGGCGCGCAGCTCCTCGCCCAACTGTTCGGTCGATTCGCCGGGCGGGACGAAGAGGTAGCCGTCCACGCGCTCGAAGTCGCAGTCGATGCCCTCCTCGCGGACGATTTCCTCGACGCGGTCGATGGCGGCCGTGTGGCTCTCGGCGGCCAGCCTCGCGCCGCTCTCGCCGTGCCACTGCTCAAGGTCGTAGTAGCGGTCGTCGAGCGCGTTGACGATGTGAGCAGTCGTGCGACAAGTCTCGCCGCCGGCGATGGGGCCGTCGTCTAAGACGACCACCTTTTTGCCCTCGCGCGCGAGCAGGTAGGCGGTCGTCATCCCCGCGATACCGGCGCCGACGATGCACACGTCGGCCGACGTGTCCTCGGCCAGCGGCTCGCGCGCGGGCACGTCGCCCGTGGCCATCCAGACAGAAACACTACGCCCCGAATCGGTCTTCATGTTGTCTTCCCCCTCGACAGACAGTGTCTTGATTTGCCTTAAAAGTACACCGTGACGCGCGTAGGAGGCAAAGTGCCTTGGCCGGCGCGAGAAAATTTTCGCGGCCCGCGCCCGCGAAAGAGCAGGGCTGACCAATCTTCCGGCGCCGCGTATAATCCTTCCTTCGCCCGCGCGGCGCGCTCGGTCGCCGCCCACACGAATTTAAAACACTCAAGTGAAGAAAGATCACACACAACGCCGCGACGGCCGACCGGCGCACGCGTGGGCGTCGCCGCCGACGGACGTGCGCGCGTCGGACGACGTGGTTGACCTCTGGCGTCTGCCGCTCGGTTGGCCGCCCCGTGACGCCGAGCAATTTCGGCAGACGCTCTCCGCGGACGAAGCGGAGAGGGCCGCGCGCTTCCACTTCGCCAGAGACCGCGACCGCTTCACCGCCGCGCGCGCGCTGCTCCGGGCCGTGCTCGCCCTCTATCTGAGGACGGAGCCGGCGCGTCTGCGCTTCACTTACGGCCCCCACGGCAAGCCGGCGCTGGCCGGCGACGCGGCGGGCGGCGACGCCGCCGCCGCGCTGCGCTTCAACCTCGCCCACTCACACGAACTCGCGCTTGTGGCGGTGGCGCGCGCTCGCGAGGTCGGCGTCGATGTGGAGCACGTCCGCCCGGACTTCGCGACCGCGGAGGTCGCCGAGCGTTTCTTCTCGCGCCGCGAGGCCGAGGCGCTGCGCGCACTGCCCGAAGGACGCGAGCGCGTGGAGGCGTTCTACAGGTGTTGGACGCGCAAGGAGGCGTACATCAAGGCGAAGGGCGAAGGGCTTTCGTTCCCGCTCAGCTCATTCACGGTCTCACTCGCGCCGGGGGAGCCGGCCGCGCTGCTCGGCTGCGACACGGACGCCGGCGAGACGGAGCGTTGGACGCTCGTCGATCTGGAGCCGGGCGCGGACTACTTCGCGGCGGCGGCCGTCGAGGGGCGTGGCTGGCGCGCGCGCACCTTCGAGGCCGGGATGAATCTATTCGAGCGACTGTGAGCACAACGCGGCGGCGTGCCGGCAACCTTTACACCCCACGGGCGGGTTAGTATTCTTAATCCGTCAATCCCCTATCAAAATTCAACCCCCCGCTCGCCCGCCGCACGACCATTGGGCGAGCGGCAATAAAGGCAGTCAGTTGTGTGTTCCGGTGAGCAGATGCGGAGCAGCAAGGTGCGGGCGAGGCGCGCGGACACGACGAACAACTTGTGAGGTGTATGGCGATGAACATAACGGGGGTGTTGACGAGGGCGGTGCTTCTTCTCGCGTGTGTCGCGGGCGCGTCGGGCGGCGCGCGCGCGCAGGAGGGCGACCGGCGGGGACGGGCGGCGGCGGGGACGGGCGCCGACAACGCCGCCTCGCGCCTGACGGGCGTCTATCGCATCGACGTGGCCGCGAGCGACCGTCTCTACTCGGTCGTCGCCGGGGCTTCGAGCAGCCTGCCCTTCGGCGAGCAGCAGCGATTCTTCCTCGACCTCTCGACGCGTCTGACGCCGCCCGACCAGCTCGCCATCGAGCGACGCGGTCGCCACACCATCCACATCGCTTCCTCGCGCGCGCCGCGCACCACTTTCGAGGCCGACGCTCGCGAGCGGCGCGAGGCGACCGCCGACGGCTACTCGCTCGTGCGCGCCTCGCTTGGCAACGACCAGCTCGTCATCACTTCGCGCTCAAGCAGCGGCGAGGGCTACGGCGTCACCTTCACGCCCCTCGACGGCGGCCGTCGCCTGCGGGTTACGCGCCGCATCAGCACGCGCGAGCTGCGCGAGCCGGTCGTCATCCAGAGCGTCTACGACAGGATTTCCGAGGTGGCGCGGTGGGAGATTTACGGCGAGCCGCCGCGGGGGCCGGGCGCGGCGCAAAGGGTCGTCGCCGCGGTCATCCCGGCCGACCCGGCGGCGAAGTTCGAGGCCGAGTGGGCCGAGGCGCTGCGCGCGTCGCTCGACGATTGGGTGTCGGCCACGAACGCGCGCGACATCCAGCGGCAGATGGGCTACTACATGCCGACCGTGCAGGCTTTCTATCTGACGCGCGACGTGCCGGCGCGCGTCGTGCGCGCCGAGAAGGCCCGCGTCTTTGCGCGCGCACGCACGATTGACGTGAGCGCTGAGGAGCCGGAGATCATCTTCCGCGAGTCGGGCCGCGTCGCCGTCATGCGCTTCCGCAAGCGTTATCGCATCGAGGGGGGCCCCGGCAGCCGCCACGGCGAAGTCGTTCAGGAGCTGCGCTGGCGCCGCACCGACGAGGGCTGGAGAATCTTCAGCGAGCGCGACGTGCGCGTCATCCGCTGACCGCCGCCGCTCGTGCTGCGCGGCGTGGACGCGGGCACCGTCTCGGAGCGATAATTCCGAGCGGAGGTTCCCCAATGGTTCCACGCACGAAGTGGGTCGAGCGCAAGTTCACCTTCGACCTCCCCGCGGGCTGTCTCGCCAACGTCTTAGAGCGCGTGCGCGGCACCTCCGCGCGGCTCGAAGATTTGACGCGCGGCGTCTCACCGGAACTCCTCACCCGGCGCGACGGCGAACGCTGGTCGATGCAGGAACACGCCGGCCACCTCCTCGACCTCGAAGAACTCGACACGGGCCGGCTCGACGACTTCGAGGCCGGACTCGCGACCTTACGCGCCGCCGACATGTCGAACCGCAAGACGCGCGAGGCCGCCCACAACGAGCGCCGCCTCACAGACATCCTCTCGGAGCTGCGCCACGGGCGCGCCGAGTTTGTCCGCCGCGTCGAAGGCTACAACGAGGAGTTTGTCTCCCGCCCCGCCCTCCACCCGCGCTTGCAGGTTCCCATGCGCGTCATCGACCTCGCCTACTTCATCTCCGAGCACGACGACCACCACCTCGCCTCCATCAGCGAGCTGCTCCGGCAGTTCGGCGCGCGTTAAGAACTCGGGGATTCACGCGGAAGCGGAACGAGCCACGCGCACAGTCCGAGGCAGGCCACGACGGCCGCGAGCGCGTAGAACATCGCGGCGTAGGAGCCGGTGCGCGTCACGCACTCGGCGAGGAGCAGCGGCCCCGTCGCCGACGCGACGACCGTGAGCGCCTGCGCCGCGCCCTGAATTTTGCCGAGGTGCGCGCGCCCGTAGGCGCGACTCCAGAAGGTGAAGAAGATGACGATGACGAAGCCGCCGGCCAGCCCCATGACGACGGCGTAAGCAGCGACGTGCGCCCGACTCCTAACGTGCGGCAGCGCGAGGAGCGACGCGGCCAACAGGCTCATGGCCAGCGCGAGGAGCCGATTCATCGTCCAACGCGACGCGAGCCAGCCGCCCGTGAAGTTTCCGACGAGCGCCGTCAGCGCGACGATCACGAGGCTCTGGTGATAGACGGAAGCGTCGAAGCCCCTCTCGGCCAGAATCGATTCGTTGAAGAGGGCGATGCCGGAGGCCGTCAGGCCGTAGACGGCGCTGGCTAGTCCAAACACCCAGAAGGCCGGCGTTGAGAGTGCCTGCCACAAGGTGTACCCGGCGAGCGCGCCCGCGTCGCCGTCTTGCTCGACCGTCCGCCGCTCGCCATCCGGCTGAAGACCGCACGCCTCCGGGGAGCGCCGCACGAGTAGCCACCCGAGTGGCGCGAGGCCGAGGAGCAGCGCGAGGCCGACGGCCATCCACGCCGCGCGCCAGCCGTAGCCCACGACGGCCGCGCCCACCGCCGGGAAGGCCGCCATGAAACCCACGCTCAGCGCAATCGTGTAGACGGCCATCGCGAGGCTCAAGCGGCGCACGAACCACTGGCCGACCATCGTGATGCTCACCACCGAGAGCGCGCTCTGCCCGAAGCCGCGCGTGAGCGTGATGAACAGCGCGAGCGAGGCCACCCCCCGTGCGCCGCTCATCAGAAGGACGACCACGCCGAGCGCCGCGGCCACGACGGTGAGGACGACGCGGCTGCCGAAGCGGTCGATCAAACGACCGACGCCGATGCAGAAGAGCGCGCCGGCGAGTGTGGCCCAGAGGTTGATACGAGCGAAGACGACGCGGTCGATCTGGAGGTCGGCGAGCAATTGTTCGGTGATGAGTCCAAGCCCCTGCGTCCGGCCGGGCAGTGTGCCGACCATCGCCAGCGCCGCCAGAGCGAGATTCACCCACCCGTAATAGAACGGGAGGGCGAAGGGGCCGGCCACAGGGCGGCGCATCCCGGCGCTTAAGGTGTTCATGCGTTCAATCTTTCGCGACCGTGAGCGTCCGAGCGTCCGGCCGTCGCGGTGAATCGTCACGAGCGGCGAACCACCACGCGACGCCGAGGCCCAGACACACACACAACCCCGCCCAGCGCACGACGCCGCTCGCAAAAACAACTGTCGCGTTGAAGACCATGAAGATCAGGAACGCGTGCCACGCGACCGTGAGCAGCCACGGCCGTCGGCGGTAGGCGTCGTGCCCGCGTCGCCACCACCACGCGACATCGGCGACCCACGCGATGAGGAGCGCATAGTTGAAGTAGACTCCGCCGCCCCAGTCGAGGCCAGTCGCCCCGGCGGTCTGCCGGGCCGTGTCGCGGTACGCCGCCGCGTGACTCCACCCGTGATAAAAATTGAAGGCGCACGCGACGTGTGCGAGCAGACTCGCGCAGCCAATAGTCCACGCCAGCCGCGCCGCCGTGTCCCACCTGCGCCTTCCGCGAGAGAGCGCGAAGGCGGCCGTCCCGGCGGCGTAGCCCGCGACGGCCACCCAGACTGTGAACCTCGTTAAGAATTCGCCGCCGCTCATCGAGACCCCAGACTATCTTCGCTCCGGCGTCAAAGCTCGCGTGCGCCAAGCCTGTGCGAAGTGCAGGACGGCCCCGAGTCCGGCCCCGAGACACAGCCCATAGGCGGCCCCCCACAAAAGCATCCCCGCGCGCCCGCCGACGTAATCGTTAAGCGCCGAGCCGACAAAGTATCCGATGGAGTTTGCTACGAAGAGCACGGCCGACAAGTTCAGCGCCGAGCGCGCCACGCCGAACCCCACGGCGAAGACCGTGCCCATCAGCAGAGACCCCGCGATTGAACCGACCCACTCGCCCGCCGCGCCGCGCAGGACGAAATA
>DASVES010000340.1:0-9008 GCA_036380435.1 Pyrinomonadaceae bacterium | reverse complement strand
GAAGGCGATGGAGCGCGGCTCGCCGCCGTGCTCGCCGCAGATGCCGACCTTGAGGCCGGGCTTCGCCGCGCGCCCGCGCTCCGTGCCCATCCTGACGAGCTGGCCGACGCCTTCGCGGTCGAGCACCTGGAACGGGTCGTCAGGGATAACCTTAGTCTCGACGTAGGATGAGAGGAAGCGTCCCGAGTCGTCGCGCGAAAGCCCGTAGGTCGTCTGGGTGAGGTCGTTCGTGCCGAAGGAGAAGAAGTCGGCGTGCTCGGCTATCGAGTCGGCCATCAGGGCCGCGCGCGGCAGCTCGATCATCGTCCCGACGGTGTATTCAATCGTCATCCCGTGCTCGCCCATCACCTGACGGCCGACCTCGTCGATCAGCTCGCGCTGGCGGCGCAGCTCCTCGGCGGTGGAGACGAGCGGCACCATGATCTCGGGCGCGACGGGTCGGCCCTCGCCCGTGAGCTGGCAGGCGGCCTCGAAGACGGCGCGCGCCTGCATCCGCGTCACCTCCGGGAACATCATCCCGAGGCGGCAGCCGCGGTGGCCGAGCATCGGGTTGGCCTCGTGCAGACGCTCGACCTGCTGGAGGAGCTTGCGCTTCTCGTCTATGCGGTCGAGCAGGGCGTCCATCTCCCTGATCGTCTGGGCGCGCTGCAAAGACATCTTCAACTCGGAGAGTTCGCCCAGAAGCTCGTCCATCTTCGGCAGGAACTCGTGGAGCGGCGGGTCGAGCAGGCGGATGGTGACGGGCAGTCCCTCCATCTCGCGGAAGATGCCGACGAAGTCGTTCTTCTGAAGTGGCAGGAGTTTTTCGAGCGCCTTCTCGCGCGCGCCCCGGCCGTCGGCGAGAATCATCTCGCGCATCGCGGCCAGGCGGCCCTCGCCAAAGAACATGTGTTCGGTACGGCACAGGCCGACGCCCTCCGCCCCGAAGTCGCGCGCGACGCGCGCGTCCGCCGGGGTGTCGGCGTTGGCGCGAACGCGCAGACGGCGGAACTCGTCTGCCCAGCACATCAGCTCTCGGAAGTCCTCGCCGAGTTGGGGCTGCACGGTGGGAACGCGGCCGAGAAAAACCCTGCCCGTCGAGCCGTCAACCGTGACCCACTCGCCCTTGGTGACGACGGTGCCGTTGACGTTGAACTGCTGCTGGCCGTAGTCGATGTTCAACTCGCTGGCGCCGCACACGCACGACTTGCCCATGCCGCGCGCGACGACGGCCGCGTGGCTCGTCATCCCGCCGCGGGCGGTGACGATGGCCTGCGCGGCGACCATGCCGTGGAAGTCGTCGGGGCTTGTCTCCTGCCTCACCAGAACGACCTTCTCCCCGTCGCGGGCCATTTCCTCGGCCTCGTCCGGGTCGAAGACCACCTTACCCTGCGCCGCGCCGGGGCTGGCGGGCAGTCCCCGCGCGACGACCGACGCGGCCGCGTCCGGGTCAACCGTCGGGTGGAGGAGTTGATCCAACTGCTCGGGGGTGACTCTCCGCACGGCCGTGGCCTTGTCAATCAGGCCTTCGCTCACCATGTCCACCGCGACGCGCACGGCCGCGGCGCCCGTGCGCTTGCCGGTGCGCGTCTGGAGCATCCACAGCTTCCCGCGCTCGATGGTGAACTCCACGTCTTGCATGTCGCGGTAGTGGCGCTCCAGCAGTTGCGTGATGCGGTCGAACTGCTCGTAAGCCTCGGGCAGTTCCTCCCGAAGCTGTGTGATGGGCTGCGGCGTGCGCGTGCCCGCGACCACGTCCTCGCCCTGCGCGTTCATCAGGTACTCGCCGTAGAGTGTGCGCTCGCCGGTCGAGGGGTTGCGCGTAAAGGCCACGCCCGTCGCCGAAGACGCGCCCATGTTGCCGAAGACCATCGCCTGCACGTTGACGGCCGTGCCGAGGTCTTCGCGGATGCGGTTGACGCGCCGGTAGTCAACGGCGCGGCGGCCCATCCACGAGTTGAAGACGGCGGCAATCGCCACCTTCAGTTGCTCGTAGGGGTCTTCGGGGATGGCCCCTCCGCGCTGCTCGGCGAGGATGATCTGTTTCTCGGCGGCGATGATTTCGCGGAGCTGCTCCGGCGTGAGGTCGGTGTCGCGGCCCCCTTCGGTCTGCGCCTTGTAGCGCTCCATCACGCGCTCGAACTTGTCGTGCGCCACGCCCAGGACGATCTCTCCGAAGAGCGAGGCGAAGCGGCGGTAGGCGTCGAGGGCGAAGCGGAGGTCTCCGGTCTGCGCGGCGAGGCCCTGCACGGTCTGCTCGTTGAGTCCGAGGTTGAGGACGGTGTCCATCATGCCCGGCATCGAGAAGGGCGCGCCGGAGCGTACCGAGACGAGGAGCGGATTGTCGGCGTCGCCGAACTTTTTACCAGTCTTCTCTTCGACGCGGCGCAGCCCTGCGACCACCTGCTCCCACATCCCTTCGGGGAACTGCTTGCCGTCGCGGTAGAAGGCGTTGCACGCCGCGGTCGTGACGACGAAGCCGGGCGGGACGGGAAGTCCCGCGTGCGTCATCTCACACAGGCCCGCGCCCTTGCCGCCGAGCAGAGACTTGTCCCGGCCGTCGCCCTCCTCGAACAGGTAGACCCACTTGCCATTCTGATTCTCCGACATGCGTTCACTCTTTCCAGTACATTTCACTTCAAACCGAATTTTATGCCCGCCGGCCCCAAAGACTCGCGCGACCCTGATACTTGCGGCGGTGGGGCGCGCGACTAAAGGCTCGGCCGACCACTCGCCTTTTCCAAGAGTGCAAGAGACGTGCCCACCGCGTTCGGCCCGACTGGGGCGGCAGCGGCGCCCATCCACAAGGCCGCGCTGCGTAAAGTTCACCAGCGGGCTGCGTGAAAGCCCACATTCCGGCGCGGAGTGATCCGCCGCCGAGAGGCTCAGGCTTTTAATCACGCGCAAAGCCTGGTCTTTACACCTTGCGCCACGGCGTCAACGCTTCCCCCGGCGACGGCATGAGCCTTGCTCCTGATAAGAACGGGCCGACCTCGTGGCCCTCTCGAAAGGAGATAAGCACCATGAGAAACAACGGAAGCACGAATAAAAAGAGTGTGACAATTTTCGGGGTGATGTTCGGGGCGGTGGCCGGCGTTGCCGGTTTGGTGGCGGCCGCGGCCGGCGTGATTCGCCACAGGAAGGCCATCAAGCGCCTCATCGAGATCGAGAGGATGTGACCGGAAGGGCGCGCGCGGAGTGGAGCAGTGCCGTTTAAGTTCGGCACCCATACACACGCGCCACCTGGCTTCCCGGCGTGAGAGTGGCGAACGTGATGCGCGGGCTTTTCTGACGGAGGTGATAGCGATGGGATTCTGCAACGGTATGCCCAGCGAAGAGCAGATCAAGGCGGACGTGCTGCGGGAGCTTCGGCAGGAATCGCGCCTCAAGGGCACGGCCATCGGCGTGGAAGTCAGGGACGGCACCGTGACGCTGACGGGCACGGTCTCCAGCACTTCCGAAATCCTCGCCGCGCTCGAAGCGGCGAACCGCGCCGACACCTACTTCTACCTCGTCAACCAGATCGACCTCGACGCGGGCGTGCGGCCCACCGACCAGGAGATCGCGAAGTCCGTGATGGGCGCGCTCGAACGCGACGCGGTGATCAACGAACACTCGCTTCAGGTCGCCATCTCGAACGGGTGGGTCGCCCTCAGCGGCAAGGTCGAGCGCCTGCGGGAGCGCGAGGAGGCCGAGCGCATCGCGCGCCGGACGGCCGGGGTGCGCGGCGTCTACAACCTCATCGAGGTCAGCCCGCACACGCCCAGCATCGAGAACGCCCGCGACGCGATTGTGGCGGCGCTCCGGCGCTACGCCGAGCAGGAGGCCGAAGGCATCGACGTTGACCTGAGAAACGGGACGGCCGACGTTTCCGGCAAGGTGCACACCTGGACGGAGAAGCAGACCGTCCTCGGCGCCCTCACCCACGCGCCCGGCGTCGAGCGCGTCAAAGATCATTTGAGAGTTGACCCGTACTTTTAGAGAAGAAAATTGTAAGTCGTGAATCGTGCATCGGGCGGTCAGCACCCAGCATTTCGGCAAACGGCATTCGCCGAAAGAGCTGCCGCCGCTGACACACAGCACCGCGGCCCGCTCGTCCCGGCCGAAAGCTGAATGGTGACCGCTTCATTCACGATTCACGACTTATCGCGACTTGGATTCGCGTCTTTCAGTGAGAGAGGCAGTCGATTGCCGCCCCATCCCAGTGAGCCGGCCCGTTCACCTTCAACCCGGCGCTTAATCCCCAGCAGCATCTTCCGCTCCATGATGAAGTGGGCCGGCTCGCCGACGAAGAAATTAAACAGCGAGGCCGAAAGCGACGGCTTCCGTTTGCCGCGCGCCCGCGCGATGAGCCGCGTTTTCCCGCCGTCAACGGGTTTCAGGACGAAGGCCCAGGTGTTGTCCTCAACATCCGGGTGGGGGCGCAGCACCATCGCGCGCTCGGGTTCGAGCACGACGACGTGCCACCCGGCGTACTCTGCATACCTGCCGCCGAGCCAGTCGGGGGGAGCCGCGCGGATGAAGTCCCCGACCTCCGGGTGTTGGAATTCCGGCATCACGCGGTCGGCGTTGCGGATGCGCAGTCCGAACAGATTCTCCAGCCAAGAGTAGCTGTAGAAGCCTCCGCGCCCCTGCCCGACCTGCGCCAGCCAGGGCCAGATTGCGTCAGCGGGGGCGTTGACGGTGACGGCATGCGTGACCTGATAATCCGCGTCGCCCGTCACTTCGTCACCCGGCAGGGTCATCCGCGTCTCCTCGTCGGTCGCGCCCCACCTGAGATGCCAGGGGCGGATCACGAACAGGTACGCGGAGAGCGCCGCCGCACCGGCCATGCCCGCCCCGACGACTTTTGCTCCTGTCTTGTTCTCTTTCATCTTCTTCACTCCTTCGTGGTTGACACACGCGTCATGCGCGTGTGTGATGGGTCACGTTCGGGCGCCGCCGGGCGACGAGCCACGGCAGGAGGGCGAACACGACGAGCATCAGGGCGTAGGCGGTGCCCGACACGGGGTCACGGCCCGCGACGTATTCGGAAATCGAAAGGCCCCGGAGCCAGAGGACGAAAGTAAATTCCGCCGCGAGCAGGAGGCCGAGGGCGATGAGGCCGGCGCCGATGCCCGCAGAGGGCCGCACTGCGAAGCGCCGAACCGTCCAGCGCGCCGCCGGGATTATTACGGCGAGCATCAGGGGCATCTCCATCATCTCCGCGGCCCTCTCGCCGAAGCGTGGGGCGGCCCACAGCACGCGGATCGGCCCGAGCGCAAAGCCGGCCGCGAAAGCGATGAGGAAATAAAGTGCGCCCGCCTTAAATGTTCGCATGGAATTGCACCTCACATCCGTTCGCAGCACGGCCGGCCCTCAGCGTCGGTGACCCGAGCGGGCTCAGGGGATCCCGATAAATTTCAAAACGTATGGGCCGGTCAGGCCGACGACGAGGCAGCCCAAGATCATCAGCACGAGGCCGGGCAGCAGGAGGTCGGAGGACTTGACGCCGCCCTCGCCGTAGACCATCGCGTTCGGCGGCGTGCTGATGACGAAAGGCATTCCCAAAGACGCCGCGACGGCGATCAGGATGGCGGTCGAAGGCGAGGGGTCGAGGCTCGCGGCGAGCGGGATGAGCATCGTGACGGTCGCGGTGTTGCTCATCAGCGCCGAGAGCATCGCGCTCGCTGAGCAGAGCACGAGGACGCGCACCAGTTGCGGGGCCTGCTCCCACGGCAACGCGGCGGCGACGGCCGTCACCACCCCCGACTTTTCGAGCAGGTTGCCCAAGCCGATCCCGCCGGCGATGAGCACGAGGGTTGACCAGTCGAGCCGCGAGAGGTCTTGGCGGTCGAGCAGCCCCGTGCCGAAAAGCACGGCGCTCGCCGCCAGCGCGACGAGCGCGGACGAAGCGCCGTGCAGAGGCTCCGTCAGCCACGCCGCGACGGTGACGAGAAAAACCGCTACGACACACCGCGCGCTCCAGGAGAGAGGCTGTCGCGGCAAGTCCGGAAGTCTGATTGCCCCCCGCACGCGATACCGCAGCGCTAAGATCACCACACCGGCCACTATCAAACCGACCGCCAGCGGCAGGGCGAACCCCATCCAGTCGAGAAAGGTTATCGTGTGATGACGCGAGACTGCGGCGACGGCGATGGCGTTCGGCCCGGTGCCGACGGGCGTACCGATGCCGCCGAAGTTCGCCCCCACGGCGATACTCAAAAGCAGGGCACGGCGAAAACGATCATCCGCAGGCACGTCGGCGACCAGCGGATGCACCGCCGAGATCATCATCGCGGCGGCGGCGATGTTCGACATCCACATCGAAAGGCAGGCGGTGACGGCGGCGGTGAGCGCGACGAGCGCGAGGCGGCGACCGCCCGAGAGCCTTAACGCCACCTGGGCGATCAGCGCGTCGATGCCGTGCCGGCGCGCGGCGACGCCGAGGGCGAAGCCGCCGAGGAAGAGGGCGAGCACCGGCTCCGCCGACCAGCCGAGCACCTTCGCCAGACTGAAATCCTCACTCAGAGGCTGCATCAGCAGCGGCGCCAGCAGCCAGAGGGCGAGTGTCGGCACGAAGGGCGGGACGGCTTCGCTCAGCCAGAGCGTCAGACACACGCCGGCGACGATGACGGCGCGGGCGTGAAGGGGGTTCTCTATCCAGAAGAGCGAGGACGCGAAGACCGACATGATGACGGCGGCCGCCGCCAGCCAACGCGAGGGTGGGGCGAAGCGTCTCTCACTCGATGGGCTGTCTGAACTCACGGCCCCGTGCTTCGCGGCGCAAGGGTGGGCGCTCATCAGCTCTCACCTCTCGGGCGGCCGGTAAGCTTTTCTGTAGGTGAGGCGCAGCTTCCCCGAGCCGGCGGGCGGGGTGACCCGGACGCTCAGCTTGTGCCACCCGGCGCCGGGCGCCTCCGCCGGGTAGAAGGCGAGCGCGTACTGCCGGCGCAACTCCAGCGCAATCTGCGCGCACACGGCGGCCAACTCCTGCTCGCCCTTGACCCCGCCGCCGGGGAAGTAGGCCGTCCCGCCGGACGTGCGAGATAGCTCGTCGAGCGCGGCACGCCCGAGCGACGCGTCCGCGCCTGCGGGGAATGCGCGCCTGCCCGTCCGGCCCGTGATGTCTTCGAGCACCCACCGGCCGCGCCCGGCGAACGGGTCGTCCGCCGGGTCGGCGACGCCGATACCGTAGACCTGAATCTGGAAGTCGCGGGCGCGGTCGCGCACGTCCTTGTCGCTGTGGCCGCTGTCGTGATCCTCCCCGTCCGAAATGATCAGGAGTGCCTTCTTCACGTTGCGCGAAGAGCGCAGCCTCTCCGCCGCCTGAAACGCCGCGTCGTAGAGCGACGCCGGCCCCTTCGGCGCGGCGTACGTCAGGTGATTCGTGACCTGATCGGCGGTCGGGACGAATTCTACGACGACGCTCCCGCGCTCGTTGAAGACCATCAGGAAGAAGTCATCCTCCCCGCGCAGCGTCGCCGTGAACTGCTTGATCGCGCGCAGGGCGGCGTCCACGCGCTCGGGCGTGGACGGGTGGATGTCATAAACGATCCCGATTGAGAACGGGGCCTCTTCGGCCGAGAAGTGCGCCACCTCCCGCCTCGCCTTGTTGTCGAAGATTTCGAACCGGTCTCGGGTGAGACCCGGGACGTGGCGGCCGCGAGAGTCGGTCACGGAGACGTGCACGGAGACGAGGCGGGTATCAATGCGGAGGCGCTCATCGTCCTGAGCTTGGCCGGCCCCGGTCGCCGCCGCCGAGACGAAACATAAGGCCAGAATGAATCGGATTAGACTGCGCATGGTATTCACTCCCTGTTGTCTTCTAATTCGCGAGGGCCACTTCGGCAGAGCAAGGCGCGCCGGGCGCGGCTTCAGGGCTTGATCGCGACCTTCATCACGCCGTCGCGTCGCTCGCCGAATAGCGCGTAGGCTTCCACAATGTTCTCCAGCGAGAAGGTGTGCGTCAGCAGCGGCGTCAGATCGACGCGACCGCTCCTGACCATCTCCATCAGGCGGCGCATCCGCTCCTTCCCGCCGGGGCACAGCGTCGTCACGATGCGGTGGTCGCCGAGCCCCGCGGCGAAAGCGTCGTAGGGGACTTGCAGCTTCCCCGAATAGACGCCGAGGCTGGAGAGCGTGCCGCCGGGTCTTAAAGATCGCAGGGCGCTCTCGAACGTCTCCTGCGCGCCGAGTGCTTCAATCGTCACGTCCGCCCCGCCGCCCGTCAGCTTTTTCACTTCTGCGACAACATCTACCTCGCGGTAGTCGAGCACGACGTCGGCGCCCATCCGGCGCGCCATCGCCAGGCGGTTCGAGTCGCCGTCAACGCCGATGACGAGGGCCGCGCCCATGAGCCTCGCGCCGACGGTCGAGCACAGCCCGATAGGCCCTTGTGCGAAGACCACGACCGAGTCGCCGATACGGACGCCTCCCCGTTCTGCGCCGCTGAAGCCCGTTGAGGCGATGTCGGCAAGGAGCACCACTTGCTCGTCCGTCATCCCGTCGGGAATCTTCGCGAGGTTCGCCTGCGCGTGCGGCACGAGCAAGTACTCGGCCTGCGCGCCGTTGATCGTGTTGCCGAAGCGCCAGCCGCCCAGCGCCTCGAAAGCATCGCCGTGGCCGCACTGCGAGAGGTGCCCTGAGAGGCAGCCGCGGCACTGGCCGCACGGGGTGATGGCCCCGACGAGCACGCGATCTCCGACCTCGTAACCGACGACGCCCGGCCCGAGTTCCTCGACGACTCCCACCGGCTCGTGGCCGATGACGAGGCCGGGGCGGACGGGGTACTCGCCGCGAAGGATGTGGAGGTCGGTGCCGCAGATGGTCGTCAGCGTCACACGGATGACGGCCTCGCCCACCCCCGCGTGCGGCCTCTCCACCTCCTCGACGCGAATGTCGTCTTTGCCGTGAAAAACCGTCGCCCTCATCGTTGCCATCTGTGCCTCCCGTCGTAACCTGCGCCCGTCGGCTTCAACTCAGTGTTCGCCGTCGGCCGGAGCGCTCTACTCGGGCTTTTGCTCGCGGACGACTTCGACCGAGCAGTG
>DASVES010000339.1:0-2599 GCA_036380435.1 Pyrinomonadaceae bacterium | reverse complement strand
CCCGCTCGCTACCGCTCGCGGTACTGTTGCCATACTCCGGCGGCCTATAGCTCTCCGCCGACGATTTCAAGCAGCCGCTGATTGAAAACCGAGCGCGGCATGACGTGTTCGATTCCGGCGGCCTGCGCGCGCCGCTGCAAGTCGGCCTGCACGTGCGGAAAGAAGCCGACGACGCTCACGCCGCGCGTTTGCTCGTCGGCCTTCAACATCTCCGTGGCCGCGAAGGGGTCGAGCAAACTCGTCTGAAGGTCGAGGATGATGACGGCCGGCTCCCCGCTCCGGGCCGCCTCCAACAGCGCGTCGGCCGTCTTCACGAATCGCACCTCGGCCCCGGCCTGCTCAGCCGCCCCGCGAATCTTCGACGCGAACAAAAGATCGTCCACCACGGCAATCACCTGCTTCTTCATCTATAATCACCCCCGCCCGGAATCAATCAACGCCTGAAAATTTCGTCCGACGACATTATAGACTGAAGCCTTCTATGCGACTTCCCGCCGACATCGAATCGCCCGCGTCGCCCGCCGGCGGCGACGCCCGCGGAGTCGAGTTCGGCACGTTCGCTTCAGAGACGCGAGCCGCCTCTACTCAACGCAGAGTAGTCGTCGCCACCTTCAACATCCGTTACGCCGTCGGCTCCTTTCTCATCACCGGCGGCCTCCTGCGCCGCGCGGGCCTGTCGCGGCCGTCGCGCCGAAGCGCGCTCGTCGGCGGCAACATCCTGCGGGCCGCCTCCCTGCTCGCGGACGGTGAGCGGATGCCGCCGGCCGACGTGGTCGCCCTTCAGGAGGCCGACCGCCGCACGACCCGCGCCGGCGCCCGACACGTTGCGCGCGAACTCGCCGCGTCGCTCCGAATGAACTACGCCTATGCCGGAATGTCCGTCCCGCGCGACGTGGCGCCGCGCACGAAGCAGTGGTATCTGAACTTCGAGGAGCCGTTCGGCCCCGGCGACGCGGGAGACACGGGCGTGGCGCTCCTCAGCCGCCTCCCTCTTGAAGAAACTACGCGCATCGACCTGCCGTGGAATGATTGTCCGTGGCGCCCGCGGCTCGCGCTTGCGGCCAGCATCCCAACGGAGCACGGCCCTGTAGGAGTTCTCAACGTCCACATCGACCCCCACGGCCCCGTCGAGGCCCGTCTCGAACAACACCGCGCCGTCGTCGCCACCGCCGACCGACTTTTCGGCAGCGGCCCCGTCGTCCTCCTCGGCGACTTCAACACGCTGACGCGCGAGGCGCGCGACGCTACGCGGCGACTCCTTGAAAGTCAGGGCTTCTCAACCCCCATGCCCTCGGGCACGGCGACATGGCGCGCCGGTCTTTTGCGTCTGCACGCCGACTGGATTTTCGTCCGCCGCGCACGTGTCCACCGTTGGGGCGTCGCGCGCGTCCGCGGCATATCGGATCACTGGCCCGTGTGGGCGGGGATTGAAGCGGGAGATTGATGGAAGAGAAGATCACCAGCCGCCACAACCCACTCGTCCGCCGCGCCCGCGAGGTGCGCGAGGGCAAGGACAGGGGCCTCGTCTTCGTCGAGGGCCTTCGTCTTTGCGAAGAGGCCGCGCACGCCGGTCTCGAAGTCGCGGCCGTCCTGCACACCGACACTTTCGCGCGCGACGAACGCGCCCAACGTTTGCTCGACTCGCTCAGTACCGCCGCCGCGAAAGTCGTCGCCGTCAGCGACGCCGTCATGGGGCAACTCTCAGACACGAAGTCGCCGCAGGGCGTCGTCCTGCTCGCGCGCCGCCCCGCGTCCGGCCCCGACACGCTCGACGCGCGGCCCGGTGTGACGCCGCTCGTCGTCGTCCTGCACCGCGTTCAGAACCCCTCGAACGCCGGGGCCATCCTGCGCGTGGCCGAGGCCGCCGGGGCCACAGCCGTCGTCACCACCACACGCACGGCCGACCTCTTCTCGCCGAAGGCCCTGCGCGGCGCGATGGGTTCGACCTTCCGCCTCCCCGTCTGGGCGGGCGCCGAGTTCGGCGAGGTGCTTGAGTGGTGCGCGCGTCGCGGCGTCCGCACCGTGAGCACGTCGCTCGGGGCGGCGCGCACCCACACCGAGTTGGACTGGCGGGGGCCGCGCGCCGTCGTCGTCGGCTCCGAGGGCGCGGGTCTGGGACACGAGGAGGCACTGGCGACCGACGACTCGATACGGATTCCGATGCGCGCGCCGGTGGAGAGTCTGAACGTGGCCGTCGCCGTCGCCGTCGTCCTGTACGAAGCGGCGCGGCAGAGGAGTGCGCTCTGACGGCCGTCGCCGCCCGGTGTCTCGTCACGACGAATCCCCGCCTCCGCGAAAGCAACGGGGAAGACTTTTGACAGACAAACTCTAAACCTTTGCTTCTCCGCGACCCCCCTTATCGGCTAGAATGTCAGCCAAGCTATTCAACCCTTCGCCACACTTCTCCCCTGGGCGCGCGGCGCGGCAAGCAGGCGCGGCTGTAGTCCGAGTTCGGCGGGCGTTTTCTTTAACGGGGTGACGCGGCCGAGGCCATTATGAGTCCAGAGAAGGAAAAGAAGCGCGACGAGGCGCTCGTCGAGCGGCTGATGCGGAGGGTGCTGGAGAGCGCCGGCTCCGTGCTCGACCGCAAGCTCGGGCG
>DASVES010000338.1:0-12383 GCA_036380435.1 Pyrinomonadaceae bacterium | reverse complement strand
ATGATCGGGTTCGGCGCGCCGGCGATGCGGCCGGTCCTGCGCTGCTCAACTTTGATCGACTGTCTGCGCGCCCACGGTGAAGCGTTCAAAACTTTCTGCGCGTCCTCCCGCGTCCACTCCTCAAGCGGCTTCGACCACGACTGCTGTTCCTGCGCGCGCGTCGCGATGGCAGCGAGACACACCGCCGCCAGGGCCACGAACGTCGTGCGGCGCATTCTTCTCGAATCACTTCCGGTAAAACTCATGCTCATTACTACTTCCCTTTTGTGAAAACTTCCCTTGTATAAACCCTCGGACGCCTTCCGGCGTGCGGCCCTCGCGGCGGCTTCGATTGCGACGCACGGCCGCGAAGTACGTCGGCCGTCTTAGCGCGGCGACTGGCCGAGCATCTGCTGCGTCCGCACCTTGTCGTCGGCCATGCGCTCCTGCGTGGTCTGCTTCTCCAGACCCTCCAGCCGTTTGAACTCGGCGAGCGCGGCCTGCGCCTTCTCCGTCTGCTTGAGACGCGTGTGCGCGAGGAACAGTTGATAGTACGCCTGCGTGTAGGCCGGGTGCTTCTCGACGACGTGCTCGAAGCGCGAAACGGCCTCCGCGTAGTCGCGCCGCTTGAGGGCGACGCGCGCGTAGTCGTAAAGCGCGGGGACGTTCTTTGCATCGAGTTCGAGCGCGCGCCGGAGCGGCTGCTCGGCCTCTTCGAGCCGACCCTGCTCGATAGCGATGAAGCCGAGGCTGGCGAGGGCGTCGGCGTGCGCCGGGTGCGCCGCGACGAACTTTTCGAGGCGCCGGCGAGCCACCTCGAAGTCGCCGGCGACGCGGTGCGTGTAGCCCTGCCAGTAGCCGATGTTCTCGATCTTCGGGTCGAGTTCGGCGGCGCGGTCGAAGTCTGCGGCAGCGGCCGCCGCCTCGCCCTTGCGGTAGTTGGCGTCGGCCCGCGAAAGATAGTGCTGCGCCTGAGCCGGCTCGATCTCGGCGGCGCGTGTGAACTCCGCAATCGCGCCCTCCCAGAAGCCGGCGCGGAAGTACTCGCGGCCGAGCAGGTGTCGGTAGTTGGCGCTCTTCGGGTCGCGCTCGACGGCGTGGCGCAGCTCTTCGACGGCGTTGGCGCTGTCGCCGCGTTCGCTGGCGATGAGGCCGAGGCGGAAGTGCGTCTCGGCGGGGTCGGGGTTGAGGTCGGCGGCCTCGGCTAAATGTCGGGCCGCTTCCTCGCCGCGTTCGAGATTATAGAGCGCGACGCCGAGATTGTAGAGCACCTCGTAGGTGCGCGGCGTCAGCTCGTTGACGCGTGCGTAGAGACGCGCGGCACGCTCGTACTGATTGCTCTGCGCGAGCACGGTGGCGAGCGTGAAGAGGGCGCGTGCGTCTGAGAGGGCCGCGCGCTCGACGGTGTCGGCCGCCGCGTCGGCCTCGGCCTTGCGGCCGGCACGATAGGCGACGCTCAGGAAGGCCAGCGCGAGGCGCGCGTCGTCGGGGGAAGTGGCGCGCGCGCGGGCGAAGTGCTCGGCCGCTTTGGCGAAGTCGCCTGTGGCGGCGTGGAGCGAGCCGAGGTTGAATCGGGCCTGCGCGTGCGTCGGGTCTACCTTGAGCACGCGCTCGAACTCGGCGACGGCCTCGGCGGTGCGGCCGCGCTCGGCCAGAGTGCGCGCGAGGTTGTTGCGCGCGCCCACGAAATCCGGGTCGAGGCGGATGGCCGCGTCGAACTCGGCGACGGCCTCGTCGCGTCGGCCGAGGCGGTCGAGCACGACGCCGAGGACATTACGGGCGACGGGCGAGCGCGGGGCGGCCCCGACGGCCACACGGGCCGCGCGCTCGGCGTCGGCCAGAGCATCACGTTGGAGGGCTTCGACGGCGGCGTCGAGAGAGGAGCGCGCCGCGGCGCTCAACTCTGAAGTGGACGCTCCGCCGCGCTGCACCGCATTGGGCCGACCTCTTTGACTGGCGGGTTGTGCGTGGGCACGAGAACTGGCGAGTTGCAAAGCGAAGACGAACGCGAGCGAAGCCGTGATGAGACGGAGTGAGAGAACGAGCGCGGGGCTTGGTCGCCCGTCGCGCGCCGGAACTCTCGACAACTCCGAAAACGTCTTCACTTCCCTGACCTCAGCCCTCTCAGCTTAGCGTCTGCGTTCAAACCTCAACGCGGTCGATGTCTGTAGGAGCAGAGCTTGTCCGCGGCCCGTGTCAACAGCAGAATTAACATGGATGGACAGGATAGGTAGGATGAAGAAAGCGCTGATTTGAGATTTCAGATTGGAGATTTCAAATCTTCTTATCCTGTTTGTCCTGTCCATCCATGTTTGAATGTCTTGAGAGTCGCGGGCCGCGGACTTGCCCTGCCCCTACAATCTTGCAACGCTGTTAATGTCTGGTCGTCACGCCCGCGCGGAAGTCTGCGTTTAGTTTTTCCACGATGGCGAATTCCCTTTTGGCGTCTTCGTCGCGCCCGAGCCGGCGGAGCGAGAGTCCGAGCTGATAACGTGCGTCCGGGCGGTGCGGCGCGAGTGCGGCGGCGCGTTCGAGAGAAGCGACGGCTTCGGCGTGGCGGCCCGCGAGCGCGTGCGCGCGCCCGAGCGCGAGGTGGGCCTCGAAGTTCTTCGGGTCGGACGCAGACGCGCGAGCGAGCGCCGCCACGGCCTCCTCCGTCTTTCCCTGTTTGACGAGCAGGGCGCCCGTGCCGAGTTGCCCGTAGACCGATTGGGGATCGATCTTCACCAGCTCCTGATACTGTTCGAGCGCGGCCCGCGAGTCGCCCGACGCTTCGAGCGCCGTGCCGAGGAAGAAGCGCGCCTCGGCGTGGCGCGGGTTGAGTCGGACGGCGGCGCTCAAATCTTTTACCGCGCTGGCGTAATCGCGCATCGAGTAGAGCACGCGCCCGAGGTAGAAGTGTGCGTCGAAGCTGTTGGGGCTGAGCGCGGCGGCCTGCCCAAGCGTCTCGACGGCCTCGGCGCTCGCGTCGCCGCGCGAAGCGAGGACGACGCCAAGAAGGGTATGGGCCTCGGCAGCGCCGGCGTTGATCCGCAGGGCGCGGCGGGCCTCCCCTTCGGCCTCACGCGCGCGGCCCGCGTTGAAGAGCGAGAGGGCGTGGAGGTAGGCGGCCTCGACCGATTCGGGCCGCAGGCGCGCAAGCTCCGTGAAGGTTTCGATGGCCTCGTCCCAACGCTTGAGCTTCATGTAAGCGACGCCCAAATCCTGCCACGCGCTGTGGAAAGCGGGGTCGCGGCGCAGGGCCTCGCGGAAGTCTTTGATGGCCGCCGTGAGGTCGTCGCGGTCGGTGGCGAGGAGCGCGCTCGTGTAGAAGACGCGCGGGTCTGAAGGGCGCGCGTCCCAGAGGAAGTCGAGGTGATTGGAAGCCGAAGCGCGGTCGCCGAGCGCGCGATAGGCGGTGATCAATTCAAGGCGAACGTCGTGCTGGCGCGGGTCGATCTCCAGCGCGCGCCGGAGGTGTTCGACCGCTTCGGTCGTGCGCTCGCGCCCGCCGAGCCGCAGGAGGAAGCGGCCAAGCTGGTAGCGCGCCTGAAAGTTTTTATCGTCCAGACGGACGGCGGCGCGCTCGGCGGCGACGGCCTCGTCGGCGCGGCCGAGCTTCCAGAGAGCGGAGCCGAGGTTGGCGTGATAGGCGGCCCGGTCAGGCTTGATTGAGACGGCGCGGCGAAGGTCTTCGTGGGCCTCTCGGTAGCGGCCGAGGAAGAGGCGAGCGACGGCGCGGGAGTTGAGCGCGGCGGCGTCCCGCGGGTCGGCGGTAAGCTTTGAGTTGGCGTCCGCTTCAACCCGCTCGGCGCGCATCTCGACGGTGCTGAAGCGTTCGACGTGCGAGCGCGGCGGCGCAGCAGGCGTGAGCGTGCCGGCCTGCGCGCGCGCCGTTGTAGTCGCAGCGGCGGCGAAGACCGGAGCAATCGTCAGGATAAGGAGCGGGCGACAAAGCATAAGAACTGCACGGGCGGGGCGGCTCGTCGGACGCGGGCGATTCTATCAGACAGCGGCGGCTCGGTGCGAGCCGAGCGCCTTCTAAAACAAACCGGAGCGGCGGCCAAAAACTCACCGCCGCTCCGGGCTTCTGATTCGCATTCGGGCCTGCCGACTGTCGCGGCCCCCTCGGGGCCCCGCCTAGTTCCAGATGAACTTCAGACGGTACTGGAGGAAGCGGCCGGGATAGGCGCCGTCGAAGACGCCAAAGCCGGTGGGCCGCCCGCGGTCGTTCCCCACGTCCGACGAGTTGTTGTTCGGCACCGTCAGGTTCGTGTGGTTCCAGAGGTTGAAGGCCTCGATGCCGAGTTGGAACTTCAACTTCTCGGTAATCGACGTGTTCTTGAAGAGCGACATGTCGGTGTTCCAGATCGCCGGGCCGCGGAAGGTGTTGCGCCCGAGGCTGCCGTAGCTGACGGTCTGGCCGGCGGCGTTCGTCACGTTGGTGATGCCCACTGTGGTCGAGAAAGCCGCGGGGTTCAGGGCGCGTCCGAAGGGGACGTTCGCGAACGGGTCGCCGACGAGCGACGGCCGGATGAGTCCACAGTTGCAGGTGACGGTGAACGGGAAGCCGGAGCGCGCCGACTGGATGAAGTTCAACTGCCAGCCGCCGAGGATGCGCGCGCCCATGCCGTCGTTCAGATAACGCTGTCCTTTGCCGAAGGGCAGGTCGATGATCGCGCTGGCCGAGAGCAGGTGGCGGATGTCCAAGACGGAGTTGCCGCGGTCGGCGTCGAGGTTGAACGGATCGACCGGCCCCTGCCGGCCCTGATTCTTGGCGTCGCCGAGGCCGTTGAAGACGCCGGTCGCGTTGTCGATGGTGTGGCTCCACGTGTAGGAGACCTGCCCCTGAATGTTGTTCGACAGACGCTTCTGCAACTGCGTCTGCAAGGCGTCGTAGGACGACTCGGCGACGTTCGAGTAGAGCAGGACGCTGTTGATGAGAGCGCCGGCGGCGTTGCGCGCGACACCCTGTCCGCCCGAGCCTTGCTGGAGCGTGGCGAGCAGGTTCTTGGAGCGGTTGCCGACGTAGCCCACGTCGAGCGACCAGTCGGGCGAGAACTGCCACTGGGTGCTCAACTGGAACTGGTGCGTCATCCCGTTCTTTTGCCGGCGGTCAACGGTGAAGAGGTTCGTCCCCGTGGGCACGTTGGCCGGGTCGAGCGGCGTCGGCGTCGGCGGCCCCGAGGCGAGCGTCCAGTTGTCGAAGGTGATGTTGGTGTTGGGCGGGTTGCGCACGCCCGCGGGGTAGTCCACGCCGTCGAGCGAGTAGAGCAGGCCGTAGCCGCCGCGCACGACCAGAGTCTTCGAGTCGTTGACGGCGTAAGCGAAGCCGACGCGCGGGCCGAAGTTGTTGCGGTCGAGTTCGACGATGCGGTCGCCCGAACCACTGGCCTCGACGATGCGTCGGTCTTCGGGGAAATAGTAGCCGATGCGGCCGCCGGTCTCGGTGGCGGCGTTGGGGCCGGGGAGGAGGTCGTAGCGCATGCCGAGGTTGAGGGTCAGACGGTCGTTGACCTTCCAGTCGTCCTGAACGAAGAAGCCGTACTCCTGCATGCGGAGGTCGAAGGGGCCGCCGAAGGTGCGGCTGCGCTGGGCGAAGCCGGTGCGGCCGAGGAGCGAGTTGGCGAGGGCGTTGCCCGTGCCGCCGTCGTCGAAACCGATAGCGCCCTTCTCGAAGCCGGCGCAACCGCCGCAGATCGTCTCGAGCATGCGGAGGCGAATCTCGGCGCCCGTCTTCACGACGTGGTTGCCCTTGAGGATGGTCAGGCTGTCGGCGAAGTAGGGGTTGCGGCTCTTGGCCTGGAAGAGGCCGCCGTCGCCGAGGAACTCGACGAAGCCCGCGCCCGTCCAGCCGATGCCGGGGCCGCCCGAGGTCTCGGGGCCGCCGAGGTTGACGTTCGGGATGCCGAGGTCTGTGCCCCAGGTTTCACTGACGCCGCAGGCGCCCAGCACACCACAGTTGTAGATGGCGATGTTGATGTTCGTCAGGCCGAAGCGGAACTCGTTGAGGAGGGTCGGGCTGAAGGTGTGCGTGTCGGTGATGACGAGCTGGCGCGTGTCGCCGATCTCCTCGCCGGCGCCGAAGCCGGCCGTCGGCAGACCCGGCGCGGGCACGTCGTCGGGCGTCTTGAAGAAGTTGTCGCGCACGTTCTTCAGCTTCTGGTCGTTGAAGCGCACGGTCAGCGAGTTCGACGAGTTGAAGCGATGATCGACCTTGATGCCGTAGTTGTTGATGCGCTCCTGCACGTTGCGCTGCGAGGCGTAGTTACGGTTGAACTCGCCGGGGTTGAAGATGTTGGCCGTCGGGTCGGGGAAGAGGTCGAGGATTCTGACGGCGATGGGGTCGAGCCGGTTGGCCGGGATGCGGTTGTTGGGGAACGGCAGCCCCGTAAGCGGGTCGCGGATGGTCGAGTACGCCGAGAAGTCGCCGCTGGTCACACCGAGGGCCGGCACCGTCGAGGTGAAGGGGAACGGCAGGTTGTTGCGCTGGCCGAGGTAATCGAAGAAGAAGAACGTGCGGTCGCGGACGATGCGGCCGCCGAAGGTGCCGCCGAACTCGTGTATCTGCTGGACGGCCTTCTCGGGGATGAAGGTGTCGCCGCGCGACTGGGCGATGGCGCGGTCGCGCTTGAGCATCGGGTGATAGGCGTTCAGGGCCGAGTTCTGGCCGTAGTAGTAGAGCGAGCCGAAGAAGTCGTTGCGGCCCGACTTGGTCGTGGTGTTGATGACGGCGCCGCTGGCGCGGCCGACCTCGGCCGGCGGCACGCTCGTCGTGACGCGGAACTCGGCGATGGCGTCCGGGTTCGGGAAGACGCCGACGGTGCCGAACTGCGACTCGTTGTTGTCCACGCCGTCGAGAGAGAAATTGTTGTTGGTGGGCCGCTGGCCGTTGACGGTCAGGGCGCCGCCGCCGGAGCGTGCGAAGCGCGAGGTCGGCGTGTCGCCCTGCGCGTTGGAGCTGCCGGGGCCGCCCGAGCCGGCGCGCGGGTCGCCATTGTTGAACTGGCGCGAGTCAGGCCCGGCGCCGCCGACACCGGCGTTGGCGGCGCGCGCCACGCCCGGCGTGAGCAACGCCAGTTGCGTGAAGTTGCGTCCCGAGAGCGGAAGCTCCGTGACCTCGCGGCCCGAGATGACGCTGCCGCGGTCGCTCGACTCGCTCTGCACGAGCGGCGCTTCGGCCGTCACCGTCACCACGTCGGTGATCTGTCCGGCCTGAAGGGTGATCGGGAGCGCCTGCGTGGAGCCGACATCCACCTTCACGTTCTCGGCGCGATAGGTCTGGAAGTTCGGCGCCGTGGCCTCGACGGTGTAGAGGCCGGGGTCGAGGAGCTGGAGGCTGTACGCGCCGTCATCGCTCGCCGTGTCCTCGCGCACGGCGCCAGTCCCGTTGTTAGTGGCCTTCACGTTCACCTTGGGGACGGCGGCTCCGTTGGCGTCAGTGACGCTGCCCGAAATCTCGCCCTTGCTGGACTGCGCGTGGGCCGAAAGAGATAAGGCGATAACGAAGAGGAGAGCCGCGGCTCCGCGCATGGAGGAGGAGAAGCCACTTCGGAATGTATACATAGCGAACCTCGCAGGTGGAGTGAGCCGGATGATTGCGCCACCCGTAGCGATGACCGTCGCACGGTGCGTTACCGGCGACGAATCGATGGGTGGAGATGTAGCCCTGTCCCTGAAGAAAACTTGTAACTTGAAAACCGCATTCGCAGGGAGGTTTGTTGCACGCCCGAACGAAGTCGTTTTTATTACAGATTCAACCGCCTGTCAATCTTTATTTGGGGCGGGTTCAAGCCGCAGGGCGGCAGCGCGTACTTCGATGTCGATTCGTTCGATTAGTTGGGACGGTGCGCCTGAGCGCGTGCGGGCGGGAACACGGATGCGACGGATGAGACGGATGAGCATGAATCCGTGTTCATCCGTCGCATCCGTTTCATCTGTGTTCGCCTGCGTGGGCGTAGCGTCAACAATCAGGGAAGTCGGTTCTTCGCCTCGTCGATGAGGCGGTTGTTGCCCTCGTAGGATAGACCTTGCTCATCCTGGCCCGTCTCCACCGGCGGATAGCGGTGGGTGGCGTAGACGGGGTAAGCCTCCGTGCGGAGGTGTGCGAGCATGTGATGACCGCGCCGGGCGGCGCGCTCGTGTCGCAGTGCGGAGATGTCCAAGGGCGCGACGACGATTCTCTCGCCCGGCCCCGGACTGGCCTCGGCGAGGAGGCGTCCGTCGAAATCGACGACCTGACTGCCGCCGGGCCATGAATATGGCGGATAGTGCTTGAGGCTTGCGCCCTGATTGGCGGCGACGACGTAGGCCGTGTTCTCGATGGCCCGCGCGCGGTTGATGATCGTCCACCAGTCCATGGGGGCGGTGGCGCCCCACGGGTCCATGTAGGCCGAGACACGGATGAGCACCTCGGCGCCGTTTGCGGCGAGCTGGCGGATGGCTTCGGGGAAGAGCCAGTCGTAGCAGATGGCGCAACCCAATCGACCGATCTCGGTGTCGGCGACGGGGAACAGCGGCTCGTCGTAGCCTTCGAGGTCGTGCGGGCTGCTGTGCACCTCGTAGGGTATCCACGTGTTCACCTTGCGGTACTTGTAGAGGACGCCGCGGGGGCCGATGAGGCAGGTGGTGTTAAAGACCCGCCCCGGCCAGCGCGCGTCGCGCTCCAGCATCGAGCCGGTCTGGATGTAGACGCGGTGCTCGCGCGCCTTCTGCTCCAAGGCTTCGGTGTGCTCGTTCGGGATTTGGACGGCTAGCTTCTCGTGCAGCTCGGCGACCGTTGGGAAGACCGGGGCGGCGTGCGCGAACTCGGGAAAGACGATGAGGCGGACGGGCAGGAAGGGCGCGGAGCCGGCGACGGCCGAGTCGATCATCGAGAGACAGCGGTCGGTGTTGCGACGCATCTCGCGGCGCTCGACCGGGTTCGGCAAATCGGTCTGGCACGCGGCAACCGAGTAACGCAGGTGTTCCATGATTCGTCCCCCTTGTTATATTTCGCCGCGCCAGCAGGCTACTCCCGCTGCGTCTACTTATGCCGCCCCTTCTCGTACTGCTCGATAAACTTCTCGGGCGGTGTGCTGGCGACGGCCTCGCCGATGACTTCCAGCGGGATGTCTTCGAGCTTCTTGAAGCGGATGCACGACTTGCCCATGTCGAGTTTCTTCCCCGCCTTTGCGAAGCCCTCTTTCAGCTTCTTCTCCAACTCGGAGTCCTGATAGGCGCACATCAAATGGAGCGAGATGTAGTTCTTCTGCGCACCGAGTGCGGCGTAGCCGAGAGGCTGTTTGTTGTAGGTGTCGGGGTACTTCTCCAGCGGCACCTCGTAGGCGATCATCCCCCAGTTCATCGACTCGCGGTAGCCGCGCGGGAGATTACTCAGAATCACTTCCCTCACGCGCGAGACGACTTCGCGCCGCTCTTCCGGCAGACCCTCCAGATACTCTTCGACCGTCGCCGCATCACTCTTCGCCATGTTGAATTCCCTTCCCGGCTCTCAGGTAATCACCTCGCACCTTCCGATGTCCTTGTCCTTCAACGCGCCGTGATGACGACGAACTGACGGCCGCTGTAGAGGCGCACGCCGCCGTCGGCCTTCGTCATCATCAGCGGGCGCGGCCGGCGGATAACGCGGTCGGCCGCGGCCCCGACGGAGAGTAGAGGTCGGCCGCCCACGTCGAAGAGATTGAACTTGCCGTCGTCGGTGAAGCCGAAGCCGTAGGCGCCGGGGCCGAGTTGCTCGCCGCCGACGCTGACGGGCGAGTCGGTGATGAAGAACCCTTCATACTTGGCGCGCACGTCGGCCGAGTAGCCGGAGGTGTCAACCATCCCGGCGATGACGTGACGCTTCGCGCCGAAGCGGGCCGCGGCCGAGTTGCGCGTCTGCGTCGGCGCACTCTGCCCCTCGAAGTAGAACCCCGGCGGGACGACGCGCGCGAGCTGCTGCCCGGCGAGGATGACCGCCTGCTGCTGCTCCTCCTGCGCCGACACGCCCGCAGCACACAAGGCGATTACGGCGACGCTCGCCAACACTCTCCATGTTCCTAATTTTTTCATGCGTCCTCCCATGACTGCGACTTTAGCGTTGCCCGCCCGATGCAGTTGCCGGTGCGGCGGCGAGACTGTACTATTCGGGACTTCCGACTGTAAAGTCGGAGTCACAAAACGCACGCGTCCACGCTCCGCGAGGCGTCGCATTCCGAACTCCCCCACTGGCCCGATTTGCCTGTAATGAGCTTCAGCCGAAAACCTTGCGCGCTCCTCTTCGCCGCAACCGCCGCTCACCTGCTCGCGTTCCTCTTCGCTCCCCTGCTCCCCCACGCACAAACTCCCTCGCCGTCTCCCTCGGCCACGCCCGCGCGCACCGGCCGCTCCTACGAGACCGGCGCAGTGCCGTCAAGACGGCCTCAGCCGTCAGCACCGCAGCAGCCGTCGCCCGTCACCTTCACGGACGTGACCGCGCAGTCCGGCATACGCTTCCGCCACGCCGCCTCGCCCACCTCGCAGAAGTACCTGCCCGAAACGATGGGCGGCGGAGTCGCCCTCCTCGACTTCGACGCGGACGGCCGCCTCGACATCTATTTCACCAACGGCGCGGCCCTCTCCGACCCGATGCCCAGAGGCGCCGCCCCCGACAAGCGAGACCCCCGTTTCTGGAACCGACTCTACCGACAGAAGCCTGACGGCACGTTTGAAGACGTGACCGAGCGCTCAGGTCTTCGCGGCGAGGGCTACTCGATGGGTGCGGCGGCCGCCGACTACGACGGCGACGGCTTCGTCGATCTCTACGTCACTTCCTACGGCGGCGCGCGTCTCTACCGCAACCGCGGCGACTCCACGTTTGAAGACGTGACGGCGCGCACGAACACGAACGCGCCGGGCTGGCCGACGAGCGCCGCCTGGCTCGACTACGACGCCGACGGCCGCCTCGACCTCTTCGTCGCGCGCTACATGGAATGGGACTTCGACCGCGGCTCCATCTTCTGCGGCGAGCCGCGCACACGCGCCTACTGTCACCCAGACAATTTCAAGGGCGCGTCGAGCCTTCTGCTCCGGCAGAAGCCGGACGGCGCTTTCGAGGACGCCAGCGCGAAGGCCGGCATCGCCTCTTCGGAGGGCAAGGGCCTCGGCGTGGCCGTCGCCGATTTCGACAACGACGGACTCTCCGACGTGTTCGTCGCCAACGACGGCGTCCGCCAGTTACTCTTCCGCAACTCGGGCGGCGGACGCTTCGAGGAGATCGCGCTCCCGGCCGGCGTCGGCTACGACGAGAACGGGAAGACCTTCGCCGGCATGGGCGTGGACGCGGCCGACTACGACGGCGACGGCCTCGTGGACGTGTTCATCACCGCCCTCTCGAACGAAACCTATCCGCTCTTCCGCAACAACGGCGACCAGTCGTTCACCTACACCACGCAGACGGCCGGCGTCGGCCCCGCCACGCTCACCTACTCGGGCTGGGGCGCGCGCTTCGCCGATGTGGACAACGACGGCTGGCGCGACCTCGTCGTCGCGCAGGGCCACGTCCTCGACACCATCGAAAAGACCTCCGGCTATCTCACGTACAAACAGCCGCCGCTGCTGCTGCGAAACACGGGCAAGAATTTCGTCAACGTCTCGGCCACCGCCGGCCCCGCCTTCTCCATGCCCCTCGCCGCCCGCGGCGCCGCCTTCGGCGACCTCGACTCGGACGGCCGTCTTGACCTCGTCTTCGGCCAGACGGACGGAGCGCCCATCATTCTTCGCAACGGCGGCACACGTAACCACTGGCTCGGCGTCGTGCTCGTCGGCGCGAAGGGCAACCGCCACGGCCTCGGCGCTCGCGTCGCCGTCACTGACTCCGCCGGCCGCCGCCAAATCTTCGACGTGACGACCGCCGGCAGTTACCTCTCGTCGAACGACCCCCGCCTCATCGTCGGCCTCGGCTCTGCGTCGAGCGTGCGCTCGGTCGAAGTCCGCTGGCCGTCGGGCAAGAGTCAGACGGTTGAGAGTCCGGCGATTGACAAGTATCTGACGATTACGGAAAAGTAGCCTCTGCGTATTCTCTGCGCCCTCTGCGCCTCTGCGGTGAGCCGCCCTTCGCACTCACTCAAGAGTAGAGTCAGCATCAATTCAGAACCGACGAGTCAAAGCCGACTATGTTCACACCGACCATTCACTTTCGCACAGCGTCTCGACTCGCCTTGGCCCTCTTGGCGACCCTCCTCCTCGCGGCCCTTCCCTTCCCACACGCCGCGCAGAAGGCCGACCCGCCCGGCCAGCAACCGCAGCCGTCGCAAACGCCACCATCGCAGCCGATGGGCGGCGTCTCGACGGGCACGGCGCTCGTCTCGGCCACGCGGCGCACGGTCGGCGTCGTTGACCCGAAGGCTCCGAAGGTCTTCGAGGACGTGACGGCGCAGACGGGCCTTGCCGCCTTCCGCCACCGT
>DASVES010000337.1:0-7444 GCA_036380435.1 Pyrinomonadaceae bacterium | reverse complement strand
GGGTGGCAGACCAACGCTTCTGACGATATCCCTGGCAAGCCGCGCATAACAACCAGATGAACCCGACTCGCCCCCAGCGCGCCTTCTAAAGGTCTGGTTTGATGCTCGCGGGTTATCTGGAGCGTTAGTCGGCGAAAGGCTGACCGGGGGTTGAGCGGTTAGATTTGCGTGGCCTTAAGCCACTCCGACAACCTCTGGTCTTGCCATAAGTACTGCCAGCTTTTTTGTTTGAGGACCCGGACGGGCTGTGTATTGTCGCTCGCGTCACGCTCAACCTGCACCACGAAACCCTGAAAGAATAACTCGATCCAGACATCGACCTTATCCCCGCCTCCCCATTCCCCTCGGATCGACGGGGTGTCGCGCAGCAAATAGCTGTGACCCAACGAGTGTGCCGGCCTCCAGCTGTCTACTTCGTTGGTTTTGACCAACGGGACCGTGTCGCGATAGCCGTAGCGTTCGATCTTTCCGGCCTCGATTTCGCCGTCTTCCTTCCACTGAAAGCTCAGACCCGTGCCGGGAACGGGGGCCATCGGTAATCCAATCGACTTGGTCTGCCCGGCATACGGAGGGATGAGAAAGTGTTTGTTCCCGTTGGGTTTGTCATCCCCCGTCCATTCTTCGCTGCCCCGGCGAATCCAGACGCCGCCGCAAATGAACTGCCGATACTCGATTGAAGCCCGCTCCGCGCC
The DNA here is from genome assembly GCA_036380435.1 of Pyrinomonadaceae bacterium. GTDB lineage: Bacteria > Acidobacteriota > Blastocatellia > Pyrinomonadales > Pyrinomonadaceae > DASQDT01. The sequence continues at coordinate 6,752 of DASVES010000337.1, read as the reverse complement.
CTTAAATTTGGTGTCGAGTTCGATTCTGACCTCGAACTGGCAGGAAGCCTGCCACATTTTTACACCGTCGTAGAATCGTTCAAAGCGGAACCCCCGCTTGGGATGGTGATCGAAATGCAGGATTGCGGATTCCAGCCCCATCATCGTTCTCCTTGAGAGTTGAAGCTTGACCTCAAAAATCGTGTTCGTTATTTTATCACCGATTGGACATCCGGCGATGGGATTGCCCACTACGAGCGTCGAGACGCACCGTTACCTGACCAGGCGTTGCACCCGACCCGACGAGCGCGTTGGTTTCCGGGGCTTCACCGCTTGCCCGCACCCGCCGGGCAGGTGAGCAGTGTCAATTATTGACAGCGGCGTGGTCGATAACTATCTTTCCAATTCAGAAACAGGCGGGAGGCGAGGTGCTTCCGTCGCCGCAGCCCGCATTCCTCGATTTGAGCCGGCGTAGCTAAGACGGTCGGCCCCCGCTTCCAGCTTTCTACGAAGGGCGAGTCTTCGTAGCCTGACAGTCGAGACTACGTCGGTCATCGCCGGAGGCAAACCATGAGAACTCTCTTACTCTTGCCGCTCCTCTTCATGTTCGTTCCGCCGGGTCAGGAGGGCGCGCTCACTGACAACGGTTCTTCGGTGGTCGTGACCAGTTTCAAGTGGTCGAAGAGTCGTCAGACGACCGAGGTCGCGGAAGCGGCGAGCACCGCCCCGGCGGCGGCGATGATCTCAACGAATAAAAATTACGAACGAGGACGGCGGGCCAATTCCTCGGCCGGGGTGGCTAATGTTCCGGCGGGGGTGAGCAATCCGACCGGCGACACCGTTGACAGTCGTAGCGCGGAGCTGGAAAGGAACGTGCGGGAAGCGCGCTCTCCCAAACGCAAGGCCGTGGACGGCTTTGCCTACCGGGTCAAAGTCCGCAACACGAGCGCGAAAGTCATCGAAGTCGTGTTCTGGGAGTATCGCTTCACGGAGTCGGCGAATCCGACGAATGTCGCGCGCCGACAGTTTCTTTGCGGCGTCAATATCAAGCCCGCCAGGGAGAAAGAATTGCAGGCCTTCAGTCCTTCGGGGCCGGGCGCTGTGATCAGCGTGGGAAGCCTGTCTGACAAGACGGGTAATCTTTACCAGGAGCAGGTGGTGATCAATCGCGTGGAATATGCCGACGGGTCGATCTGGCAGCGCAAGGACTGGAACTTTGCCGAGGTGCGGTTGACGCTCGCCCGCGCCATCGAAACTCCCTGGGGCTTGGAGATGTGCCGGGGTCTTTGAAAACCGCTGAAGCGGGACGCAGGGGCGAGATAAAAGAAGCCGCTGAAATTATTTCCAGAGGGGGTGACCGTTTTCGAGAGCCGGTGTCGCATTTACAAGTGAGGATAAAAAGGGCGCGCGGCTGATAGACGCGCACCCGTCTGAAAGGGGAAAAAGCGATGACGGCTTTCTGGATAGTGTTGTCGATCATGTTATTCGCGGGCGCGGAACTCGGCGCGGGTGGGAACTTCGGGGACACGCCGGGCTTGAACGGCGGCGGCGACGCGGTCTGCACTTCTTCGGCGCGGCGACAGTGTGACGAGCAGCGGTTGGGCGGCGGCGAGGGCGGCTGGCCGGGATTTTAGCCCGCGGGTCTCAACTATGATCGGGAAAGGGGCGGCGGCAGAGATGTCGCCGCCTTTAGTTTATCGGGGGCGCGTGTGAGAGGCGACGCGTGTTGCCCGCCTCGGCCTTGCGTCAGATGATGTCCGGTGATATAAGGCGCGCGCTCGGACACATCTGACGAACGGGAAGCAAGCGATGAAAACATCAGTGCGTTTGGCCGCGGCGGCCCTGTTCATGTCGGCCTGTCTTTCGGGGTGCGGCGACTCCGAAAGATACAAGGCGGAAGAAAAATTCGGGCCGATCAACAAGAAGATGATGGCGGCGGTGGGCGACCTGACGGCCGTGCCGGCGAAGACGGAACTCGTCGCCGAGCCATACGTCAAAGGGAAGATCGCCGTCTTTCAGGCGCGGGGCAGCAAAGGCTCGGCGGCCAGGGACAACACTTATTTCATGCAGATCGATTACTTCCGGGAGTTGGAGGCGTTCTACGCCGCGACGCCCGAGGAAGTGGGGACGGTCGCCCTGATGCACTGCAAGACGACGCAGAAGGGCACCTACAAGACCGACGACGGGAAGGAGTTCCCGGCCGAGGCCGAGGATTGCGAGCTGACGATGGTTGACCGCTCGAAGGCGGCGGTCGTCTACAAGAAGTTGTTTGAAAAGACTCCGAGCCAGGAGCGCAAGGCGTATGGCAATACCATGGTGCGCGAGTCGGCCCAGACCGATATCTTGCAATTTCTGAAGGGCCTGCCTCGGACGTGAAGCAGTTTCCGGGAGCGCGCTCAGTCAAAACCATTTCACAGGAGGAATGTCGTTTATGAGGAAGACGCTTAACGGATCAGGACTCATCGCCGCGCTGGCGCTGGCGCTGGCGCTCGCCGGCTGCGGCGGCGGCGGCGCGGGCGCGGGCGCGGGCGCGTCCTCGAAGCACCCCGGCACGGATGACGGCGCGAAGGCTCTGCTCGCGGAGTTCGTCAAGCCGGGCGCCGACCACGCCACACTGAGCAAGACGCTGCGCCCGTCGAAGGCGGATTACGACGCCGTCTTCCTGCCCGATCTGGCCGCCAAGGCCGACACCGTCTACGGCCCGGCGTGGGACGGCGGGCAGATGGTGGTCGCCCCGAAGGAGGGGCAGACGCAGGTCTTGACCTCGTCGGCCACCAGCGACGAGCTGAAGAGCTGGACGGGCGGCGCCGCGGAGTTCCCCGGCGGCTGGAAGGACGTGGGCGCGCAACTGAAGCCGGGCGTGAAGTTCTACCGCTTCAAGTTCGTCGAACCCGGCAAAGACCTCGGCATGGCCTACGACGGCCTCGCCTACGTCAACGGCAACTGGCGCATCTTCCCCAAGCCGTGGCGGGTGATGGGCGGAAGCTAGAGAGTGTTTGAGAAGTGGCGGCCGAGTCCGAGACGGACTCGGCCGGAGTGATGAATAAAGAGGGCGGCGCAGGTATCGACCTGCGCCGCCCCCTTTTTCTGCAAGCTGTTGAGAAAACCGCAGACCCTACTTCATCACGCCCACAAGCTCAACGCCGCCGGCCTTCGACTCGCCCACGTACTCCCAGTGCCACGGCTCGTAGTAGTAGGGGCGGAAGCCGAACTTGCCGGCGTTGCGGACGAGCCACTGGTAGACGGGCGTCTGCACCTGTATGGCGCGGTTGGCGTCCTTCGTGTCCACGGGGTCGCCGCCGACGTAGAGGTCGAGGGCGCAGCCCGTGAAGTGCGGGCTGTTGACCGCCAGTCCAGCGCGGCCCGCGTTGGGCTGACGCTTGCGTAACTGCTCCTGATACTCGCGCGAGCGGAAGGAGGAGACGATCTTGAGGAACTTCTCCTCGGGCGCGAGCTGGCCCGTCCGCGTCACCGCGAGCTTGAGCGAAGGGTCGGCGACGGCCGCGGCGAGCATGCGCTTGTAGGCGTCGTAGGCATCGCGGCGCACCTGTCGCAGCTCGTCGGGCCGCGAGGGGTCCCAGAACTCCGTGGGCGGCGCCGTGACCAGCTCCGAGGGCTGCGGGTAGGCGCGGCTCTTGATGCGCGCGCCCTGCCAGTCGGAGACCATTCGGTAGAGCGTCTCGTCGTCGAGGATGCCGGTCGGCGCGACACCGGCGCGCCGCTGCCAGCGCGAGAGGGCGGCGGCGAAGCCGGCGCTCCCGGTCTCGTCATTCGTGTCGAGGAGGCTGCCGATGAGAGACGCGTAGAGATACCAGCCGCGCTGCTGCTTCCCGCCGAAGGCCCACGTCAAATCATACTTGAGCGACAGGTTCTTCGAGGCGGAGGCGGCGAAGGCCGAGAGGTCGCCCGTCACGACCGCAGCGGCGGGGCGTCGCTCGTGGATGGAGGCCGTGAGCTTGACGCCGGTCTGAGACGCAGCGGCGCCGGCCTGCTCGTCCTGTGCGGACGAAGGCGCCTGCTGTTGCTGCGCGCCGGCAGCCTGCGACTGGCCGCGGCCGGGCAGCGCCGCAAACGCGGCGACGGCCGACAGGGCGAGGGCGACGAGAAGCGAAATCAGAATCTTATTCTTCAATCTTTCGGTGCTCCGTTAAAGTCCGGGAAAAAGGTGAGGTGTACGCCGTTAAAATATCAGATGATTTCGACCCCGTCACGGTTTATCGACGGGCGGGATGTCCCGTCGTCAATGTGATTGACAGGTTTCAGTACGTCGTTGCGGCCTGCGCGGTGGGGAACACGGATGAAACGGATTCTAACGGATCAGCACCGATCACATCCGTGTTCATCCGTCCCATCCGTCTTATCCGTGTTCCCCACCGCCCGGCTCTGCTAAACTAACGACTCCGGTTCTCAGACTTACAAGCCACCACGGACGGAGACTGCCCGAGATGCACCTGGAATCGAAAAGCGCGGCGAGCGTGTCGCCCGCACTCGTCTTCGAGCTAGACAACGGCGTCAACTACACCTTCAACTTCCAGATGGACGGCCGCGTGATGCTCCTCGGCTTTCAGGAGGGCCGCGCCGTCGCCGGCTCCTTCACCGAGGAACAAATCACTCAACTGCGCGACGCCATCACGGCCTACCTCGACAAAAGAACAGGATGAAGATACGCGTCAAACCTCTTCTCCTGATTCCGCTGCTGCTGGCGGCGGGCGTGTGCGCGCGCGCGCAAGACGGCGGCTTCGAGCGCGTGCTTGCGGCGTCGGGGCCGATCAACCTCTCGGTGAAGAACCGTCTGGGGCGCGTCACGGTCACGGCCGTCGAGGGCGAAGAGAAGAAGGTCACGATTCGCGCGCGCTCCCCGCTCTCGGGAGTGACGGTCGAAGAGCGGGACGTGAAGATCGAGGAGGCGGGCGCTCGTCTGTCGGTCGTCGTGGAGAGAGAGTCGAAGGCGAGCGCGGGCGTCGGGGCGGGCGGCGAGGCGAATCGCAACCGCATCGACGTGGTCTTGACGGTGCCGGCGCGTACCCGTGTCGAGGTGGAGACGGAGGTCGGGGCGGTGGACGTGGTCGGCCCACTGGCCGAGGCCCGTGTGACGACGGGCACGGGCACGATTCGCGCCGACGTGCCCACGGACGCCGTGCGCTACAGCCTGCGCTGGACGCTCGCCCGGCCGCGCGTCTATAGCGAGGTCACGCTCGGCAAGGTCAAAGAACAACGCTCCGGCGCCTTCGAGATCAGCGGCCGGCTCGGAGACCAGAAGGCGAAAAAGGACGCGCGCATCGAGTTGAGTCTGGAGACGGCGCGCGGCGTCATCCTCTTCGGCGTGGCCGACGCGGCGTCCGTGCCCTCCGACCTGCGCGAGCGCGAGCTGACCGAGGCGGCGCGCGCCGTCATCCGCAGCGGCGACGCAGACCTCACCGACGCCATCCGCAAGCTCGTCCCGCGCCTCGTCGGCGAGTACGCCGAGACACTGCCGCCCACGCGCTTCGAGCCGACGTTCGCCGCGCGCCGCAACCCCTTCGACGTGCGAACGAGCCTCGGCGCCGAACTCGCGCGCTTAAACGCCAGCGTCACCGACCGCAACGGACGGGCCGTCGGCGGTCTCTCCGCGCGCGACTTCACCGTGGTCGAAAACGGCGAGGAGCGCAAGGTGCGCGCCGTCGAGCCATCGACCGCGCCCTTCAATCTCGTATTGCTTTTGGACGTGTCGGGCAGCGTCGAGGAGCGTCTGGACTTCATCCGCAAGGCGGCGCTCGCCTTCGTCGAAACGGTCGGCCCCACAGACCGTGTCGCCATCACCTCCTTCCGCGACGACGTGCAGGTGATCTCCGAGTTCACGACCGACCGCGCGGCCCTCGCCCGGCGCATCAAGGACATTCAGGCCGGCGGCGCCACCTCGCTCTATGACGCGCTGGCCTACACGCTCGTCGATACCCTCAAGCCGCTCCGCGGCGAGCGCACGGCCGTCGTCATCCTCTCGGACGGCGACGACAACCGCTCCTTCATTCCCTTCAACGAATTGCTCGAAGCGGTGCTCGAATCCGGCGCGCTCGTCTATCCGCTCTACGTGCCGTCGGGCCTCATCCCCTCGTCGAGCGCGGCGGCCCCGGCGTCCACCATCGACCCCATGCGCTCGCGCTTTCTCACCCTGACCTCGCGCGCACGCGAGGAGGGGCGCCGGCTGGCGGAACTCTCGGGCGGCGTCTACTACCCCATCACGCGTATCGAACAGTTGCAGCGCGCCTACGACGACGTGGTCGCGCAACTGCGCACGTCCTACTCGATCACCTATGAGTCGAGCGCGGGCGCGGCGGCCGTGACGGGCGCGCGCGTGCGCGTGCGCGTGGCTCGCGAGGGCGCGTCCGTCCGCCTGAGTCCTTCGGTCGGCGTCAACAACAACTCCCCCACCGCGGCCCCGTGAATCGTCTGAAGAACTCTCGCGCAGGTTAATCGTCAAGGGGAAAGGGATGTCTGCTCGCACTTTGTTCGTAGTCGTGCTGGCGCTGCTCGCGACGGCGGGGCCGTTTGATCTGAAGCCGGCGCTGCACTCGCCGCTTGAGCTTAAGGCCGCGGCAGCTCACCGCAGAGGCGCAGAGGACGCAGAGGGGGCGCAGAGGGTTCCCGCCGCGCAACCCACGCCCACGCCCTCCCCCACTGAAGCCCCGGACGACGAGGTCGAGCGCGTTGACGTTGACCTCGCGAGCGTACTTTTGACGGCCGTTGACCGCGAGCGACGCTTCGTCACCACGCTCCGCCGCGAGGACATCCGTCTC
>DASVES010000336.1:0-3969 GCA_036380435.1 Pyrinomonadaceae bacterium | reverse complement strand
CGGGACTCCAGCGCGAGGTGCGCGAACACGAGCCGCACATCGCGCTCACGCCCGGCGGCGACGGCCTGCGCGTCGTCCGCCGCCTCGTCTCGGAGTCGCCGCGCTACCTCCAGCCCGGCGGCCACCTCCTCTTCGAAATCGGCTTCAACCAGCACGAGCAGGTGGAGCGCCTCATCGACGCGCGCGTCTGGACGCTCCTGCGTATTCACAAAGACCTGCAAAGCATCCCCCGCACCGTCGCGCTGCGCCTGCGCCGTTGAGCGCGCCGCGCCTCGGGCTAGATTGCGCTTCGCGGCGCGTGCTAGAATCGCCAAAATTCAGAGGTCGGAGGTCAGAGATCAGTGGTCAGTTAAAAACTGTCTTCACTAACCTCTAACCTCTGACCTCCGACCTCTAATTCTTTATGGACAAATTTCGTATCACCGGCGGCAATCCCGTAAGGGGTCGCGTCTCCATCAGCGGGGCGAAGAACTCGGCGCTGCCGTGTCTGGCGGCGGCGCTTTTGACGCCCGAGACCGTGACGCTGCACAACGTCCCTTACGTGCGCGACTGCATGACGCAGCGACGCCTGCTCGAAGACCTCGGCGCGACCGTGCTGGTGCCCGACCTGCGCACGCACAAGATCACAGCCTCGAACATCGAGCTGTTTGAAGCGCCCTACGAGTTGGTCAAGACGATGCGTGCCTCCGTGCTCGCGCTCGGCCCGCTCGTCGCGCGCTTCGGCAAGGCGAAGGTGAGTCTGCCGGGCGGGTGCGCCATCGGTACGCGCCCCATCGACCTCCACCTGCGCGGCCTCGAAGGCTTGGGCGCGGAGGTCTCTCTGGAAGCCGGCTACGTCGTCGCGCGCGCGCCGAAAGGGGGCCGCCTGCGTGGCGGTGAAATCACTTTCGAGAAGGTGACGGTGACGGGCACGGAGAATCTGATGATGGCCGCCGCGCTCGCCGCCGGGACGACCGTGCTTCACAACGCCGCGCGCGAGCCGGAGATCAACGACCTCGCCGACCTCCTCAACCGCATGGGCGCGCGCGTGCGCGGCGCGGGCACGCCGACTCTGACCATCGAGGGCGTCGAACACCTCGGCGGGGCCGAGCACACCATCATCCCCGACCGCATCGAGACGGGCACGTTTCTCGTCGCCGCCGCCATCACCGGCGGCGAACTCGAAGTGAAAGACTGCCGGCCCGAACACTCGGCCGCCGTCATCGCCAAGCTGCGCGAGGCCGGTGTCGAGATCGAGGAGATCAACCCGAGCACGCTGCGTGTGCGCCGCTCCGCGGAGGGCCTGCGCGCGCGCGACATCACCACCGAGCCGCACCCGCGTTTTCCCACCGACATGCAGGCGCAGTACATGGCCCTGATGACGCAGGCCGAAGGCGCGTCGCGCGTCACCGAGACCATCTTCGAGAATCGCTTCATGCACGCCTCCGAGATGCAGCGTATGGGCGCGCGCATCCAGATCGACGGCCACACGGCCACGGTCGAAGGCCCGACGGAGCTGACGGGCGCGCGCGTGCAGGCGTCTGACCTGCGCGCCTCGGCCTGTCTCGTCCTCGCCGGACTCGCCGCCCGCGGCGAGACCATCATCGACCGCGTCTATCACATCGACCGCGGCTACGAGAAGATCGAGGCCAAGCTCCGCTCGGTCGGCGCGCAAATCGAGCGCCTCGTGGATTCCGTCACCGCGCCGCTCCCACCCATCGAGGCCATCGGGGCGGCGGACGGAGTCTGAACACAGCTCTGTTGACAAACTCTTCCCAACGCGACCCCGGACGACAATTTCACAAGGAGGAGTAGAAGAACGTGACACGCACGCCTCGCACGACCCTCGCCCTATACGCCCTCGTCGTCATCTCCGCCGTGCTCTACTACTGCGGCCTCGCCCCCGCCGGCGCCGCGCCGCAGGCCGGCATCGAAAACATCGACAACCGCGAAAGCTTCACGACCGCCGCCTCGGGCCTCACGACCATCGACTTCAGCGGGGTCGCGCCGGCGCGCGGCTTCGGCAAGTACCGGCCGGAGGAGGGGCTGTCGGCGGGCGGCGCGACCTTCCGCGCACGCGGCGGCGCGCGCTTCGGGCCGGGCCTCATCTACGTCATCAGCGCCCACTACGGCGGCATGAACCCGCTCCACAACACAGGCATGCTTCCGCACCTCAGTTGGGGCGCGCCGAACCAGCCCGGCAACGCCTCGCTCGACGTCAGCTTGCCCGCCGGCACGACGGCCGTCGGCTGTGACCTCTGGACGCAGCAGCCATACGTCTCGACCATCGAAGTCACCGCCACCATGGCCGACGGGCGGACGCACACTTCGGTCGTCAACACGCGCGCGCGCCCCGCCGCCGCCTTCGTCGGCTTTATCTCCGACACGTCAATCGTCTCCCTGAGCTTCCGCCCGCCGAAGGGGCAGGCGGGCCTGCTCCTCGACAACTTCGCCTACGGCCGCAGGGCCGAAGGCCGCCGCGTGCAACCCACCGCGACGGCCGCCGCGCCCAAAGACGCGGACGCAGCCGCGCCGGCGCAGCCTTCGCGGCCGACCACTTCAACCGACGCTCAATCGCCCGCGTCGCGGCCCGGCCAATCGGCCTCTTCCAACACGCGCCCAACTCCCGACACGCCAGCGAGTCAGACCACGACCCCGTCGGCGACTCAGTCTCCCGCTCCGACGGCGACTCAGTCTTCCTCCGCGCCCGCGCGCGGCGCCATCGCCTACGTCCGCGGCGGCACCGAGATTCGTCTCGTCGAGTCGGACGGCTCAAACGACCGGCGACTCTGGACTCACGAGTATGCAAAAGAAGGCTCGTCCATTCACGAGCTGGCGTGGAGGCCCGACGGCAAGGAGCTGGCCTTCTCCAGCAGCCACTTCAACATCGCCTCGCTCTACCACGCAGACATCTACGCCGTCGGCCCCGACGGCAAGGGCTTCCGCAAGATAACCAACGCGCCCGACCACGGCGAACTCGCCCGCTACCCGAAGGGCGCCGTGAGCGTCACGGTACGCAACGAGCAGCCCATCTGGAAGCAGTCGCGCGCGAGCACGGGCGTCTTCTTCGTCTACGTCGTCGGGGCCGACGAGCCGCAGGCGGTGACGCTTCCGCCGGGCGCTTCCAAGACCCTCCTGTTCAAGTCCGTGGCCGACTACGGCGACCACGCCCAGCCCGTCGTCGCGATGTACGGACAGTACCGCTGGTTCATCCCCGGCGTGGACGTGCGTGCCGGGCGGACGATCAACGCCCCGGCCTTCGGCATCAGCGGCGACGGCATCCCACTCTTCGGGGCCTTCCGCCCCGTCTGGCGCAGCGACGGCTCGCGCCTGAGCTACCGCGACGGCCTCTGCCTCATCAACACCATCCCCGCACAGCCCAAGCCCGGCGAGCTGGTCTTCGACAAGCTCCTCGCGGGAGAGCAGCCGTCGGGCGCGTGCGCGTGGGACTGGGGGCCGACGCCAGCGCTCGCCGACCAGATCATCTACAGCGCGAACTCCGACGGCGAAGGCACCAGCGTCCACCGCGTCAGGGAGGGCGGCGCGCACCCCGGCACGAAACTCCACGCCTTCAGCGAGCTTGACCTTCAACTCCTCACTGACCTGCGCTGGCTGCCCGACGGCTCCGGCTTTCTCTACTCGTTCCCGGATTTGGCCTACGAGTTCGGGAACATCTTCCGCTACGACTTCGCGACGAAACGCGCCACGCAGCTCACCAATTTCGAGGGCGAGTACGCGCGCGCCTTCGACATCTCTCCCGACGGCGCGTGGGTCGTCTTCGAGCGCGCGAAGAAGCTGGACGACGACAAAGACGTTGATCTCTGGGTGATGCGCTCGGACGGCCGCGAGGCGCGTCTGCTCGTGCGCGGCGGCCTCGCCCCGTCGTGGCGTTGAGCGCCAGCGCCGGTAAAATCTTTAGCGGACATCACGGACTGATTTTCACATGACCGAACAAAACCGCCTCTTCTAACCATTATCAATAACAGCGGC
>DASVES010000335.1:0-4234 GCA_036380435.1 Pyrinomonadaceae bacterium | reverse complement strand
ACCTTGTAGAATCTTCCGACGGCGATCAATTCGACGACGCCTCGCCCGACGCGCACGGGGCCGTCCGTCCCGAAGAAGGCGTCCATCAACTCCTCCCCCCGAGGCTCGTCGAAGGCTACCGCCGCGTAGTCTTCGTAGCGGTCGCACGTCACGTCGCTCAGGAAGAGGCCGTGGATGGACATACGAAGCGCGGCGCGGACGCGGACGACCTTCCCGTTATAGCGTTCGGGGTTGCCCACAAGCTCGCAGTAGGAGAGGACGGGCAAAAGGCTCTCCCCGGCCGGCGACTCCGCGCCCGACGCGGCGGCCGGCGGCGGCGGCGTTCGCGCTCTCAGACGGCAGGGCGTCTTTGCGCGTCGCGTGTGGCCGGCGTCCTTGTATCCGAGCCAGAGCGTGACGAGCGCGATGCCGACGGCGAAAGTAATGAGCGCGACGATGAGTCGGAGTGCCGAGTTCTTCATAAATCACCTCCGCAACTTGGACACCGGAGCGGCGAGAACAGTTCCGCGCGGCCGTCTTCAGCGGCGGCTTCCGCTACTGGCTCCTGATGCGGTCATACTCCTTTTCGAGCTGCTGCACGTAGCGCCGCGCCTGCGCGCCGTTGCTGCCGGACTGCGCCCGCTGGAAATGACCGAGGGCGGAGACGACTTCGGCGCGCTTCAGGGTACTGAGGTCGCGGCCTTCGACGAGGCTGAGGCCGAGGTAGTAGTTGGCGTCGGAGATGCCGGCGGCGGCGGCCGCGCGAAATTCATTGAGGGCCGCGCCGCGGTTCCCGCCCCACAGCTCGACGCCGCGGCGGTAGCGTTCAGCCGGCGTCAACTGCGCGGGCGGGGGCGTCGGCTGCGGCGCCGGCGCGGCCGTGGGCTGCGCGGCGGGCGTCGGCGCGGGTAAATTCGAGGCGGTGGTCGTCTGCGTGCCGGCGGAGGTGTTGGCGTTGGCGTCGCCGTTCGGGCGCGCTTCGCGTGTGGCAGTTGGCGTCGGCGCCGTCACGGCCGAGGCGAGTTCCGAGAGGCGCTGGCGGGCGGCGGCCGCCACGTCGGCCGACGTGGAAGTGGAGAGGCGCTGATAGAGCGTGTTGGCCTCCTCGGCGCGGCCCGAGAGGCGAAGCGCGTCGGCGTAGGCGAGCAGGTCGTTCGGCTCCGTCTCGCCGGTCAGCGCGACGAGACGCTTGTAGCTCTCGGCCGCGTCGGCGGGCAGCCCCTCGGCCAACTGCGCCGCGGCGAGAGCACGCCAGGCCGTGAAGTCGTTCGGCTCCAGATTCGTGACGGCGCGCAGCTCCTCGATGGCCTCGCGCCGCGCGCCGGTCTCCAGAAGGATGTCGCCGAGGCGGCGATGTGCGCTCGTGTGATTCGGGTCGAGGCGGACGGCCTCGCGCAGACGCTCGACCGCGCCGCTCAGGTCGCCGGAGGCGAGGAGGGCTTCGGCCTCGACGACCTTCTCTTCGGCGAGCTGCCGCTGGTCGGGAGCGACGGGCGCGACGGGGGCGACCGTGGCCGAGTCGGTCGCGGGGCGGCGCAGGTAGTTGACGGCGAGCAACGCGCCGACGACCCCGACGACGAGCAGCACCGCGCACACGACGGCGACGATTATCCACGGGCCGCGCCGGCGCGCGGGCGGAGCCTGTTGGCCGGCAGGCGCGGCAGGCGCAAGCGGCTGAGCGGCGGCGGCGGCGTTCGGCCCGGCCTCGCGCCGCTGGGCGAGCGGCCCCGTGACGGGCGTCGGCTGCACGGGCACGGGGTTGATGTCGCCCGTGAAGGGGCGCGGCACGCTGATCGTCAGCTCCTCGTCAAAGTCCGCGGGGAGCGACGGCCGCGTCCGCATCAAGTCTTCCTCCGAGGGCGCGGGCCGCGGACTCGAAGAGGGCGTGAGTTGCGGACTTGAAGGGACGGCAGGCGGCGAACTCGAAGCGGGCGCGGCAGAGACCGAAGGGCGCGTCTTCATCAAATCCTCTTCGCTGAAGGAGGCGCGTGTCTTCAGAAGGTCTTCTTCGGCGGGCGCGGCGCGTTGTGAGAGACCGGACGACTGCGCGTTGGTCTGGTTCGGGTCTACGCCCGCCCCGGTGTCGCGGGCGGCGCGCTGAAGGATGGAGTCCATCTCGGCGCGGCTGACGCGCGTCGTCTCGGGCGCGGCGCGGCGCGACGGGTCTTCGCCCGCCAGCCCGTCGGTCGTGCGCCCCTCCTCGCTCAAGGGGATCGTGGCCGCCTGTGGCGAGACCTGCTCGCCACCGTCGCGGCCCGTCGCGCTCACCAGAGGCGACCCGCACTGGCGGCAGAAGCGCGCGCCCTCCGCCAACTCGGCCGCGCAAGTTGCACAGATTCTATTCATCCGAATACCTTCGTCAGAAGCTATCAGCTATTAGCTATTAGCGGTCAGCCAGAAGAGTGCGAACCAGAGATTTATCCATCAGCGGGAACGTGCTCGGATTTATGTCTGGCTAACTGCTAATAGCTAATAACTGACGGCTTGTTCAGCGAGGGCGGCGCGTGCGCGCGACGCTGCGCCGGCGCACGACGACGGTGCCGGCGACGAGGTCGTGCAACGCCCGGCCCTCCGGGTTGAACGCGGCGAGGAGGAAGCCGACCCCGAGCGTGCAGAGGGTCAGCGCGTAGCCGACGAGGTGGCGGAGCACCGCGCGGCCGTAGGAGAGCGGCGTGCCGTCGCGGCGCTCGATACGCAGGTCGGTCACCCACTTCCCCGCCGTGCGGCCCGTAATCACCGTGAGCACGAAGAGGTTGAAGACGGCAAGGGCCACCCCCAGCACGTAGCCGAGCGTCACCAGCCCGACGCCGAACCATCTCGTGTTCGCGTCGAAGCTGCGCGCGAACAGCGTGAACAGGGCGATGACGGCGACGGGCAGCGTGTAGTCGATGAGGAGCGCACCACAACGCAGGGAGAAGGGCGCGCGCAGGCGCTCGGCGCGCGCCTCCGTCGTCCGCGCCGCGGGCCGGGCCTCGCTCGTGGCGGCCGAGTGGGCGGCAGTGGGACTGTGTTCGATTCTCGCGGTCATGGGGAAGCTGTTAGCCGTTAGCTGTTAGCTAAGAGCTGTTCTTTATCCCTGGTCAGTGGTCAGTGGTCAGTGGTCAATTGTCAGTTGTTTTCGGTTGCCCGCGTTGAGCCTTGATGTGTGTGCGACGAGTTGCCCGAAGCGAACAAAGGACAACGGACTACTGACCACGGGCAGCTTTTAGCTAACGGCTAATAGCTAACAGCTAATAGCTGTTAGCTACCCCACCAGAAAGTGCAGCGTCGTCTCGCCGAGACGCAGCTTGTCGCCGTTTTCGAGCGTGCGCGGCTGGCGGGGGCCGAGCCGCACGCTGTCGTTGACGACCGTGCCGTTGACCGAGCCGAGGTCTTCGACCAGATAGGTGTCGCCCTGTCGCCAGATGCGCGCGTGGCGGCGCGAGATTTTCGTCTCCTGATCGAAGCGCGACAGATCAACGTCCGGAAAGATGTTCGACTGCGGGTCGGTGCGCCCCACCAGATTGCTCTCCTTCTGGAGATGAAACGTCCCTTCAAGCTCGGTGGTTCCCATCACGACGAGTTGCGCGGTGGCGCGCGCAATGCGGACGGCGGCCTGCGTGCTGGCGATGGGCTGACGCGCGCCGCAGTGGGCGCAGAACACGTCGTCGCCCGCGATGCGACCGCCGCAGAAACCGCAGTAGACCATCTCCTGCTGGATGGTCTGCGCCGACTCGCGGCCCGGATAGATGGCCGCGCCGTAGGTGACGGCCCCCGCGCGCAGCTTTTCCAGATGGAGCGAGAGCCCGTCGCGCATCTCGGCGGCCGAGCGGAAGCGACCCTCGGGGCTGTACTCGACGGCGCGCATCAGGATGCGCTCCATCTCGTTCGAGATCGACGGGTTGATCTGCCGGGGCCGCGGGTTCTTCGTGAAGTCGAAGATGAGCAGCGGGTTGTCCTGCGGGTCTGATCCCGTGAGCAGATGAAATAGCGTCGCGCCCAGAGAGTAGATGTCCGTGCGCGCCTCGGCCTTGCCGCTGAAGAGTTCGGGCGGGGCGTAGCCCATCGTGCCGACGGCCGTGACACCCTTCTCTTCCTTCTGCACCCAGCGAGCGATGCCGAAGTCGATAAGCATGACGCGCCCCGAATTGCCGTCGATCATCAGGTTCGCGGGCTTCAAATCGCGATAGATGATCGGCGGGCGCTGGCTGTGGAGATAGTGCAGAACGTCGGCGACCTGCATGCCCCAGTCGGCGGCCGTGAGTTCGTCGATGCG
>DASVES010000334.1:0-6565 GCA_036380435.1 Pyrinomonadaceae bacterium | reverse complement strand
GAGACGACCGCCGCGTGAACCATCGGCCCCGAGGAGCGCGTGTCGCGGCAGACGAGGATGCGCCCCGCGTCGAGGTACGTGCCGAAGGCTTGCGCGAACGCCACCGCCAGCTCCGGCGTAAACGTCTCGCCCACCACCCCGCGCACGCCGCCGATGCCGATCTTGAGTGAGTTCACAGCGTCAGTTTTCCTTCAAACTGTAGGGGCAAGACAAGTCCGCGGCCCGTCTCGGCGAAAGAATTATTAACATGGATGGACAGGGTATGCAGGATGAACAGTCTTGATAATTTCAAATCTGAAATCTGAAATCTGCTATCTCTCTTACTCCTGTCCATCCTGTCCATCCATGTTAATTCTTCACTTGAAGGCGTCGGCGAGCGAGCGCACCTTCAGACTCCTTCGCAGCTCACCAACACCGAGCGGGCGTCGCGGGCGGAATTCCACTTCGACGGCGCGGCCCGGAAGGAGGTCGAAGAAGTTGTCGGCGAAGACGCCTTCGAGTCGGCCGGCGGAGAGGTGTACGTCTCTGGCGAGAGAGTCAGCGCGCAGGGAGACGCGTAGCGCGCGCCCCTTGGGTCTGACGTGAACGTCGATGCGCGGCGCGGGGAGCTGTAGGTTCTTGTAAGCGTCGAAGAACAGGCGGTTGCTCGCGAGCGCCGAGCCGTTCTCCGACAGCTCACAGTGAAGAAAAACTTTCCGGGCGTCCCGCCCCCGCAGCAGCTCTTCTTTCGGCAAACTCAGATAGACCTCGCTCGACAGCGGAGCGACGGCGACCGCGACCTGTTTTTCAAACAGCACTTGCCCCGCGAAGTCCAGAAGACTCACGCGGAGCGTGGCGCTCGCGGGGCGCGTGCGGTCGGAGACGACGTGGACGCGGACGTGGCCGTCCTCCTCGTGCGGGCTGACGAGCACTTCGCCGTAGAAGCGGCGCGCGTAGTGTTGGAGCGCCTTCCAGCGGCCGAAGTAGTCTATCCCTGACCAGGAGGCGACGGGCCAGCAGTCGTTCACCTGCCAATAGAGCGCGCCCATGTTGCGCGGCCGGATGCGGCGGAAGTGTTCCGTGCCGACGCGGATACCTTCGGCCTGCAAGACCTGACTCACGTAGAGGAACGACTCGAAGTCTGTCGGCTCCGCGAACTCGCGCAGCATGTACTCGCGGATGAGCTGATTGCCGCGCGGGTGCTTCTGATGCGCGAGCATCACGGGCGACTGGATGTCGCGGTCGGCCGGCTCGGTGTAGGCGCTCACCGTCTCGATTAACGGGAACGACTGGAAGCCGTACTCGCTCATGAAGCGCGGGTGTTGCTTCTCATACTCGGCGAAGGGCAGCGCCGCGTGCCACACGCCCCAGTAGTGTACGTCGCCGACTTTCTGTGAATCAGCGTCGTCTTCAAGATTGGAACTCGGCGAACTCGGCCAGTAGGGGCGCGACGAATCGTGCTCGGCGACGACGCGCGGCAACACGTCGTGAAAAATCTTCAGGTAGTCGTCCCACAGCTTCGCGGGCAACTGCTGCTTCCAGCCCCAGTGGTGCCACGCCGTCTCGACCTCGTTGTTGCCGCACCACAAAACGATGCTCGGATATTTTCGCAGACGCCTCACCTGATCGACGGCCTCGGCGCGGACGTTCTCCAGAAAAGCCTCGTCGCCCGGATACATGCTGCACGCGAACATGAAGTCCTGCCAGACCATCAGCCCCAGCTCGTCGCACAGCTCGTAGAAGTCGTCCGACTCGTAGACGCCGCCGCCCCACACCCGCAGCATGTTCATATTGGCGTCGCGCGCCGAGGTGAGCAGTTGGCGATAACGCTCGCGCGTCACGCGCGTCGGAAAACTGTCGGCCGGAATCCAGTTGCCGCCCTTGGCGAAGACGGGGACGCCGTTGACGACGAACTCGAAGCTCTTTCCCCAGCGGTCTGGCCGCTGCCGCAACTCCAGAGTGCGCAAGCCAGTCCTCGTCGTCGCACCGTCCACGGCGCGTGCGCCGACGAGGAGACGCGCGCGGAAGTGGTAGAGGTTCTGCGGCCCCAGCCCCGCCGGCCACCACAGGCGCGGGCGCACGACGCGAAAATCCAGCTTGAACGGATTCACGCCCGGCCGCAGGCTCACCGCCTGCTCGGCGAGGAGCGCGCCGCTCGCCGCGTCTTCGAGCACAACTGTGGCCCGCGCGTCCGTGTCGGAGACCACTTCCACGTTGGCGCTCAATTCGGCCGCCGCCGCCGTCAAGTTTTTCTGTGAGACGTGGAAGTCCGCGACGCGCGCCGCGTCCCAGGCTTCGAGCACGACCGCCTTCCACACGCCGCTCGTGACGAAGCGCGGCCCCCAGTCCCAGCCGAACTGGTAGGGCGCCTTGCGCGTGTAGGGACTCGTCTTCTCACCCTGATCGTTGCTCGCCGGGAGTTCATAGCCCACGGCCTTCATCCGCGGCAGAACCTCGTTGATGGGCGAGCGGAAGACGACGCGGAGCACGTTCTCGCCGCTCTTGAGCGCGGGCTTCGCGTCAACGCGCCACTCGCGGAACATGTTGTCGGCGCGCAGCAGCACCACGCCGTTGAGCGCGACTTCGGCGTAGGTGTCCAGACCCTTGAAGACCAGCTCGACGCGCCGGCGCGCGAGCAGTCCGGGCGCGACGCGGAAGGTTGTGCGATACTCCCAGTCGGTCTTCCCGATCCACTGGAGCTTCTTCTCGTTGTCGCGGTAGAAGGGGTCTTCGATGAGGCCCGCGCTCAGCAAATCCGTGTGGACACAGCCGGGCACCGTCGCCGCGTGCCACGCGTCCTTGCCGGCCTCGCGGAACGTCCAGCCGTCGTGCAGCAGGATGGCGGTTTTCCGGCCCCCACCTGCCGTCGCGTGGGTCTGCGCGTTGGCGGCGCAGGCGGCGAGCGCGATCAGGCACAGCACGCCCGAGACGCAAACTCTCACGCCCGGAATGCGACCTTCGCCGGCCGACGAAAAAGCGTGGAAACTCAGTCCGGGCATTGTACGAAAAACGCCTGCCGTCGCAACACTTATTTCGCTTGAATGAAGACGAAGAAGATTCGACTGAAACCTGTTATAGCTTTTACCGGCGTTTATTCTGTAACCTCAAGTATGAAACCGTAACTTACGCCCGGCGCACACACACATCGGCGAAACTCACAATCCCTTCTATCTATGCGGTACAAATCCCGAACCGGCTTAACCCTAATTCTGTCGAGGAGCACATGAGAGTGCGTAAATTCGTCCCCGCCGTCCTGTCGCTGTTCTGCGTCCTGAGCGCTTCCGCCCAGAGCACGGGCGCGGCCGCCACCACACGCCAACACAACCTGATGCCCGTGCCCGCCTCCGTGCGTTTCAACGCGGGCCGGCTCCCCATCACGAAATCCTTCACCGTCGCCGCCCGCGGCCACGTCGATGAGCGTTTGCGCGCCGGCGTGGAGCGCGTCCTGCGACGGCTCGAAGGGCGCACGGTGATGGAGCTGGCGCGAGGTCTGGCGGGCGACCCGGCGGCCGCCACGCTCGTCGTCGAGGCCGTGGGGCCGGGCCGAGCCGTCCCCTCGGTCGAGGAGGACGAATCCTACACGCTCGACGTGTCCGACACGCAGGCCGTGCTCAAGGCTCCGACGGTCGTCGGCGTCCTGCGCGGACTCGAAACCTTTCTCCAACTACTCGACAGCGACCGCGCGGGCTACTTCATCCCGGCCGCGCAGATTCAGGATCGCCCGCGCTTCCCGTGGCGCGGGCTGCTCATCGACGTGGCCCGCCACTACGAGCCGTTGGAGGTGCTCAAACGCAACATCGACGCGATGGCCGCCGTCAAGCTCAACGTCCTGCACTGGCACCTCACCGAAAATCAGGGCTTCCGCATCGAGAGCAAAAAATTCCCGCGCCTCCACGGGATGGGTTCCGACGGACAGTTCTACACGCAGACGGAGGCGCGCGAGCTGATCGCCTACGCGCGCGAGCGCGGCATCCGCGTCGTGCCCGAGTTCGACATTCCGGGGCACGCCACCGCCTGGCTCGTCGGCCATCCCGAACTCGGGAGCGCGCCGGGGCCGTACACCATCGAGCGCAAGGCCGGCATCTTCGATCCGGTGCTCGACCCCACGCGCGAGGAGGTCTACAAGTTTCTCGACACCTTCCTCGGCGAGATGGCCGCGCTCTTTCCAGACGCCTACCTGCACATCGGCGGCGATGAGAACGAGGGCAAGCACTGGGACGCCAACCCGCGGATTCAAGCCTTTATGAAAGAGAAAGGCCTCAAGGACAACCACGCCCTCCAAACACACTTCAACAAGCGCCTGCTCACCATCCTCAAGAAGCACGGCAAGATCATGATGGGCTGGGACGAAATCTTTCAGCCCGATTTGCCGAATGATGTCGTCATCCATTCGTGGCGCGGCCCCGCCTCGCTCGCCGAGGCCGCGCGCAAGGGCTACAAGGGCGTGCTCTCCGCCGGCTACTACATCGACCTCATCTTCCCCGCCTCGCAGCACTACGCCGCCGACCCGCTCCCGGCCGACAGCACGCTCACCGCCGCCGAAGCCGCCCACGTCCTCGGCGGCGAGGCGACGATGTGGAGCGAGTGGGTAACGCACGAGACGATTGACTCGCGCATCTGGCCGCGCACGGCCGCCATCGCCGAACGCCTCTGGTCGCCGCGCGCCGTGACGGACGTGGAAGACATGTATCGACGCCTCGCCGTCACGAGCGTCCGGCTCGAAGAGTTGGGGCTCACTCACGAGAAGAATCAGGCGATGATGCTCCGGCGTCTCGCACAGAGCAGAGACACGGCCGCCCTTCAGACGCTCGTCTCCGTCATCGAGCCGGTCAAGGAATACCGCCGCTATCAGCAGCGCCCGCAGACAATGCTCAGCCCGCTCAGTGGCCTCATCGACGCCGCCCGCCCCGACAGCGACGCGGCCCGCCGCTTCGCCGCCAGCGTTGACGCTCTGCTCTCCGACGCCCCGCGCTTCGAGGCCCGCGCGCAACAGACCCGCGACACCCTGAACGCGTGGCGCAGCGCCGGCCCCGAGCTGGAGGCTTTGATGGAGAAGTCGCCGGCGCTACAGGAGGCCCGGCCGCTCGTCAAAGATTTGTCGGAGCTTGGGACGATGGGGCTGGAAGCGCTCTCCTTCCTGACGAAGGGCGTCGCGGCCCCCGCCGAGTGGCGCGAGGCGCGACTGGCCGCGCTCGAACAGGCGGCGAAGCCGAAGGCCGCGCTGGAGTTCGCCGTCATCCAGAGCGTGAGAGAGCTGGTCGTCGCCGCCGCGGAGTCACAGCGTCTGACGCAGATGACCCCGGCCGAGTGGAAAACACAGGTCAAGAGTCTGGCCGCGCCGCCCCCGAAACAGACGCGCCGGTAACGGCGACGCCGCGCGCCCGTCCGCGCGCGTTGCGGATTTCGGCGCACCCACCACGCACGAATGAGAAGGGAGTAATGTAATGAGAAGGAACCTCACGCTACTGTGTATGCTGTGGTTAGCACTCGCGTCGGCTTCGTCCGCCAATGCCGCCACGCCCATCTCCGTCTACGGCGCATGGCATTGCGGCAACGACGCCTGCACGTGGGCCACGGTTCGCGACATGACGGACTTCGACGCCAAGAACCGCTGGCTCGTAGACCGCGCGGACGGCTCCGGCCAGCCGTCCGTGAATCTCGTCGTGCTCAGTTTCGTCCAACCGCTCAAGCTGCTCAACAAGACGACCGACTCACAGACCTTGAACGGCATCCCGCGCGGGATGACGCAGGAGGTCGTCAACTACTTCAAGAGCCGCGGCATCCGCGTCATGCTCTCCATCGGCGGCATCACCTACACCAACGCGTGGAATCAGGCGCTCGCCGCCAACCCGACGCAGTTCGGTCTGAACGCAGCCGCGGCGGCTCAAGCGTTAGGCGTCGGCATCGAGATCGACTACGAGGAGAACACGACCCCGAATCTCGTCGCCTTGCAGGCGTTCATCGACGCGTACCGCTCCGTGCTGCCCTACGATGCGACGGGTAACAACCACGCCGCGCGCCTGACCATCGACCTCGCCGCCGGCGACCGCTGGCTCATCGCGCTGACGCGCAAGGCCACGGCCGACTGGCTGAACACCACGACGCCCGTCTTAGACTACGCCAACGCGATGGTGCCGAGCCGCCAGCCCAACAGCGCGGCCACCGCACAGGCCGACTGGCAGGAACACATCGACGGCAAGGCGCAGTACAACCCGCCGATCCTGCCGCTGGCCGCGGCCAAGTTTACCGGCGGTCTCTACATCGTGACGGGCCAGAGTCCCGCCCCCGAGTGCGTCAATTTCAACAACTCGTTGCAGAAGAGCACGGGCACTTACGTGCAGAACGTGGCGACCAAAACGGGGACGACCAACGGCATGCTCGGCTACATGTTCTGGGCGTCGGAGTGCCCGTCCACGCGACGCATCTGCACCGTCCCGCCGAACACCTGCGAAGGCGGCGTCGGCGCGGGCGCGCGCACCTATAACGTCCCCATCCCCATGCCGGCCCTGCGCCAGAATTGAGCGCGTTGTCCTCACCGCCGAGTCGCAGAGTGCGCTGAGTTCACGCGGAGAGTTGATGCTTCTTC
>DASVES010000333.1:0-6540 GCA_036380435.1 Pyrinomonadaceae bacterium | reverse complement strand
GGGAGCGGCTGATGAGGCTGTAGGTGCCGGGCAGGTCGATGACGTCGGCCCACCGCCCGCCGGCGAGCTTGCAGCGGCCGGTCTTTTTCTCGACGGTGACGCCGGGGTAGTTGGCGACCTTCTGCCGGAGTCCGGTCAGCGCGTTGAAGAGGCTGGTCTTGCCCGCGTTCGGGTTACCGGCGAGCGCCACGATGAGAGTGCGCGCGTCGTGCGAGTCGGCGGGCGTCGCGACGAAGTCGTCCGGCTTACGCGTCAGGGTCGGGGCTTCGAGAATCGTACTCATGCGGGATAAGTGATGAGTGATGAGTGATAAGAGATAAGAAGAGGCTATTAGCGATTAGCTGTTAGCTGTTTGGCTGAGAGCTAATCGCCAACAGCTAACAGCTCTTATCACTCATCACTCATCACTTTTCACTGTAATCGTCCGCGCCTCGCTGCGCCGGAGGGCGAGGTGATAGCCGCGCACGCGAATCTCAATCGGGTCGCCGAGCGGCGCGGAGCGCACCACCGAGACGGGCGCGCCCGGCACGATGCCCATCTCCATCAGACGCTTCGCCACGGGGCCGCTGCCCTCCATGCGAAGCACGCGCGCCTGCACGCCGCGCGGCAGCGCGTCGAGCGGCATGGAGGCCGGGGCGTGGGCACTGCTAACTTTTGCCTCGGCTGGCGCGAGATGTTTTTCGGGTTTCACCGGACGACTGCCTCAAAGAATCAAAGATGGCTCTGTAGAGCCAGAGGAGTATGTCATAGTTGAAAATAAAATTCAATTTCAACAAGGGTGGGGATTTTTGCCGGGAGTTTATGCTGTTTAGTTCATATTTGAGTTGAGTGTAGTGAGCGTTGTACTCAACGCGGAGGCGCCGCAGGGCGCAAGAGTTTGCGCCGCAGGGTTGATTGTTCTATGGACTCGGGGCGCGGGTCACTGAACCGAGACGGGGATGATAGCCAGATCGCCGCGAACGACGCCGAGGGGCGTCTGCGCCGTCAGACGCAGGGGGAGGCGGCGGCGGTCGGTGCTGACCCAGAGGCGCAGCGCGAAGCGGTCTCCCCGCGGCTCGCCCGTCGTCAGCAGGAGTTCGACGGCCGGGATGCTCTGCCCGCCGAGTTCGATTGTCCCTTGCCGTAGCGAGGCGACGGAGAGCGCGCGCGCTCGTTTGTTGACGAGGAGCGCGACGCGCGTCTGCCGGCCCGGCGTGAGGTCGAAGGAGCGCATGGCGTAGATGACCGAGACGAGGTCGTGCGTGCCGGCCTGAATCTCGACGCGCGTGCCGTCGTCGAAGAGCGCGTTGCCGCGCTCCTGATCGGCCGAGACCACCCAGTTGACGCGGCGCGGTCCCTCCTGAATGCGCAGCTCCGTGCGGAAGGGGAGGAGCGTGAGGGCGTCCACGTAAGAGGTGATGATATCGTTGACGGGGAAGAGCGTCTGGCCCGCGCCGGTCGTCTGCATCAGCCCGTTGATGAGCAGCCCCTCGCGCCCGAAGTACTTGCCGCGTGAGCGGACGTGGAAGGAGGCGGTGCCGATGGGCTGTGAGTTTGGGCCGGCGTAGAAGTTGAAGTTGAGCTGCTCGCCGACGGCGAAGGGCGGCGCCGATGGCGGCCCCAGATTTGAAGACGCGGCTGGCGCTTCGGCCGTGGACGGCACCGGCGTGGGGGTCGGCCTCGGAGTCGGGGGGGCGACAACTCCGCCGCCTGTCTGCGGCGGGAGGACGACGACGCCCGCCGGCGGCTTTACCTGCGCGCCCGTCTCCGGGGCGGGCTGCGCGGTCGTCGCCTGCGGCGTGACCATCTCGACGCTGGTCAGCTCGGCGCGAATCTCGCCGGCCGGGTGGCGCGCCGTGACGAGCAGTGGCAGGTGCAGCTCGTCGTCGCTGAAGTAGATGCGGATGCGGTAGTCGTTGAGAGCGCGGTTGCCGGGCACGCGCACCTGCGCGACGATGGCGTTCGACGAGCCGACGGTCGTCTTCAGCAGCTCGCGCCCCGTGACCTTCAACTCGACCTCATGTGTGATGGAAGCGCTCTGCACGGTGAGCCGGTAGATGGCCCCTTGCGCGAGCGGGAGCGCGCGCAGGCGGTAGACGGCGGAGAGGAGGTCGAACGTGCCGGGCGTGGGCGCGGAAGCCCGCGCGTCGGAGAGCACGGGTGGGCCAGACGCGGGATTGAGTGCGCCGAGCATGTTAGCGCTCTGCGAGCCTTCGCGGATCACCTGCCCGGTGCGGTAGGGGATGCCCGTCGCCGTGTCGATGAAAGAGACGTAGTCGTTGTTGACGGCGTAGAGGGCGGCGCTGACGATGCCGATGGTCTCGACGTGGCCGCGCAGCTCCAGACCGTCGCGGCCCGATTGCTGGACGCGGCCCGCGATGAAGAGTTCGACGTGCGCGGCCGTGGGGAAGTTAGAGAAGGAGACGTTGTAGGAGAGACGCTCGCCGACGCGGTACGGGGTGGGGGAGAACGGGCCGGGGTCAAGGCCCGCAACCGTCTGCGCGCACGCCGACGGGGCCGCGTGCAAGAGGCACACGAGGGCCAGCGCGACGGCCGGCAGCAGCATTGTTCTACGGTTCAAAAGTCGGCTCCCCTTTTCCACTCTTCTCCGCCACGGCCCGCGGCCCCCGGCGTGCGGCTAACCCCGACGCGCGAGCAGCTTACACGCCGGCGGGCGCATCCGCGTTCCGAAAGCACTCGTCAAATGTCCTCGAACTCCCGCAGCCAGTCGCGGACGCGGACGCGCTCCGACAGCAGCGCCGTGTGGCCCGTGCCGGGCAGCAGCTTGAGGCGCGCCCTCGGGAGACGACCGGCCAGCATTTTTGCCGCGCCGACGCTATCGAGCAAGCGGTCGGCGGTGCCGGCGACGACGAGCGCGGGCGCCTGTATCTCGCCGAGGCGCGGCCGGAGGTCGGTGTCGCGGATGGCGCGCAGGCGCGAGATGTAGCCCTCGCGGGGCACGACGCGCGTGTGCTCGCGGAAAGTTTTCCGGTCTTCTTCGCTCACGTCCGAGCTGAAGAGCACGTGTCTGGCGGCGCGCGTGCGGTGCGCCTTCAGGAGCGCGTAGGGGACGACGCGGAAGAGAGCGACGCCCATGTGAATCCGCGCTCGTTGCGCGAAGTAGGGGAACGTGTTGACCAGAATCATCCGCTCGAACATCTCCGGGTGCGCGAGCGCCGCGGCCATCACGAGCAGCCCGCCGAACGACTCGCCGAGGAACGTCGCGCGGCTAAAGCCCGCGTCGCGCACCACGGCCGAGAGGTCTTCGACCAACTGCGGCATCCCGTACAGTCCCTCGCCGCGCAGCGGAAAACTAATGACCGTGTGGTCGCGCGCGAGGTCGTCGGCCTGTCTGAAAAAGAGCTTTCCCGTCCCATCCAGACCCGAGACGTAAACGAACGGGCGGCCGCCACCTTGTTTCCAGTACTCCGGCATCATGCGTTAACAGTAAGCGGTAAGCAGTGAGCAGTGAGCAGTAAAGTTGAGTTGAAATGTGAGCTGCGCGACAACAATCAAGTAACTGTCTGCTGCTCACTGCTTACTGCTCACTGCTTACTGCCTCCATCTCTTCGACGATCTCCCGCGCGGCGCGAGCGCGGTCGGGCGCTTTCAGAATTGCGCGGCCGACGACGACGTAGTCGGCGCCGGCGAGGACGGCCTGCTCGGGCGTCATCACGCGCCGCTGGTCGTCGTGGGCCGCTGTGCGCGGGCGCACGCCCGGCGTGACGACGAGAAAGCCCGGACGTGTGACCGTGCGGCGGACGAGAGCGATCTCGTGCGGCGAGGCGATACAGCCGTCGAGGCCGGACGCGTCGGCAAGTGCGGCGAGGCGCGCGACCTGTTCTCCGACGCCGCAGCCGACGCCCGTCTCGGCGAGTGTCGCGTCGTCCGCGCTCGTCAGCACCGTGACGCCGAGGACGCGCGGCCGTTCTGAACCTTCCCGCCCGGCCGTGTCGGCCACCGATTCGGCGACGCGCCCGAGCATCTCCGCGCCGCCCGCGGCGTGTACCGTGAAGAGGGAAACGCCCAGTCGCGCCGCCTCGCGCCCGGCCGCGGCGACGACCGCCGGGATGTCGTGGAACTTCAAATCGAGAAAGACGCGCCCGCCCGCCGCGACGATCTCCCGCACGATTTCAGGGCCGGCCGATGTAAAGAGGTGCGGCCCGATCTTGAACATCTCGGCGCTGTCGCGCAGGGCCGCGAAGACCTCGCGCGCCTCGGCGGCCGTCTCCACGTCGAGCGCCACGATCAGCTTGTCTTTCGCGCCTCTGCCGTCGCTCAAACCTTTATGCCCCTGCCTGTCGGGATGGATGTACGAACATTACGCTTCGAGCAGACACGATACCTTCCGCGCGGGCCGAATGTAAAACGGGCGGGCGGACATGCCGACCGCCGGCCGCGCGCGTCAGACGGCCAGCTCCGCGGCGCGACAGCCCACGGCATCGTCGAGCGTGGACAGGCCGTGGCGCGCGACGAGCGCGGCCAGTCCCTCGTTGATGTCGTGCGCTATACGGACGCCTCGGTAGACCAGACCCGTGTAGAGCTGTACCAGAGAGGCCCCGGCGCAAATCTTTTCCCACGCGTCCGCGGCGTCGAAGATGCCGCCCACGCCGATAATCGTCAGGCGTCCGCGGGAGAGACTGTGGAGTTGGGCGACGACGCGCGTCGAGCGTTCGCGCAGAGGGGCCCCGCTCAACCCGCCGTCGCCGGCTGCACTGACCACTCCGGCCGGCGTTTGGAGACCCGCGCGCGCAGTCGTCGTGTTCGTGGCGATCAGCCCCGCGACGCCCGCGCGAAGGGCCACGTCCACGATCAACTCCAGCTCGCCCGTTTCGAGGTCGGGCGCAAGCTTCAGGAGCACGGGGACGGGCCGGCGCGAGTTCTTCTCAGACAACTCGCGGTTGCTCTCTTGAAGCGCGCCGAGGAGCGCGCAGAGGCGGTCGGCGCGCTGAAGCTCGCGCAGGTGCGGCGTGTTCGGCGAGCTGACGTTGACGGCGACGTAGTCGGCGTGCGCCCAGACGATGCGGAAGCTCGCGAGGTAGTCGGCGACGGCGTCGTCGATCTCGACGGCGCGGCTCTTGCCGATGTTGACGCCGAGGACGCAGTCGGGTCGCGCCCCGTCGATGCGTGCGGCGAGCGCGGCGGCGCCCTCGTTGTTGAAGCCCTGTCGGTTGACGAGGGCGCGGTCGAGCGGCAGGCGAAAGAGACGCGGGCGCGGATTGCCGGGCTGCGGCAGGTGCGTCACGGTGCCGGCCTCGACGAAGCCGAAGCCGAGCGCGGCCATCTCTCCGAGCACGCGCCCGTTTTTGTCGAAGCCGGCGGCGAGGCCGACGGGGTTCGGGAACGAGAGACCGAAGCGTCGGAGTTCGCCGAAGGGGCGGAGCGCGAGACGCCGCGCGGCGAGCCGGCGCAGGGGCGCGGGGCGGAGCGCGACGGCGAGCGCGTGCACGGCCCATTCATGCGCCGTCTCGGGCGGCAGACGGAACAGCAGCGGGCGCAGCAGTGAGCGGTAGAGCATGGACAGGGCGGACGCGACTGATTTTTCAGTTACGAGATGAGCCGAAGGCGACGAGCGTAACAGAGCCGCCGAAATCGTGTCAAAAACTAGACGGGAGAAGGTGTGTGCAATGGTCACGCCATGTCAAAGTTGAGTGCGACGCATCAACGCTGAGCGTAAGCGTCAACCCTGCGGCGCCCCCTCCGCGCCCTCTGCGCCTCTGCGGTGAGTCCGACTTCCTGCACTCTCAAGTCAGAGCCAAACAAACTTCACCCCCTACCGCGCCACCAAGCTCCAAACGCCCGCCGCCAAACCCACGCCGCTACAACGAGCAGTGACGCCGGCATCCAAATCCAGACGATCTCGTTGCGGATGACGCTGAAGCCCTGCGGCCCGAAGAAGCCCAGCCCGATGGGCGAGACCTCGACGGGCCGCCACGGGAAGAAGTAGCGCCGCGTGTCGAAGGGCGAGAAGAAGGCCACGCCGAGGCCGCCGTTTGTCAGCGCATCGAGCACGCCGTGCGAGGCCGTGGCGACGAAGAAAAACAACACCAGTCGCCACCAATGCTCCGAGAGTCGCGGCACGTCTCGGAAGAACACGGACGCGACCGCGAGGCCGGCGAGCAACGCGAACAGCAGGGAGTGCGTGAAGCCGCGATGGCCGAGCATGTCGCCGTAGCCTATGCCGAAGATGAGTCCGAACGTGTCGAAGTCCGGGATGATCGAGCAAGCGGCGGCGAGCCACCAGAAGCGTGGCGGAGATGGCTCGCCCTCGTAAACTTTTCCGAGCGCGGTGGCGGCGACGGCGTGTGAAAAGATCGTGGCCATGTGGTTAGCGACAGCGGCCTACCTCGCGAGCGACGCGACGCGACGCTCGATCTCGCGCGTGACCTCCGCCGGGTCGTCCTGCGCGCCGAACTTCACCGGCTCGCCGAAGACGATGGTGACGCTGCCCGGCAGCGCGTAGCCGCGCCGTCCGCTCTGCTTCAACTCGTAAAGCCCACGGATATAGACGGGCACGACGGGCGCGTCGAGCTTCGTCGCCAGCAACCCCGCGCCGCCCAT
>DASVES010000332.1:0-10239 GCA_036380435.1 Pyrinomonadaceae bacterium | reverse complement strand
TCTAACGGACACGCGCTTCACGGCGCGCCCCACGAGGAGATTATAACCGATTTTACGCCGGAGCGCGCAAACCCCTCACATCCGAAACTTCTCGCCGAGGTAGAGACGCCGCACCTCCGGGTCGTCCGTCAACTCCAGAGGAGCGCCCGCGCGGAAAATTTTTCCCTCGGCCATGATGTACGCGCGGTTGGTGACGCCCAGCGTCTCGCGGACGTTGTGATCCGTGATAAGGATGCCGATGCCGCGGCTGCTCAGATAGAGGATCAGGTTCTGGAGTTCGTCAACGGCCTTCGGGTCGATGCCGGCGAACGGCTCGTCGAGCAGGATGTACTGCGGGTCGGTGGCGATGGCGCGGGCGATCTCCGTGCGGCGACGCTCGCCACCCGAGAGACGGTCGCCGCGCGTGCGCCTGACCTGCGCGATGCCAAACTCTTCGAGGAGTTCTTCCACCCGCTTCAACTGCTCGCGGCGACGCATCGGCATGTGTTCGAGCACGGCCAGAAGATTCTCCTCGACCGAGAGCTTGCGGAAGATCGACGGCTCCTGCGGCAGATATCCGACGCCGAGGCGCGCGCGCAGGTACATGGGAAGCTTCGTGATCTCCCGCTTGCCCAGCATGACGCGCCCCGCGTTCGGCTGCTCCAGCCCGACCATCATGTAGAAGGTCGTCGTCTTCCCCGCCCCGTTGGCCCCGAGCAGGCCGACCACTTCCGACTGTTCGACGTGCAGGCTGACCTCGTCAACCACGCGCCGCTTGCCGTAGCTCTTCACCAGCCCGAACGCGGCGAGCGCAGTCGGCGACGGCACGCCCACGTCCGGCGCACTCCTCTCCGCCGGCGCCTCGCCGCTTCTCGTCTCGATGATCTCCTCGGTCTGCATCTTTAGAGCAGTGAAAAGGATAAGTGATGAGTGATAAGAAAGTCCGCTTTTCTCTTTCTTATCACTTATCACTCATCACTTATCACTGTTTCTTTATCTTGTGCGACGAGCGCACGCGGCCCGTGGATTGTTTGCTCTCGCCGGCGTCGGAGACGATGCGGTCTTCGCGCAGGTAGACGGTCATGCGGTTGCTCGCGGAGTCGCCCTTGGCGGCGTCCTCGACGCGGGCGGGGTTGCCCGTGAGCACTACCGATTCGTCGGCCGCGGTGTACTGCGCCCAGTCGCCGGTGCCGCGCCGGCCGGGCTGCGTGACGACGACGTTGCCCTGCGCGACGGTGCGCTCGGCCTCGTAGGTCTCGGGCTGGAGGTAGACATCGGCCGCGTTCGCCATGATGCGCTCGGTGCCCTGCTTGATGTCCACGCTCGTCTCGTAGTGGAGCAGGCGCTCCGGGTCCGCGTAGAACATGCGCGCGGAGGTGGCGAAGACGGGGACGACCGAGCGGTTGCCGGCGGCGTCCTTGCGTCGCGCCTGATAGAGCGCGCTCTGGACGTTGCCGTCGCCCTCCATGCGCTTCTGCTCGCGGCGCAGGGTGAGGCGGTCGGCCTTGACGAAATTGTCGTCCTGCCACGCGCGCGCGGCGCCCGTGTAGATGCCGACGCCCGTCTCGTGCTGGAACTCGGCGTCCTGCGAGGCGATGAAGATGGGACTCTTAGTCTTCTTGAAGGGCGCGGCGCCGCCCGTCTGCTCCTGACTGTAGTAGGTCGTTGCGACGCGCCCGCGCGCGTAGGAAATCTTGTTACGCATGTCGGAGTCGATTTCGGGCGCTTTGAGGCGGGCGCGCGCGTCCCAGACGACCGGCTCGCCGCCGCGCAGGCGCACCACTTCGTCGCCCGCCGTGTAGGTCATGGTCGCCGCCTCGCCGTTGCGGTCGCGCTCGTTGAACTTGGCGTTTACCTTCGCCTCGACCTTCTGCATGGCCTGTCCCTGCCCGAAGACGGCCTCCATCTTCTGCGAGGTAAGCGTGCGCTCGCGCTCGACGAAGCGCGCGTCGCCGTCGGCGTCGATGCGCTCCACGTCCTGCGTCTCGCGGACGAAATTGGCGGTCATGCGCGCGGAGGTGAGCGTGCGCGTGGCGCGGGTCTCGGAGGGCTGGATGGGATCGATGACGGCCTTCGCGCCGCCCTGCGCGACGAAGGTTTTGGCGAGGTTGCCGGCCTCGTAGAAGTCTCCGTCGAAGCGTGGCGCGGTGAGCGTCTTGCGGTCGGCCGTGGGAGAGGGCGTCACCGGCTCGACGTACAGCTCGGCGTTGCCCTCGGCCTCGGCGCGTTCGAGGTCTTTGCCTGTGGCGCGCCAGAAGAGGCGAACCGAGTCAGAGATCAGGCGCTTGTTGGCCGCATTGGGGTCGCCCGCTTTGGACTTCGGCGCCGCGAGCGTGATGACGGGGCGATTGTTAATGACGAGGCGCGAGATGAGGCTGCGCTCGCCCTGCGGGGTGAAATCCACGAAGGCGTCGCCCGGTGTCGTAAAGGCGACCTCGGCGTCGGCGTCGAGACTGCGGCCGCGCGCGTCGCGGCTCGCCTTCGCATACTTGATCTTCTGGTCGGGGTCGAAGAGGAAGTCCATGTCGGCGGAGTGAACCTCGGCCGCGTGGCCGTCGGAGAGCGAGCGCAGATAGGAGTTGCCGCGCGCCTCGATGCGCTCGATTTTCTTTGCGGCATTGAGAAAGCCGGTGAGGATGTCGCCGCTAAAGACATCCTGCTCCTGCTCGGCTGTGGCCCCGCCGGAGAAGACGAGCGTCAACGCGTTCTGGTCGAAATTGGCCAGCGGCGAACGAATGGTGATGGGCCGCTCGCGCGCGCCGGGCTTCGCCACCGCGTCCTTCGCCTTCGGCTCGACAACGATCTCGACATTGCCGCGTAAGTCGAGCTTCTTGTTTTTAGCATCCACGGTCGCGGCGTCGGCTCGCCCGTGGACGTTTTCGCGCTCGAAGGTCAGGGGCACGTCCGAGACGCCGACCTCGTTGCGGATGTCGTAGTTGATCGACTCGGTTTTGGCCTTGAGGGCGTCGCGCGTCTCGACGTTCACGTCGCCGGTGAAGAGGACGCGCATGTTCTGGTCGGTGATGATGGTGCGCTTGGCGGTGACGCGGTCGGGGCGGTCGCCCGTTTCGGGGTAGACCTCGAGGCTCACATCCTCAAGCTCGTGGTGGCCGTCCGTGTAGGTGATCTCGCGGGAGGCGCGCAGCAGTATGTGCAGGCGGTTGTCCTTCATCTCCCGGTGCTCGTAGCCTTCGACGACGCGCACCACGTCCTTCGACAACTCCGCCGCGCCGCCCCGCATGACAAACTTCTCGACGCCCCGCGAGCGATAGACCGAAACCCCGATGAAAGCAATCCCGCCGAACAGCGCCAGCAGGGCCAACACGCGCGCCACCAGCGGCGCGCGGGCGCGCGCGCCGATCCACGTGGCTCTACTGCGGGTGATCTCCTGCATCTTTAAAACCGTGATAAGTGATGAGTGATAAGTGATGAGTGATAAGTGATAAGAAAATCCGCTTATCTCTTTCTTATCACTTATCACTCATCACTTATCACTTGCTTCTCATGTCTTCGACACACAACTGTAAGCGCGTTTCTTCGCGCCAGGTGTTTGATTCGAGCGTGTACGCGAGTTCGATGCGCTCGCCCGTGCGGGGCGTTGCTGTAATTGACTCGGCGGCGCCCCACCAGATGCAACTGTGGACGCGGCCGTCGTCGCCCGCGACGGCAAACTTCAGGTGACGCTCCTTCAAGACGCGCGGCTCGCCGACCACGCGCAAGTCCCGCGTCAGAAACACCGGGCGGGGCCAGCCCGCCCCGTATGGCTCAAGGGCGCTCAGTTCTTCGTAGAGTTCGAGCGAGAGCGATTCGGGCGAAAGCTCGGCGTCGATCTCGACGGCCGGGGCAATGCCTGCGGGGCCGGCTGCCGTGGCCGCGCGCGCGGCGTGCTCAGAGAGGCGGCGGCGCAGCTCGGGGACGTTCTCGCGGCGGATGGCGAGGCCGGCGGCGTGCGCGTGGCCGCCGAAGCCGTCGAAGAGGTCGGCGCAGGTAGTCAGGCCGTCGAGCAGGTGGTAGCCGTCGGGGCTGCGCGCGGAGCCGTGGCCGTGGCCGTCTTCGTCGAACGAGATGACGACGGTCGGGCGTCCCAGACGCTCGCAGATTTTGGAGGCGGCGAGGCCGATGACGCCGCGGTGCCAGCCGTCGCCGGCGACGATGGCGACGGGCGCGTCGGCGAATCCGCCCGTTTCGAGTTCGACGACGGCGCGCTCGGTGATGAGGCGCTGCATGGTCTGGCGCTCGCGGTTGCGCGCGTCGAGGTGTTCGGCGAGGCGGCGAGCCTCTTCGTGGTCGGTCGTCTCGAACAGTTCGACGACGGCGCGGGCGGCGTCCATGCGGCCGGCGGCGTTGATGCGCGGGCCGAGTCGGAAGCCGAGGTCGGAGGCGCGCATCCCGCGCCCGTCGCCGCAGCCGGCAATTTCGAGGAGCGCGCGCAAGCCCGGATTCGTCGCCTTGTGGATGTCGGCGAGGCCGAGCGCGACGATGACGCGATTCTCGCCGACGAGCTGCGCCACGTCGGCTACAGTGCCGATGGCCACGACCTTCAGAAATCCTTTGACGAGGTGTTCGCGCCCGCGTTCGCGGAAGAGTGCGTGCGCGAGCTTGAAGGCGACGCCCACACCGGCGAGGTTCTTGTCGGGATACGGGCAGCCGCGCTGATTTGGATTGAGAACGGCGAAGGCGGGCGGCGACCCTTCGTCGTCGTCCGGCAGGTGGTGGTCGGTCACGATCACGTCGAGGCCGTTAGCGCGCGCCCACTCCAGCGGCTCGTGGGCGCGGATGCCGCAATCGACGCTGACGACCAGACCGTAGCCTTCGGCCTTCGCGCGTTCCAGCGTGTCCTGCCGGATGCCGTAGCCTTCGGTGAAGCGGTGCGGGATGTGGAAGCCGGTCTTCGCGCCGAGCACCTGAAGCGCGCGTCGCAGGACGACGGTGCCGGTCGTGCCGTCCACGTCGTAGTCGCCGTAGATGAGCACCGGCTCGCCCGTGTCCACGGCCCGCAGGACACGCGCCACCGACTCGGTCATCCCGAGCATGAGCGAGGGATCGTGTAGTTGCTCGGCGGAAGGGTTGAGGAGCGCTCGCGCCTCCTCTTCCGACTTGACGCCACGGGCGACGAGGACGGAGGCGACGATTGGGGAGAGGCTGAGGCGGCGCGCGAGTTCTCCGGCCGCGCGCTCATCGTCAGCGCGCACCTCCCAACGCTTTCGCGCCGTCGCTTTCGTGCCCGTCGTCGCTATTGCCATCCTACTCGGCGAACCAGCCGTTTTCGTTAAGAAGTTTGACGCCGATGTGCTGTCGCCCGTCCGATTCTTCGGTCCAGACGCCGTTGACCTCGGCGTCGAGCGTGCGTCCGAAGGGCGGCGTCAGGCGGACGGCCGCGCCGACCTGAAGGCGGACTTCGGAGATGAGCGTGGCGCCGCCGCGGCTGACGCGAATGGCCTCGGCCTGCACGTGAAACGGCTCACCCGCCGCGTCGCGCCCTTCAAGCTCGACGGCGAAATTGACCGGCACGCGCGGGCTGCGGGGCCTCTGCGCGGGGGAAATTCTTTCTTGCTTCGGATCGTCCATGTGTGAACTCACAGCCCTCTTCCTTGCTACAGGATTTTGATCGCTCGTGAGTAAGGGGCCGACTCAAGTTTAACCGATGCCGGGCGCGACTGCGAGCGTAGAGGAAGGCAAAAGTAAAAAGGCAAAAGGCAAAAGTGAAGAGGCGACCTTGCTCCCTCACTTTTGCCTTTTGCCTTTTTACTTTTTACTTGAATTGCCCTAGCTGTCGAATGGCTGGAGAATGCCGCGCGCGAGCAGGAGCATGATGGCGAGGCCGACGACGATGCGGTAGATGATGAAGACGCCGGTGGAACGCGTCCGCAGGAAGCGCAGGAGGAACCAGATCGAGGCGTAGCCGACGAGGCCCGAGATGACGGTCGCGACGACGAGCGGGGCGGCGCTTGAAGCCGGCAGTTTTTCGATGGCCTCCCCCAGTTCGAGCAGCCCGCTGGCCGCGATGGCCGGGATCGAGAGCAGGAATGAGAAGCGCGCGGCCGTCTCGCGCGTCTCGCCCGCGAAGAGGCCGCCCATGATGGTCGAGCCGGAGCGCGAGGCGCCGGGCATGAGTGAGAGCACCTGCGCGAAGCCGACGGCGAGCGCGTCGCCGACGCCGAGGTCTTTCATCTCCTTCCGCCGCGCGCCAACCTTCTCGGCCACGAGGAGCATGAGCGCGACGACGACCATCATCGTCGCGATGAGCCAGAGGTTCTTCGTCCACGGCCCTTCGATCTGCTTTTTCAACAGGAGGCCCACCACGCCGACGGGTATCGACCCGATGACTATCAACCAGCCAAGCCTCGCCTCTTCCGACAAACCCGCGAGTGCGCCGCGTAGTCCACCCCCGACGCCCGCGCCGCGCCGGCCGCGTAGCAGCGCCAGATGGTCACGCACGAACGCGTTGGAGATGGCCCAGATGTCACCGGCGAAGTAGACGAAGACGGCGAGGAGCGTGCCCAGTTGGATAACGGCGATGGTGGCGGTCGTCATCTCGGCTCGCATCGCCTCGCCCTCGTAGAGCTGCGTCAGACGCGCGGCGAAAACGAGGTGCGCCGTCGAGCTGATGGGGATAAATTCGGTCAACCCCTGCACGATCCCGAGGATGATGGCTTGAAGGTAGGTCATAGGGAGCTTTTAGCGATTAGCGATTAGCTGTTAGCTAGCAAGTCAGTGTCGATAGACGCATCAACGCGAACGCCGTCACGGCGAACACAAAAAATCTCGATTGGCTGAAGGCTAACAGCTAACAGCTAATAGCTGGTTCATCATTCTCTAAAATTTTTCCTGGAGGCGATGCGGTCGTAGAGCGCGTCGGGCAGGAATCGGGCAAGGCCGACGAGGCCGGCGAGCTGCCATGGGAAGGCGTAAGTTCGGCGTCGCAGTTCAATGGCGCGGACGATTTTACGGGCGGCCTCGTCAACCTCGACGAGGAACGGCAGACTCTTGCGCCCATCAGTCAGCGGCGTGCGAATGAAGCCGGGGTGGATCGTCGTCACCATGATGCCGCTCCGCTTGAGGTCAACGCGCAGCGACTCGAAGAAGGTGGACATCGCCGCCTTGCTCGCGCTGTAGGCAGCCGACTTCGGCAGCCCCCGAAACGACGCGAGGCTGGAGATCGCGACGAGGTGCCCGCTCCCCCGCTTGATCATCCCCGGCATCACGGCCGACACGCTGTTCGACGCGCCGATGAAGTTGACGGCGATCATGTCCGACACTTCCCCGGCACGCAGCTCCGACGCGGCCTTGACCGTCGCAAACCCGGCGTTCGCCACGAGCACGTCAACCCGACCCCATAGCTCCTCGACGCGCGCGACCGCCGCCGACACCTCCGTCGCGACGCGCACGTCCGCCGGCAGTGTGAGCGCCCGCCCGCCCTCGCGCTCCACCTCCTCGGCGACCTTCAACAACTCCTCGGCCCGCCGCGCCAAAAGGGCGACCGACGCGCCGCGCCGCCCCAACTCCACGGCCAACGCGCGCCCGATGCCGCTCGACGCGCCCGTGATTAAAACGACTTTTGCTTTCCAATCAATGTTCAATTAACACGCCACCTTTTGATGCGACTACCGCCTGTTGAACCCAGGTACATGGGTCGGTATCAAATTCCTCATCTTCCAGTCTACGAAGCTCTTTGAAGATGTCTGGCGACGCGGCCTTGAATTCTTTCCACGCCCGCTCGAACGACGGGCGTGCGAGGAAGGCTTTCATCCCGTCGCGCCAAAGCTCCCACGTTGCCTTGCTAATGCGATTGTTCTTACGCAGGAACACCTGCTCGTTCGACAGGTCAATGTAGCGGAAGAAGTCGTCGCGCGTCTGCTGGTACTGCTCCTCGCTGATTTCCCGTCCGATGAGCGCGTCAACCGGAATCTTCCAGATGATCTCGCGAAACTGCTGCGTCAACGTGTCCTCGAACTGAGTCCGGGCGAGTTGCTTGGCGAGGCGAATTTGCCACCCCGCGACGAACACGCCGATGGCCGTCGCCACCGAGGCCAATGACCCGATGATGCTCAGCAAATCCATGCGCCCGACTCCGTCAACAGAGTTCTTCCACGTGCGGGCCGAGGGCACGTAGCGCCCGGCCCAAATCTTCCTGTCTGATGAGCAGATGGTCGCGCGAGAAGGCGGTGAGCGCGCCGACCGAGACGCCTTCGACAGCGAGTATTTCCGTCACCCGCGCGAGGAAGCCGACGACGTGCCACGGCAGCTCGATGTCGAACGTCAGGAGCCGGAAGTCTCCCTCGACGCGTGCGTCGCGCGCGGCGTGGCGCATGGCCCGCCAGTCTTCCTGCTCGACGACGAGCGTCACCTCGAAGCGGTCGCGCAACAGCATGAAATGCGAGTCGGCGCGCGGACTCAGCTCGGGGCTTTCCAGCAGCCGCCCCCAGTCCTCGTGGCGCATGCCGACGACGACGAAAGTCTGCGGCGCGACTTCAACTCTCGTGCGGCGCAGCAGTTCGACGGCGTCTGTCGCAGACATATGAGGCTGTTTATCGAAGGTGCCTGACGAGACGAGACGACGGCCGGGGGGCGGTCGCCTCGCTGTCTTCATTCTCAGATTTGCACGACGACCGGGACGATAACGGGGCGCGCGCCGGTCTGTTTCTGCACGTAGCGTTTGAGGTCGAGGCGGACGCGCTCCTTGAGCAGCGACGTGTCGCGCAGTTCCTCCTTCGAGGCGCCTTCGACCGTCTTGGTGACGACCTTTTGCATGTCGCGCACCAGCCCTCCGCCGTCGATGCCGATCACGCCGCGCGTGACGATCTCGGGCGGCAATTCGAGTTCGCCCGTCTCCTCGCTGATCGTGACGACGGGCGTGATGACGCCGTCGTAGGCGAGCTGCCGGCGCTCGCGCACCGTCTCGCCGTCGATCTCCTCGAAGCCGGAATCGTCGATGAAGGTGCGGCCGACCTCGCGCTTGCCGACGACGGTCGCGCTCTCGCCGTCGAGTTCGAGCACGTCGCCGTTCTCGATGAGGATCACCTGATCGTCGCGGAAGTCCATGTGGTTGCGAAGGAATTCCTTGTGACGGTAAAGCATGCGGTACTCGCCGTGGACGGGGATGACGAACTTCGGCCGGACGGCCTCGGTCAGAATCCTGATGTCCTCCTGCGAGGCGTGGCCCGAGACGTGGACGAGCCGGCGCTTCTCGTCGATGATCTTGCCGCCGCGTTTGTAAATCTCCCCGATGAGGCGCGAGATGGCGCGCTCGTTTCCGGGGATGATGCGCGCCGAGAGCACGACCGTGTCGCCTTCTCTGATCTGTAATCCCTTGTAGGACTGCGTGGCGATCTGCGACAGGGCCGCGCGCGCTTCGCCCTGCGACCCCGTGACGAGGAAGACGATCTCGTCGTCGGCGAGCCGCTTGGCCTCGTTGAGGTTGACGAGCATCCCGTCGTGCAGGTCGAGGAAGCCGAGGCGGTCGGCGATCTCGACGTTCTTGAGCATCGAGCGGCCGAGGACGCAGACCTTGCGGTCGAACTGCTGCGCCACGTCCAGAACGATCTGGAGCCGGTGGATGGACGACGAGAAGGCGGCGACGATGATGCGCCCCTCGGCCTCGTTGAAAATTTCCTCGAAGGCCGGAATGACGGCGCGCTCCGAGGGAGTGCGGCCCGGCACGGTGGCGTTCGTCGAATCGGAGGTGAGCGCGAGCACGCCCTCCTGCCCGTAGCGCCGAAGCGTTCGCAGGTCGATGGGTTCGCCGATGACGGGCGTCTCGTCCACCTTGTAGTCGCCGGTGTGGATGAGCGTGCCGACGGGCGTGGTGATGGCGAGCGCGAAGCAGTCAACGAGCGAATGGGAGACGCGGATGAACTCGACGCTGAAGGAGCCGATCTCGACCACGTCGCGCGGGTCTACGCGGTGGAGCAGCACGGAGTCCGTCAGGTCGTGCTCGTGGAGCTTGCTCTCGGCCAGTCCTGCGGTGAAGTGGGAGCAGTAGACCGGCAGGTTGTGCTTCTTCAACAGGTACGGCAGCGCGCCGAGGTGATCCTCGTGCCCGTGCGTCAGGATGATGGCCAAAAGGGAGTCGCGATATTCTTCGAGGAAGTCAAAGTCGGGGACGGAAACGTCCACGCCGTAGGCGGTCTCCTCGGGGAATCCCATCCCGACATCGACGACGATCATCTCGTCGCCGTAACGCAGACACAAACAATTGGTCCCAAACTCGCCGAGGCCGCCGAGCGGGATGATCTCAAGGACGTTGCTCACTGTTTAGTT
>DASVES010000331.1:0-7234 GCA_036380435.1 Pyrinomonadaceae bacterium | reverse complement strand
TTCGGACAAGCCGGCCCGAGAGGTCGCCGAGTTCGGGGCCGACACGCCGATGAAGCGGCCCGCGCAGCCCGAGGAGATTGCGCCGGCCTTCGTCTTCTTCGCCTCCGAGGCCGATTCGAGTTACATTACCGGCGAGGTGCTCACCCTGCTCGGCGGCGACACGACGGCCGGATGAAGCGAGACCTTTTTCGGCAGCAACGACCGAAGGGAGGACGACACGAATGGCGAAGAGTAAACGGCAGGCCGACCCCGGCGAGTCGCGCGCGGGCAAGTCGCCGCCGAGCGCGGCGCGCAACGACCGCCCGCGCAAGGGCGGCAAGCGCACACCCGCCGAGCAGGGCAAGCCCACGGTCGGCAAGCAAGACGTTGGCCGCGGCGACGGCAAGACATTACACTAAGGAGCTGTTAGCGATTGGCTGTTAGCTGTTAGCTATGAGAGAGCGAACCAAGTTATTGAGTGTCAGCGGCGACGACGCCGGTCTCTGGCTGAAAGCTAACAGCTAATCGCTAATCGCTCAATTTGAATGTCGAATATGAAAGACCCGCGCCCCGAAACCCTCGACCGCCTCGCCTTGCGCACGCGGCCCGAGGGCATGCCCCTCATGCGCCAGACCTGGGGCAAGCTCCTCTTCATGCACTGGCGCATCGACCGGGAAGTGTTGCGCCCCCTCATCCCCGAGTCGCTTTCCATCGACACCTTCGACGGCAGCGCGTGGATCGCCGTCACGCCGTTTACGATGTGGAACGTGCGGCTGAGTTTCGCGCCGCCCGTGCCCGGCCTCAGCTCGCTCCATGAGTTGAACGTCAGAACCTACGTCCACGTGGACGGCGTGCCCGGCGTCTGGTTCTTCTCGCTCGACGCCAACAGCCGAGCGGCCGTCGTGAGCGCGCGCACCTTCTACCAACTACCCTACTTCCACGCCGAGATCGCGCTCGAACAGGAGGGCGAGACGATCAACTACGACCTCGCGCGCACGGACGATCCGCCCGCCGAGTTTCACGCCTCCTGGAAAACGGGCGGCAACTCCCGCTTCGCCCGCCCCGACACGCTGGAGTTCTTCCTCGTCGAACGCTACTGCCTCTACGCCCTGCGCGGCGACCGATTGATGCGCGCGCGCATCCACCACGAGCCGTGGCCGCTCCGCGACGCCGAACTCCTCACGCTCGACTCCACCATGATCGAGTCGCACGGCCTGCCCACTCCCGCGGGCGAACCCCTGCTCCACTACGCCGAAGAACTCGACGTGGACATCTGGGGGCCGGAAGAGGTCTAAGCCCCCGGCGTCTCCCACCCGAAGAACTCGTGCGCCCACAGAAAGCGGACGCCCGCGCGCCGCGCCGCCTCCTTGTCGCGATCCATGTCGCCGACGAAGAGCGTCTCCCTCTTCGTCGCGCGGAAGCGGTGCATCAGGCGGCGGAGCATCAGCGGCTTCGGCTTGCGACAGGGGCAGTTCGAGTATGGCGCGTGCGGGCACATCTCGATTGAGCCGGCCGGCGGCTCGGAGCCGAGGGCCGCGGCGGCCATGTCGAAGAGCAATTGCCACGCGGCCTCATGTCTCATGTAGCCCGTCCCGACGCCGCCCTGATTGGAGGCGACGCCAAAGCTCGCGCACGTCCAGTCGATTTGCGAAAGGCGCTCGCGCACGCCCGGTATCAACTCCCACTCGCCGGGCTTGTTCGGGCACGGTTGTCCTTCAACAGTCGTGCGGCGGAGCGTGCCGTCGGCGTCGAAGACGTAGAGCTTGATGGGCCGGTCGTGTGTCATTTGAAACGTCTCTTGAATAGACTCAACCCTCTCGCGTGAACTCTGCGTCCTTTGCGACTCGGCGGTGAGTCCAACGCGGAACACACTCTTGTTCAGGCAAAGACCTCCACCTTCCACAACTCATTACTCAAGTGCGAGGCCGTGATTTCGACGGGCAGAAACTTCTTCACGATTTCAATATTGGTTGTCGTGTGAAGTGAGAGCGGCCCCGTGATGTATGAGCCGCCGCCCGAGAGCGCCAGAGGGATAAGCAGTTGGTCGGCGAGGTGCGCGCCGACGGGGGCGCCGATCTCCAGATAGCGCGCGGCCTCGTCGCACACGCGCTCGGCAATCGTCTCGACGCGCACGCCGCGCTCGCCCACCCCCGTGAAGACTTCCGTCAGGTGCTCGCTCTCGACCTCCAGCGTCAGGACGACGTTCGGGCTGAGCGCGTCCTGTGAGAGTTCGAGCCGGAGCGCGTCGCCCTCCCAGCCAAGTTTTCGCCTGACCACTTCCAGTGCGCGCTCGCCGACCGAGGGCGCGAGTTTGACGACGAGCGCGCGTGCGCCGGCACGCCGCACGCCGCCGAGTTCCGTGATGTCGAGGCGGCGCGCGACGGCGCGCGGCTCGATGAGCACGTC
Source organism: Pyrinomonadaceae bacterium (assembly GCA_036380435.1). Taxonomy (GTDB): domain Bacteria; phylum Acidobacteriota; class Blastocatellia; order Pyrinomonadales; family Pyrinomonadaceae; genus DASQDT01. Next base: position 4,849 of record DASVES010000331.1, on the reverse strand, counting down.
AAGCCGGCCGCCGCCCGGCGGGTAGAAGCCGTAGCGCACGAGTTCGACACTGACGCCCGCGCCCGTCCGGTTGACGAGCGGCACGAAGGTCTTCTCCAGAAACTCGAAGGGCGGCGCGTGGACGTTGTGCGTGCCGCCTTCGAGTGTGACGACGCTCGGCGCGGCGGCCAGCATGAGCGGCGGCAGAATCGCCTGCGCGACGAGCGTGGTGCTGCCGGCCGTCCCCGTGGGAAACGAGTACTCGCCAGCCGTGACCTCGCCGGGGACGAACGTGAACTCGCGCGCGCCGATGGCCGCGCCTTCAACGCGCGCGGCCCCGACCGTGGCGGCGGCGTTAACGGCCGTCAGGTGTTGGCGCTGGAGGCCGGGACGGTCGCGCCGCGCGCGCACGTTCATCACGCGGAAAGGTTTTCCAGTGATGAGCGAGAGCGCGAGCGAGGTGCGGATGATCTGCCCGCCGCCCTCGCCGAATGAGCCGTCAATGATAATCATCTTCTCTGTCGCAATCTCAGGCCAAGCGCTCGTCGCGGTTGTCGCTGCGTCCTTATCACAACAAATAAAGCTTGGATTTTGAAACAAAAGCCGGCAGCCCCGTTGCGCGTTCGTAACGGGGCTGCCGGCGCTGCCGCTTTGCTCCAACTGCTGCTGCCAGTTGCCCTGCCCGACGACGACGCCCCCTGTGAGCAACGACGCGCACAAACTTGCGCTCGCGCGCCGCGTCAGTGTCTACTCTCTCCAGCCCATACGAAAACACACTGGCCGACAGTTAACCATGAAAATACGCACGCGCCAATTCGCCTCCCTCGTCCTCTGTCTGGTCTTCATTCCGCTCGCCGCGCCGCCCCGCGCCGGCACGCAAAGACGCGCTCGCGGCGGGGAACAGACCGGCCCGACAAACACGCGCGAGGAGGCGTATCGCGCGAACAATCTCGGCGTCGCGCTGCTCGAACAGTTCCGGCACGCCGACGGGGCCGAACAATTCCGCCGCGCGCTCCGGCTCGACCCTGGGCTTGCGCTCGCGCGCATCAACCTCGCCGTCGCGCTCTTCAACGTGCCCGACGCCGACGCCGCGCGCCGCGAGGCCGAGGCCGCCGTCGCGCTCGCGCCCCGCGCGCCGCAGCCACACTACATCCTCGGTCTCATCGCGCGCTCGCAGAACCGCCCCGACGACGCGCTCGCCTCCTTCCGCCGCGTCCTCGACGCGGACGCGCGCGACGTGGGCGCACTCGTCAACACGGGTCAGCTCCTCGCACAGCAGCGCAAGTACCCCGAGGCCGTCGAAGCCTTCCGCGCCGCACTCTCGGAGGAGCCTTACAACGGCACGGCGCTCTACAACCTCGGCACCGCGCTCCTGCGTGCCGGGCAGCGCGAAGAGGGGCAGCGCATGATCGAGCGTTTTCAGGCGCTTCGTCAGAGCGGCGCCGCGACCGTCATCGGCCCGAACTATCTGGAACAGGGCCGCTACGCGGAGGCCGTCGCCTCGACCGGCGCCGAGCCAGACTTAGTTGACCCCACAACTCCGCGCGTCGCCTTCACCGACGCGACGGCGAGTGTGATGCCACAGGGAAGGGCGGCCGGCAGCAGGCGCGCGCGCAGGGCGGCGGCCAAGCCCGACGCCACTTCGCCGCGCGCGGGAGAGCGGAAGCGTTCGCTCGCCGCGGCGCTCGGCGGCGGCGTGACGCTCTTCGACTTCGACTCCGACGGCGACCTCGACCTCTTCGAGGTCACACCCACGTCGCAGCGACTCCGACGCAACGACGGCGGCCGGCTCGTCGATGTCACGTCTCGCTCGGGCGCGCTCGCTGAAGCCGCGCCGGGCATCGGCATCGGTGCGCTGGCCGGCGACTTCAACAACGACGAGCGCCCCGACCTCTTCGTGCTGCGCAACGGCGCGCTCAATCTCTACCGCAACGAGGGGCGCGGTCTCTTCGCCGACGTGACCGCCGCGGCCGGGATTCCCGCCTACCCGCACCTCTCGATCTCCGCGGCCTTCCTCGACGCCGACCACGACGGCGACCTCGACATCTTCGTCGCCGGCTTCGCGCAAAGCGCGACTGACGCGGCCCGCGAGAGTCAGCCGGGCGAAGCGCGTCGCACGCCCGTTGACGCGCCGAACCTCCTGCTGCGCAACAACGGCGACGGCGCCTTTAAAGACTTCACCGCGGAGGCCGGTCTCTCCGCGAAGGGAAACGCGGTCGCCGTCGTGCCGACCGACTACGACAACCGGCGCGACGTTGACCTGCTCGTCGTCTATCACGACAAACAGCCCGCGCTCTACCGCAACCTGCGCGACGGCACGTTCCGCGACGTGGGGACGGAAGCCGGCCTGCGCTTCGACGCTACGGGGCTGACCTGCGCCGCCGCCGGCGACGTGAACAAGGACGGCTTTACGGACTTTTACTTCGGCCGCGGCGCCTTCCCCGGCTACTTCGCCATGAGCGACGGCAAAGGCCGTTTCAACGTCGTGGACGGGCCAGCAGGGCGCGCCGAGAGCGGGATGAGCGCGAAATCCGTGGAGCGCCACGCGGCGCAGTTCCTCGACTACGACAACGACGGCCTGCTCGACCTCGTCGCTGTCGCCATCAACGACACATCAGGCGAGGTGGGCGTCTGGCGCAACACGGGGCGCGGTTGGGCCGACGTGAGCGAGCACGCCACGCGTGGCTTGTTCAGCGCAGCTTCGGACGCGAGACCGTCGCCGCGCGTCCTCGTCTCCGGCGACGTGGACGCTGACGGCGACACCGACCTCGTCTTCAGGCGCGAGGGCGGCCCCCTTGTCTTCGCGCGCAACGAAGGCGGCAACCGCCGCGGCGCCGTGCGCGTGCGCCTCGCGGGGAAGGTGAGCAACCGCAGCGGCGTCGGCGCGAAGGTGGAGATGCGCGCGGGAAGTCTCAGCCAGAAGCACGAAACCTATTCGGCCATGCCGGCTCCGGCTCCGGCCGACGTGGTGTTCGGACTGGGCGGGCGCGCACGCGCCGACGCCGTGCGCGTGCTGTGGCCGGCCGGCATCGTGCAGGCCGAGACGGAGATTTCCGCGACGGGCGCCGCCGCTGTGGGGCGCGGGCGCGTGGGCGCAGTGTCGAGCGTGAGCGTCACGGAACTCGACCGCAAGCCGTCGTCTTGCCCGTACCTTTACACTTGGAACGGCGAGCGCTTCGAGTTCATCACGGACTTCCTCGGCGGCGGCGAGTTGGGCTACTGGCTGGCGCCGGGCGTGCGCTCCGCGCCCGACACGGACGAATACGTGCGCGTGCGCGGCGACCAACTCAAGGCCCGCGGCGGGCGCTACGAGATTCGCGTCACCAACGAACTCGAAGAAGTGCTCTTCCTCGACCGCCTCCGACTCGTCGCCGTCGATCATCCGGCGGGCGTCGAAGTCTATCCGAACGAAGGACTCGGCCGTCCCGATGGCCCCGCCCTCAAGCTCTACGCCACGCGCTCGTCGCGCGCGCCCTTCGCCGCCCGCGACGAGCACGGCCACGACGTGCTCGCGCGCATCGCGCACATGGATCGTCGCTACCCCGACGACTTCGCGCTCCACCGGATACGCGGCTACGCCGAGGAACACACGCTGACGCTCGACCTCGGCAGGGATGAAAGGAGGGATGAGGGCAGAGGGATGAGGGATGATGTAAAACATGGAAGCTCTTATTCATCCCTCATCCCTCCGCCCTCACCCTTACGTGGGCGCACGCTGCTGCTGTTGACGGGCTGGACGGACTACGCCTTTTCGAGCGACAACGTCGCCGCCGCGCAGAGCGGTATGAAGCTGCGACCGCCCGCGCTGCAAGTCAAAGACGCGGGCGGGCGCTGGCAGACCGTCATCGAGGACATCGGCGTGCCCGTAGGCCGCCCGCAGACGGTCGTCGTCGATCTGACGGGCAAACTTCCTGCCGGCGCGCGCGAGGTGCGCGTCGTCACAAACATGCGCGTCTACTGGGATCAGGTTCTGTTGGACACCTCCGGCGGCGACTTCCCCGTGAAGATGACGACGCTCGAACCCGCGTCGGCCGAGCTGCGCTGGCGCGGCTTCTCGGCCGAGGAGACGCCGGACGGGCGCGAGCCATACGGGTACGACTACGCGCGCGTCTCGCACACGTCGCCGTGGAAGGTGATGCCGGGCCGCTACACGCGCGAGGGCGACGTGCTGCCGCTGCTCCTCGGCGGCGTCGATGACATGTTCGTCGTCGCGCGCCCCGGCGACGAGGCGGCCATCTCCTTCGACGCCGCACAGCTTCCCGCGCTCCCTGTGGGGTGGGCGCGCACCTTCCTCATCTACGCGGACGGCTTCAGCAAGGAGATGGACTTGAACTCGTCCAGCCCCGACACGGTCGCGCCGCTCCCGTTCCACGGCATGAAGAACTACCCCTACGGCCACGAAGAGAGCTACCCGGCGACGCCGGCGCACCGCGATTACATCGAGCGTTACAACACGCGCATCGTGGCCGCGCCGGTGTCGAGAATGGAGACGATGCTGACGGGTGTGAGGTGAGAGGTTTGTATTAAAGTTGAGTGAGGCGTGAGAAGCGTTCACCGCGGAGGCGCGGAGGACGCAGAGTTCACGCAGAGGGTTGAATCTCTCTGCGTGTACTCCGCGTCCTTTGCGCCTCCGCGGTGAATCAGTCCCGCATGATGCTCAACCCTGAGCACCGGCGGCGACTAGAAGTTCTCGCCACCCTCCGCGCCGGCTTCGGCGTCGTTGCCCGAAGGGTTGCGGTTTTGCCGGCGCTGGTTGTGCGCGCCCTCGGCCTGTTCGCCGGCAATCTGATCCTCCTGCACGCCGCCGCGTTGCGCCTTCATCTCCTGCGCCTCGGTCTGGAACGGCGCCCCGGCCGCCGCGCCGACGGCC
>DASVES010000330.1:0-4074 GCA_036380435.1 Pyrinomonadaceae bacterium | reverse complement strand
GTTTCGCCCCGGCACGGACGATCACGACTACAACTTCAAGATGAAGCACGCGCACCAGTGGCTCGACGAGGGCGACAAGGTCAAAGCCACCATCTTCTTCCGCGGGCGCGAGATTACGCACCGCGAGCTGGGCGCGAAACTGTTGGAGCGGCTCGAAAAAGACCTCGCCCCGGTCGGCGAGGTCGAGCAGCGCCCGCGCATGGAGGGCAACCAGATGTTTTTCATCTTCACCCCCAAGCGCCACAAGACCTCGAAGCACGAGGGCGCCAAGGCCGAAGCGGCCGCCAAACCCAAACCGGCCGCACCGCCGCCGCAGCCCGTAGAGCCAACGCCGCCGGCACAGCCGACCGCGGACGCGCAGCCGGAACCGCCCGCACAGCCTGCGCCGCCGACGCAACCTGCGCCGCCCGTGCCGGCGACGGCGGCGACGCCGGAGGGCGGCGGTCAGCCCGAGTAGTAAATTTTCGACGCGCGGTTTTCCGGCCGTCCGGCCGGCGACCGCCATACTTGAGAGGGAGAAGTAATCATGCCGAAACTTAAAACGCACAAGGGCGCGGCCAAGCGCTTCCGCACGACCGCCACGGGGAAGGTCAAGCGCGGCCACTCGCACGCGCGCCACATCCTGACCTCGAAGTCCACCAAGCGTAAACGTCTCCTCGACATCGACGCGCTGGTCTCCGAGTCGGACGAAGTTCGCATCAAACGCATGTTGCCCTACGGGCGAAGCTGAAAAACGGAGAGGTCAGAGGTCAGAGGTTAGAGGTCAGTCAAACACCTGCTTCTTAACTAACCTCTGACCTCTGACCTCTGACCTCTGTTTCTTTGAAGGGAGTGAATCATGCCCAGGGCAAAACGTGGAAATAAGCGCACCGAGAAGCGCAAGAAGATACTCGAGCTGGCGAAAGGCTATCGCGGGACGAAGTCGAAGCTCTACCGACAGGCCAAGGAGTCGGTCGAGCGCGGGCTGAAGTTCGCTTACACCGGCCGCAAGCTCAAGAAGCGCGACTTCCGCAGCCTGTGGATCGTCCGCATCGGCGCCGCCGCGCGCATCAACGGGCTGAACTACTCGCAGTTCATGCACGGCCTCAAGACCGCCGGCATCGAACTCGACCGCAAGGTGCTCGCCGACATCGCCGCCAACTCGCCCGACGTGTTCGCCGAACTCGCGGGCCAGGCGAAGAACGCCATTGATAATCGTCCGGCGGCTGCGTAAATGACAGTCGCCCATGAGGGCTTTGTTAGTGTCTGAAGTCGGCGAACACCAATCACAGATCGATTCGGTGCGTGAAGCGTTCGAGCAAGAGTTCGGACGCTTCGCGCGCTTTCGCTCGGGGGGCGACGCCGGCGCGGGCCTCTCGCTCGGCGACGCCGAAGCTGCCTTGCGCGACCTCGCTGACCTTCGCACGCGCCACACCGGCAAGAAGAGCGCACTCTCGCAGTTGATGAAACTGGTTGGGCGCGTCGCGGCCGACGAGCGCGCCGACTTCGGCCAGCGGGTTCAGAGTTTGAGGGCCGAAGTCGAGTCGGCGCTCGACGAGGCGGAACAGTCTCTGCGCGCGCACGCCGCGGCCGAGCGCATCGAGCGCGAGAGCATCGACGTGACGTTGCCCGGCCGACGCCCGCGTCGCGGCCACCTGCACCCCGTCACTATCGTTCGGCAGCGACTCGAAGACATCTTCGTCGCGATGGGCTACACGGTCGAGGACGGCCCCGAGATCGAGAACGACTATTACAACTTCACCGCGCTCAACATCCCCGAGCTGCACCCGGCCCGCAGCCCGCAGGACACCTTCTACACCACCGACGGCTTCGCCCTGCGCTCGCAGACCTCGACCGTGCAGATTCACGCGATGGAGAAGCGCCGGCCCCCCCTGCGCGTCATCGCGCCGGGGCGCGTCTTCCGCCGCGACACGCCCGACGCGACGCACAACCCCATGTTCTTCCAGCTCGAAGGACTCCTCGTAGATCGCGGCATCCACATGGGGCACCTCAAGGGCACGGTGACGGAGTTCCTGCGCCGCCTCTTCGGCAGCGACGTGCGGACGCGCTTCCGCCCCTCCTACTTCCCGTTCACCGAGCCGAGCGCCGAGTTCGACTTCAGTTGCTTCAAGTGCGGCGGCTCAGGTTGTCGTCTCTGCAAAGGCTCCGGCTGGATCGAGCTGGGCGGCTCCGGCATGGTTCACCCGAACGTACTGCGCGGCGTCGGGATAGACCCGGACGAGTTCTCCGGCTTCGCCTTCGGCTTCGGCATCGACCGCATGTGCGCCCTTCTCTACGAGCTGGACGACATCCGCCTCCTCTTCGAGAACGACGTTCGCTTCCTCGAACAGTTCGAGTAAGTGATAAGTGATGAGTGATAAGTGATAAGAAAAACAAATAGTCTTTTCTTATCACTTATCACTCATCACTTATCACCCCTTTGTTATGAACATCAGCTACAACTGGCTCCGCGAACTCGTTGACGTGTCGCTCGCGCCGCGCGAGCTGGCGGCGCGACTCACGATGCTCGGCCTCGCGGTGGACGCGGTACACGAGGCGGGCGACGATCACGTGTTGGAGATCGACCTCACGTCGAACCGGCCCGACTGTTTGTCGCACGTGGGCGTCGCGCGCGAGGCGGCGGCGCTCGAAGGCAAGTCCGTGCATTTGCCGAAGACTGAAGCGGCGCGGACGGGCGGGCGGACTGAGGAGTTCGCGTCCGTGAGCATCGAGGACGAGGAGTTGTGCCCGCGCTACGCGGCGCGCGTCGTGCGCGGGGTGAAGATCGCTCCGTCACCGGCGTGGCTCGTCGAGCGCTTGCAGGCCATCGGGCAGCGGCCCATCAACAACGTCACGGACATCACCAACTTCGTCCTCCACGAGATGGGGCAGCCACTTCACGCCTTCGACCTCGCGACCCTCGCCGGCCGACGGATAGTCGTCCGCCGCGCGCGCTCGGGAGAGAAGTTGCGAACTCTCGACGGCGCCGAGCGAGAGCTTGACGAGCAGATGCTCGTCATCGCGGACGCCGAGCGTGCCGTCGCGCTCGCCGGGGTGATGGGCGGCGAAGAGACGGAGATCACGGAGGCGACTGCCGACGTGCTCGTCGAGAGCGCTTACTTCGCGCCTGCGTCGGTGCGCCGCACGTCGAAGCAGCTCGGCCTTCAGACCGAAGCCTCCTACCGCTTCGAGCGCGGTACGGACTACGAGGGCGTGCGCCGCGCGCAGGATCGGTGTGTCGCGCTCATCTGCGAGATCGCGGGCGGCGAGGCGGCCAAGGACGCGATTGACGTTTACCCGCGACGGCCTGCGCCCGTCAGCGTCTCCCTGCGCCACGAGCGCGTCGGAAAATTGACGGGGCTGGATGTCTCCGCCGAGGAGTCCGAACGGATACTTACGGCGCTCGGGTTCAAGCGCGACGGCGCGGGCGAGGCGGCGCCGGGTATTGAGGAAGTAGCGGCTGGTGACTCGGCGGCGCGCTTCGTCGTCCCCTCGTGGCGCGCCGACGTGTCGTTGGAGGAAGACTTAGTCGAAGAGGTGGCGCGACATTTCGGCTACGAGAAGATAAAAGATGAGCTGCCCGCGTCCGGCATCGCCGGTGAGTACCGCAGGGGCGAGGAGCGCAGGCGCGCGGCCAAGCGCGCGCTGAACGCCCTCGGTTTCGACGAGGCCATCAGCTTCAGCTTCATCGACACCTCCGGCGAAGGCGCGTTCGAGCGGTTGCCGAGCCTGCAACCGCCCGCGGGGGCAGGCGGCGCTGAGTTCGTCTACCTGTCGAACCCGATCATCGAGGGCGCGGCGCTGATGCGCCCGACGCTTTTGCCGGGCTTACTCGGAGCCGTGCGCCACAACCTCAACCACGGCACGCGCAACCTGCGACTATTCGAGGCGGGACGCGTCTTCGCCGCGGCCGGGGGCGGCGCGGGGCAGCCTGTGGAGCGCGAGGCGCTGGCGCTCGTGTTGGCGGGCGCGGCGTTGGAGGAGGGAAGGGCCGGCGCGGCGCGCGAGTTAGATTTTTATGATTTGAAGGGCGCGCTAGAAGCGGCTTCAGGTGGGGCGGGCGTCACGGGGCTTGAGTTTGAACCCGCGAGCGTG
>DASVES010000329.1:0-3480 GCA_036380435.1 Pyrinomonadaceae bacterium | reverse complement strand
GCGCACGAAGACAAGTATCTGCTCGAAGAGGCGCGCCGCTCCGTGCGTGTCGAGGTCGAGCCGCTGCCCGCCGTCTTCACCATCGAGGAGTCGCTTCAGAAGAAAGAGATCATCTGGGGAGAGGACAATATCTTCAAGTCGTATCTCGTCGATAAGGGCGACGTGGACGCGGTGTGGGGGCGGGCGGACTTCGTCGTCGAGGGCGAGTACCGCACGGGCGCGCAGGAGCAGCTCTACATCGAGACCAACGGCTGTATCGCACAGGCCACGCCCGAGGCGGGTGTCACCGTGTGGGGGTCGATGCAGTGTCCCTACTACGTCCACAAGGCTCTGGTGAAACTCTTCGCGCTGCCCGACGATAAGATTCGCGTCGTCCAGACCGAGACGGGCGGCGGCTTCGGCGGCAAAGAGGAATATCCCTCGATGATCGCCGGCCACGCCGCCCTGCTCGCGTGGAAAGCGGGTCGCCCCGTCAAGATTGTCTACGACCGCGCCGAAGACATGGCGGCCACGACCAAGCGCCACCCGTCCATCACGCGACACCGCACGGCCGTCACGCGCGAAGGGCGTCTGCTCGGCATGGAGATCGACTTCGACGTGGACGGCGGCGCTTACGCCACGCTCTCCTCGGTGGTGCTGTCGCGCGGCACCATCCACGCTGCCGGCCCCTACAACTGCCCCAACGTCCGCATCCGCTCCCGCGCCGTCGCCACCAACGCCCCGCCCCACGGAGCCTTCCGCGGCTTCGGCGCGCCCCAGAGCATCTTCGCGCTCGAACGCCACATGGATAAAGTCGCCCGCGCGGTCGGCCTCTCGCCCGAGGAGCTGCGCCGTCGCAACTTCATCCGCCGCGGCGAGACGACCGCCACGGGGCAGATCATCCACGAAGACGTTGACATGGAGGGGCTGCTGGAACGCGCCTTCGATCTGAGCGACTACCGCGCAAAGAGTGAGAGGTTCGTCGCGGAGAACGCGCGGCGGGAAGACGTGAAGCGCGGCATCGGTTTCGCCACGTTCATGCACGGCGCGGGCTTCACCGGCTCGGGCGAGAAGTTCCTCCAGTCGGTCGTCGGCTGCGAGGCCACGCCCGAGGGGCGTGTGCGCGTGCTCGCGGCGAGCACCGAGATCGGTCAGGGCACAAACACCATCTTCGCGCAGATTGCCGCCGAGGCGCTGGCGCTCGACCCCGACACAATCGAGATCGGACGCCCCGATACCGGCAACGTTCCCAACAGCGGCCCGACCGTCGCCTCGCGCACGTGCATGATCGTCGGCAAGCTCGTCGAGTCGGCCGCGCTCGGATTGAAAAAGCAACTCGTCGGCGCCGGCATGCTCGGCGACACCTACACGGGGGACGAGTTCCAAAGCGCCTGCCGCGCCTTCCTTGAGCGACACGGCGCGCTGAAGTCGGTGAGCACCTACACACAGCCCGACGACATCGTCTGGGACGACGAGCATTATCGCGGCGACGCCTACGGCGCTTACGCGTGGGCCGTCTACGTCGCCGAGGTGTCCGTTGACATGCTTACGTATGAGGCGCGCGTCGAAGACTTCGTCGCCGTGCAGGAAGTGGGCCGGGTCATCAATCCAGTGCTCGCGGCCGGGCAGATCGAGGGCGGCGTGGCGCAGGGCGTCGGCTTCGCCTTGTTTGAGAAAGTCGCGTGGCAGGACGGCCGGATGATGAACGGGCAGATGACCAACTACATCATCCCGACGGCCGCCGACATGCCGCCCGTTCGCGTCCACTTCTACGAGCACCCATATGGGGGCGGCCCCGGCGGGGCGAAGGGCATCGGCGAGCTTCCGATGGACGGCCCTGCGCCGGCCATCCTCAACGCCATCGAGAACGCGACAGGCTGTGCCTTCAACCACGCCCCACTCATGCCCGAAGACTTGATGGAGAAGCTGGCGGCGGTCGAGGCGTCCGTCCTCTGAAGCGCCTCGGCGGGAGATGAAGTGAGTTAGTGGCGACGGAAAAAATCACAGTCAGCTTCAAAGTGAACGGCCGCGAGGAGACCGCGGAGGTCTACCCGATGGCGCGTCTGCTCGACGTGCTGCGCGAGTCGCTGGGTCTGACGGGCACGAAAGAAGGCTGCGGCGAGGGCGAGTGCGGCGCGTGCTCCGTGCTCATCGATGGGGAGCTGGTCAACAGTTGTCTCGTGCCCGTGGCGCAGATCACGGGCGCGGAGGTGTTGACCATCGAGGGCGTCGCGACGGGGCCGGAGACCCTGCACGCCGTGCAAGCGGCATTCATCACGCACGGCGGCGCGCAGTGCGGCATCTGCACGCCGGGCATGATCATGGCCGCCGTGAAACTTCTGGAAGAGAAGCCGAGGCCGACCGAGGCCGACATTCGCGAGGGACTGGCGGGGAATCTCTGCCGTTGCACCGGCTACGTGAAAATATTCGAGTCGGTGGTGCGCGCAGTTGGCGCAGGCGAAAGAGAAGGTGCGAGAGGCGAAGGATGAGGGCGAACCTGCCGCAATACGAGCTGACAGCGCCGCGCACGCTGGACGACGCGCTGGGGCTGCTCGCGCGCGAGCCGGGCGCGTGGCGGCCCTTCGCCGGCGGCACAGACCTGATGGTGCTGCTCGAAGCCGGACGACTCGCGCACAAAAAATTCTTCAGCGTCTTCCATCTCGCGGAGCTGCGCGGCATCGAGGAGACGCCGGAGTGGATGAGCCTCGGGGCGCTGACGACGTACACCGACGTGCGCCGAAACCAGACGCTGCGAAGCGAGTTTCCAATGCTCGGCCGTGCGGCGGCCGAAACGGGCGGCCTCGCCATCCAGAACCGCGGCACGCTCGGCGGCAACATCGCCAACGCTTCGCCCGCCGCCGACACGCCCCCGGCCCTGCTCGCCTACGGCGCCGAGATCGAACTCGTCTCCACCTCCGGCACGCGCCGCGTCCCCTACGCCGATTTTCACACCGGCTACAAGCAAACCGTCATGCGCCCCGACGAACTCATCGCGCGCATCCACCTGCCGCGCCCGCGCCCCGGCGCCATGCACCACTACCGCAAGGTCGGCACGCGCCGCGCGCAGGCCATCTCGAAAGTCTGCTTCGCCGCGCTCGCGGAGATGGACGAAGGCGGGCGCGTCGGCGAGGTGCGTCTGGCCTTCGCGAGTGTCGCGCCGGTCGTGCTGCGCTGCCGGAAGACGGAGGCCGTTCTTCGGGGTCGGAGGCCGGACGAGTTGGTTGTGGGCGAGGCCGCCTCGGAGCTTTCGCGGGAGATAGTGCCCATCGACGATGTGCGCTCGACGGCCAACTACCGGCGGCGCGTCGCGGTGAACCTTTTGAAAGACTTTCTGTCGAAGATTTGAAGCCTTTGATATGTTTGTAGGGGCAGGGCTTGTCCCTGCCCGCATCGTGGGAGGCAATTAACATGGATGGGGGGGATGAAGTGGATGAGTTCTCGGCGCAGGGCAGGGCAGTAGCCCGACCGTGAGGGAGGGCGCATGGACGCTCGCGCCCTCCC
>DASVES010000328.1:0-2308 GCA_036380435.1 Pyrinomonadaceae bacterium | reverse complement strand
CAACGCGCTCACGGCCGCCGCCCTCGTCGGCCTCGCGCTCTACCTCACGGTGCTCGCCATCCTTCGCGTGCGCGGCGACCGAAGGCGCGGCGGCACGCTCGTCCCGGCGCACCCGGCGGCGAGCCTCGAGTAGCGCGGCCGCCGTCGAACTGCGTAAACGAATCTAAGGAAACCGATCATGTTCAGAATGTTCGCCCTGTCAGTCGTCCTCGTCTTCTTCGCGTTCACGCCGGCCGCGCATGCCCGTCGGCCGCAGGGGGCGCCCACAGTCGTCATCCTCGTGCGCCACGGCGAGAAGGAGAAGGAGCCAACCGGCGACCCGCCGCTCAGCGAGCTTGGACGCAAGACCGCCGAGAGGCTCGCCGTCATCGGCGAGGGGGCGGGCGTCGAGGTCGTCTTCACGTCGCAGGCCAAACGCACGCGCGACACGGCCGCGCCGCTGGCCGCGCGCCGCGGCCTCACCCCGAACGTGCGCAACGTCACGCGCGAGACCGTGGACGCGCACGTCAGGGGGCTGGCAAAGGAGATTCTGGACAGCCACCGGGGGAAGACCGTGCTCGTCGTCGGACACAGCAACACCGCGCCGCGCATCGCCGCCCTCCTGAGCGGCAAGACCATCCCCGACCTCGACGACGCCACCGAGTTCGACGCCATCTTCGTCGTCATCATCCCCGAGTCGGGAGCGCCGAAGCTCGTCAGGGCGAAGTATTGAACGAACAGTACCGCGAGCGGTAGCGAGCGGGTCGTGATGCGCGATGCGGGCCTCTCATCGCACGCGTACCCGCTCGCTACCGCTCGCGGTACTGTAATGAACCAATCTTTCTCCTGACCTGCGACTGGCGGGTGGACAGTACGAGCATAAATCGGCAATAATTCCCGCTTTAAGCGAGACCCAACCGGCCGGTCAGTGCGGACCCGAGGCTCCCCTCTCGTGGCCTCCGTCCGCCCAGACGCCGCTCTGGTTGAGACTTGCGCCCCTTTGAAGGCAAAGTTTTATCTCGCCTGCTATTAAACGAACAGAAAGGATTTGTCTTAACCGTGGAAATCACGTTCATCTTTGTTCTCGTCCTCGCGCTCGCGCTCGTCGCCCTCTGGCGACGCACCGCCTCGGCCGGCTCGCTTGCGCCGCGTCGCGCCGCGCTCACACTCGCGCTCGCCGTCGGCGCCGCTTACTTCGCCTCGGGCGCGCTCGCGCAGGCGCCGCGCGCCACACCCAATCAGGCGCGTGGCGCGGGAGCCGCCGCCGAGTCCGCGCCGCGCGCGGGCGGTGAGGCCAACCTCATCCTGCCCGATCTGGCGTCGGTCGATTTTCTAGGCGGCACGAACGGGCGCACGCTCCTCATGTTCGGCCTCGTGGTTTGCGCGCTCGGCCTCGGCTTCGGCCTCTGGATTTACACGCAGCTCAAGAACCTGCCCGTCCACCGCGCGATGCGCGAAATCTCCGAGCTGATTTACGAGACGTGTAAGACCTACCTGCTCACGCAGGGGCGATTCATCCTTATCCTGTGGGTCTTCATCGGCATCATCACGGGCGTCTACTTCGGCTTTCTCGCCGAGTCCTACAACGAGGCGACGCGCACCATCGAGCACGGCTTCCCGCCGCTCAAAGTCGCCACCATCCTCCTCTTCAGCCTCGTCGGCATCGCCGGCAGCTACGGGGTGGCGTGGTTCGGCATCCGCGTCAACACCTTCGCCAACTCGCGCACCGCCTTCGCCAGCCTACAGGGCCGCCCGTACCCGATCTACGCCATCCCCTTGAAGGCCGGCATGTCCATCGGCATGATGCTCATCTCCGTCGAGCTGCTCATCATGCTCTGCATCCTGCTGTTCGTCCCGCGCGACTACGCCGGCCCCTGCTTCATCGGCTTCGCCATCGGCGAGAGTCTGGGCGCGGCGGCGCTGCGCATCGCGGGCGGCATCTTCACGAAAATCGCCGACATCGGCGCCGACCTCATGAAGATCGTCTTCAAAATTGACGAAGACGATCCGCGAAATCCGGGCGTCATCGCCGACTGCACGGGCGACAACGCGGGCGACTCCGTCGGGCCTTCGGCCGACGGCTTCGAGACCTACGGCGTGACGGGCGTGGCGCTCATCACCTTCATCCTGCTGGCCGTGCCGAGCGCGACCGTGCAGGTGCAACTGCTGGTGTGGATTTTCGTCATGCGCGTGATGATGGTGATTACGAGCATCGCGGCGTATGCCGTCAATCAAGCGCGGGCGCGGAGCAAATATGCGGACGCGGATGAAATGGATTTCGAGGCGCCGCTGACCTGGCTCGTTTGGATCACCTCGGTTATTTCGGTCG
>DASVES010000327.1:0-12339 GCA_036380435.1 Pyrinomonadaceae bacterium | reverse complement strand
CGCAGGGAGACGCCCTGCGAGGTCGGATTCGCCGTGCGGCTCCCCGAGCGGCGGAACAACTGGAAGCCCGGAATCTGCCTGAGCGCGTCGTCGAGTCTGAGCGCGGCGGTCGCCCCAAGTTCTTCTGACGAGACGAGCGTGACGCTCGCCGCCGTGTCGCCGAGGCGCACTTCCGTGCGCGTCGCCGTCACCACGACTTGTTCCGCCAGAGGAGCAGGCGCAAGCACGATTCGCAGCCCTTTCGCCTCTCGATTTGCCGTACTCCACTCTCGCTTGATCTCCGCAAAGCCGTGCGCGCTGAAGACGAGCGTGCCTTCGGCGACGGTCACCGTATTAAGAAAGAATCTTCCGTCTTCGCCGGTCGCGGTGTGGGCGACGACGGACTCTTTGACGATGAGCGATACTTGCGCGCCCGCGACGGGCGCGCCGAATTCGTCTACCACCTCGCCCTCGATCCGCGCTCCTTGCTGTAAAGCTTCGGTCGCGGCAGAAGCTTGCGGCCTGAACAGGGCTGCGACCGCGAGAGCGCAGGCTAGAGCGACAGCATACTTCGGAAAACGCCCACGGCACGTCACACCGGGCGACCATAACTCATACGCATGGGTTTTGAAGCGCCGGCGGCGCAGGCGACATGACTGAAGCATCACAAGGGTTAACCAGAACTGTCCAGAAGCAGCTCTGTCATCGTTGAGTACAACTTCCCGCTTGGTGAGACCAGCTCGCCCTAATCCGCGCCCCTGCGCCTCAGGCGAAAGCTCTCGGCAGCGTCAGGCAGAGGTTCTCGTCTTTGAAGACGGCCGTTACTTTGGCCGGGTCAACCTGGTCGGGCAGGTTGAGCGCAAGGAAGATGCCATTCAAACGCTGCTCCGCGTCATTCTCCCCCGGCTTTTGACTTTCTTCCTCTTCTTTCTGCGCCCGGAGCAAGAGGCGGCGCGGTTCGAGGCAGGCCTCGATCTCATGGCAGAGACATCCGACCAATCGGATGTTGACTTCCAACTGCTCAGGGCCTTCGAGAATCCCGACCGGAACCATGCAACGCAGTTCTGCTTCGGCGCGGCTCCAATCCTCAAGCGCGTGCCCGTCTTCGCGCCCGCGCCTTTCGTATATCTCGTAGGCGCGAGCCTCTAGCACCTGAGCAAACTCATCTATCTGCTCTCTGAAGCTCTCGACCGCAATAAACTTGATGCCCGCCATTTCTGATATGGGCGGCGACTGGGAAGTGGCTTGGCTGTTCATTTCAGTCTCCTTTCTCTTCTTGAGAGTGGCCGAGCGTTCGGCTCAAATGACCGTCAGCACAAATTTTCCGCGCTCAGATTTATTCCCTTACTGCGGCGCGGTGCTGGCCTGAATGAACTGGGCGAATCCACGCAGGAAGTCGCGTAACCGCGCGCGCATGGCTTCGTCCACCATCTCGCCTGTATCGTTAAAGACGTGAGAAGCGCGCGACACCAGCAGCCGCCCGCCGAACCACGGGCGCGTCCCGAGCGCGTGCAGCACCGGCAGCCAAGCGTTCTGCGCCAGAATTGTGCCGAAGCCGCCGGGTGATGCGCCGACGACAGCCACCGGGCGGCTACCAAACACCTGCGGGATGTCGGACGGGGGCCGCGACAACCAGTCAATCGCGTTCTTGAACACGCCGGGAATACCGTTGTTGTATTCGGGCGTCGCCAAGAGCAATCCGTCGCAGGCCACAACACGCGCCTTGAGGTCGCGCACCGCCTGCGGCAGGCCCTCGGCGGCTTCCAGGTCGCCGTCATAAAGCGGGATGCCGTGGAGTGAGGCGATCTCCAGCTCCACGCCCGCGTCCAGCAAGGGCACGGCGGCCCTCAGCAGCGCCGAGTTGTAAGAGCCGCGGCGCAGGCTTCCCGATATTCCCAAGATTCTTGTCATAGCGTCTGCTCCTCCTGCGCGGGGGTTATTTCCCACCGGTCACGACAAGTGGCCCATCTTGCCGCTCCAGTAATCCGCCATCGCCTGGCGGATCTCCTGGGAAGTGTTCATCACGAACGGCCCCTGCCCCACAATGGGTTCGTCAATCGGCTCGCCGCAAAGCAGCAGCGCCGTCGTGTCTTCCACGCATTCGAGATGGATGCTCTGTCCCTCCCGGTCGAACAGTCCGACCTCCGACGCCTCGACTGCCTCGGAGCCGCTCACACGCAACGCACCTTTGAGCACCACGAGCGCCGTCGTATAGCCATCGGGTACTGCTAGCTCTGCCTGTCGGCCGCTGGCGAGGCGCAGGTCCCAGACGTGCATCGGCGTGAAGGTCTTGGCCGGCCCCTTAGCTCCCGCGAACTCGCCGGCGATGACCCGCACCGTCCCCTGCCCATCAGGCAGGCTGACGGCGGGAATCTCGCTATTCAGGACGGCCTGATAACCCGGCGGCGACATCTTGTTCTCGGCGGGTAAATTGACCCAGAGTTGCACCATCTCGAACACCCCGCCGCGCCGGGCGAAGTCGCGCCCGTGAAACTCTTCATGCACGATGCCGCCCGCGGCGGTCATCCACTGCACGTCGCCGGGGCCGATCCGCCCGCCGCCGCCGGAGGAATCCCTGTGCTCGACTTCGCCCTCGTAGACGATGGTCACCGTCTCGAAGCCGCGGTGCGGGTGCTCGCCGACGCCGAGGCGTTTATCCGTGGGCGGGAATTCCATTGGGCTGGCGTAATCGAGGAGCAGGAACGGGCTGAGTTCCGCCCCCCGGTCCGAGTAGGCAAAGAGCGTCCGCACGGGGAACCCGTCGCCGACCCAGTGACGCTCCGTACTGCGCTGGACGCGGCGGAGCTTCTTCACTGACTTTTCTTTGGTTATTGGTTGCATTGCTCACTCTCTCATTGTTATTGGCTGGATGTGCTCTATGGATTGAGAGCGACTCGAAGAAAATCTGATCGACGTAGCAATAGCCCCACTCCTCGCCCGGCTCAAACGATTTGATGACGGGATGCTTCGTTTTCAGGAATCCTCGTCATCATTTTTTTGCACGCGGCAGAGCGACGTTGCCTCCCGGCTTTGTTTATATCTTACGGATACCGCACCACGGCTGGCCCGGTCTCCGGCAGCGGGATGAACTCCGTCTCTTCGGGGACGGGCGAGAACCGTCCCGCCTTCCAATCCTCCTTCGCCTGCTCGATGCGCTCGCGCGAACTGGAGACGAAGTTCCACCAGATGTGACGCTTCCCGTCCAAAGGCTCACCGCCCAGCAGCATCACGCGGGCGGGAGACGACTCAGGCGCGCCCAAGTTTATCTCCTCCCCCGGCTTAAAGATGAGAAGCTGCCCGGCGTGGAATGTCCCTCCCCCGGGGATGAGTCCGATCGAGCCTTCGACGACGTAGGCCGCGCGCTCCTCGTGCTCGGCGGGGACGGGGAGCCGCGCGCCGCCCTCCAGTGTGATGTCCGCGTAGAACATCTCAGAGAATGTCTGCACGGGCGAGCGAGCGCCGTAGAGCGAACCGCAGATGAGGCGCACGAGCTTGCCCTCGCCTTCGATGACCGGAAGCTCCGACGCCCCGTGGTGAGCGAAGGCCGGTTCGGTCTCCTCATGGTGCGTGGGGAAGGCGACCCATGACTGTATGCCGAAGAGTTCAGAACTCGACAGTCTCATCTCTTGCGGCGTGCGCTCGGAGTGCGCGATACCGCGGCCCGCGGTCATCCAGTTGACCTCGCCGGGGCGGATCGGCTGGACGGTGCCGAGGCTGTCGCGGTGCAGCAGCTCGCCCGCGAAGAGGTAGGTCACGGTGGCGAGACCGATGTGCGGGTGCGGCGCCACGTCCAGCCCTTTGCCGGCCCTTAAAACTTCGGGCCCCATCTGGTCTAAGAAGATGAAAGGGCCGACCATGCGCCTTCCTCTTGAGGGAAGGGCGCGCCGGACCTTAAAGCCTTCGACGAGGTCGCGCGCCCGCGTCTCGATGACCATTTCGACGGCGCCCTCCGCCGTGTCAGGTTGCTTTTGCGCTGCGTCTGAGTTCATCCGTGGCTCCAATCGGTAGCGAGAATGATGGCTTTCGTTACCTTATGCTTTAATACAAACAACTGCACACACCTTAGAACTTCCCTACCTTGTCCTGCTGATCGTCCGCGCCGCCCGCCCCCGCCTCAAACCGTTGCGGCAGGTCGGCGACGGGGAGGCGCCAGCCGCGCCGTATGGCAACGAGGCGAATCCCGAAGCAGAGGACTGCGCCGGCGATTGCCATCGCGGTAGGCGGGAAGTTCAGCACATGGCCTACTACCACCACGGACGCGCCAGCGAGTGCGGCTACGGCATAAAGCTCGGAACGTAAAACGGTAGGGACTTGGGCGAGGAGTGCGTCGCGCAGCATTCCGCCGCCGATCCCGGTCAGCATGCCGAGCAGCGCGGACATCAACGGGTTGAGACCGTAGCCGAGCGCCTTTTGCGTGCCGGCAACGGCGAAGACCGCCAGGCCGGCGCCGTCGAAAACCAGCACGAGGTTGCGCAGCTTTTGCAGCCGCTCACTACGTGGAAACCAGAAGAATATGACCAACCCGGCGAGGAGAGAGACTCCGAGGTAACGCCAGTCGCTGATTGCCGCCGGCGGGACCGCGCCGATCAGCAGGTCGCGCATGATGCCACCGGCGCTGGCCGCCGCAAACGAAAGCACAAGCACTCCGAACAGATCGAGACGTTCCTTAACGCCGGCCACCGCGCCGCTCAGAGCGAACACGAACGTGCCTACAAGGTCGAGCACCAGAAGCGTGCCCGCCGCGTACGCCTTGAACTCTGCTAAGGCCCTCAGCGCCTCTTCACTTCCCGGGAGCTGGATCAATCCCGGTGCCCTCCTTCCTCACTTCGACAGGTACGTCAAAGCGGCAACCACCAAGGCCCGCGTGCCGGCGGACAGCGTCGGTTCAATGACCGGCGCAAAGAATTCCGAATGGTTGACCGGGATGTCCTGCTCTACCCGACCGGCCTTGTGAGCGCGCTCGTATTGCTCCGGGTCCGTGCCGCCGATCCCCCAGTAGGTGTAGGGCGTCCCGAAGGCGTCGGGGATGAGGCTGAAATCCTCGCTGGCGGTCTGCCGTCCGAGGTCGAATAATGTTTCCGCTCCGAAATAATCCTTGAATGCGCGAGTGATTTTTTCCGTCACCTCCGAGTCATTGTCGGTCAGCGGATACTGATCGTAATACTCGAACTCGGGCGGGCGCGGCGACCCCGAAGCCTCGCACTCGGCCCTGACCATGCGCTCGATGCTGTCGAGCATGCGCCGGCGCACGTCCGTGTCGTAGGTCCGCAGATTGACCAGGAGCTGCGCGCGATCCGGGATAATATTGCTCTTAGAGCCGGCCACACTGCTGCCCACGGTCAGCACCGCAAACTCGCCGGGCTTCGTCTCCCGCGACACAATCGTCTGGAGGCGGACGACCACCATTGCGGCCAGCACCACCGCGTCCACGCTGTTGTGTGGCATAGACCCATGCGACCCCTTGCCGTGCAGGGTGAGGCGAATGCTATCCCCGGCGGAAAGTACGGGCCCCGCCTGAGTGCCGATTGTTCCCGCCGGGTAGGCCAGCACGTGCTGCGCAAACGCGACATCCGGTTTGGGAATCCGGTCTGGCAAGCCGTCCTCCACCATCGCCTTTGCGCCACCGGCGACCTCTTCGGCGGGTTGGAACAACGCAACGAAGGTGCCGCCCCAAGACCTACGAGCTTTAGCCAGCAGTTCCGCCGCGCCCAACAGACAGGTCACGTGCACATCATGGCCGCAGGCGTGAGCGACGCTGACCGTTTCCCCGTCCATATCAGCCGCAGTGAGTGTCGAAGCATAAGGCAGACCGGTGTTCTCCCGCACGGGGAGCGCGTCCATGTCGGCCCGTGCCAGCACGGTCTGGCCTTCGCCGTTTCGAAGGATGCCGACGACGCCGGTGCGACCAATCCCTTCGTGGACTTCGTAGTCGAGTTCCCTGAGTTTCGACGCCGCGAGCGCGGCTGTTTTGGTTTCCTGAAAACTCAGCTCGGGATGCGCATGGAAGTCCTTGTAAACACGTTCCTGCCATGCGGAGACCGCTTGCAGACCGGCAAGAACCTCGTTGATTGAAGACATTGAGGACTCTCCCTCAGGCTCAATGTATCAACGCGATGCGCCATCCGGTATCAGCACGGCACGACCCGTGATTTGCCCCGCTTTGAGTTTGTCATAGACTTCGACTGCCTGCTCCAAAGGGAACTCGGTTGTCTCCGCGTGGATTCGTCCGTCGCGCGCCATCGCAATCACCTCCATCAATTCGACGCGCGACCCCCAATACGGAATGCTCATCGAGCAGCCGTAAGGCGTGCTGCCGTGATGAAAGTCATGATGCCCGCCGCCCAAGCCGACTATTGTCCAGACGCAGTTGCGTCCCAAAAGTTTCGCACCGAGATCAATCGTCGGTTGCACGCCGACACAATCAAGCACCAAGCCCGCGCCGCGCGTCCCCGTGAGTTTCAATATCCGTTCGGCGGCCGCGTCGGCGTCGCGGTTGTTGACGACTTCGTCCGCGCCGAGCGCCTTCGCCTGCTCCAGCTTCTTCTCGTCCACGTCGGCGGCGATGATGCGCACGGGCGCGAGCACACGCAGGAGTTGAATCGCCATGTGTCCGAGTCCGCCGACGCCCATCACGACGACCGTATCATCGGCGTTGAGTCGCGGCAGGGCGCGCTTGATGGCGTGATACGGAGTCAGCGCGGCGTCGCTCAAAGGCGCGGCTTTCGCCGGACTCAATCCTTCGAGCGGAACTAACAAACGCGCCGCGGGTACGAGAAAATACTCCGCCATTCCGCCGTCGAAACCGAGACCGCCGCCGAAGCCGCCGAGATCAGCCCAGTTCTCGCAGTAGTTCTCCATCGAGAGCTGGCAAGCATGACAGCGACCGCAGCCCCACGGACCATAAACGGCGACCGCGTCGCCTTCCTTAAAACCTGTGACGCCTTCTCCAAGCTCCGCCACCCATCCGGCGTTCTCATGTCCGAGCGTGAACGGAGGCGTGAAGCCTAAATCCTCTTCCATCACGTGCAAATCCGAATGACACACGCCCGCGCCGCCGATCTTTATCAAAACCTGACCGGGAGCGGGCGACGGCTTGGCAACATCCGCGATCTGGGCGGACTTGCCTACTCCAGCAAATCTCACTGCTCGCATGACCTACCTCCTTGTGTTTCCAAAGGGAAATTCATAACAGGCTCTGGAACGCATTGACTCAACATCACTCCTACCCTTATGAGGTAGCGAATTCGTGCATCGCCTTCGGGGCGACGTCTGCCAGGAGCACGTTGAGCCCTTCGGCTGCTGTCGGGTGAGTGAAAATGGCATCACGCAGCACCGTATAGGGAAGCTCTCCGAGCATTGCGGTCTGCACCACCGCCATCAGTTCACTCGCCTCGGCGCCGAGAACCGTGATCCCGAGAATCCGGTCGCTCGCCACGTCGAGGAGCATTTTTATGAATCCGCGCGGCTCGGAGATGGTCCGCGTCCGCAGCACGGCTGCCATGGGCAGCTTGACCAGGCGGTAATCAATGCCGCTGTTCTTCGCCTCCGATTCGTTCAACCCGACCCTTGCCAGTTCCGGATCGGTGAACATGCAGAAGGGAACCAGCCGGTTCTCGGTCGTCCGATTGCCCCCATTCAGGTTGTCACGCACGACGCGGAAGTCGTCGTAGGCGACATGCGTAAACTGCGGGCTGCCGGCGCAGTCGCCCATCGCCCAGGTGCCGGGCGCGGTGGTCTCAAGACGTTCGTTGACCCTGACGTAGCCGCGCCGGTCCAGCTCAATTCCGGCCAAGTCGAGTCCCATGCCCTGCGTGTTCGGAGTCCGGCCGGCCGCGACCAGGAAATCCGTCCCCTCAATTACTCTCCCGCCGTCCGCCTCTTCCACGCTGACCCGAATCTCACCGCCGGAACGCCCCTCGACGCGGCGCACTTCCGCCCCCAGCAGGACCTCGATCCCCTCGTCATGAAATAACTCCAGGAACGCCGCGCTGACGTCAGTGTCCTCGCGGCTGGCAAGCCTAGGGCCTCTCTCGATCACCGTCACCCGCGAGCCGAACCGGCGGACGGCCTGCGCCAGTTCAAGCCCGACATAGCCGCCGCCCAACACGATAAGATGCTCCGGCAGACGGTCGAGATCGAGAGCCTCGACATGTGTCATGGGTTTGGCTTCGGCCAGGCCGGGCACAGGAGGTAGGGCCGCGCGCGTGCCCACGTTCAGGAACACACGCTCGCCGGCGATGACTCTTGTGCCGTGGTCATTGAGACTGATGCGGACGGTTCTCGGAGAAACGAAGCGGGCCTCTCCCATAATCAATTCCGCGCCGCTGGCTTCGTACCGGTCGGAATGGACCTTGATCAGGTCCTCGACCATCTTCCGCTTGCGGAGCTGGACGGCTTCCATGTTCGTCGCGACCGGACCTACCTCGACCCCGAACTCCGCCGCACGTGCAGCCAACGACGCTACTTTTGCGCTATGAATCACGTTCTTGCTCGGCAGGCAGGCGATGTTCGGGCAGGAGCCGCCGATGTACCTCCGCTCGACGACGGCGGTGCGGTGTCCCGCCCTGGCCATTGTCCAGGCCAGGTACTTGCCCGCTTCTCCGCTTCCGATGACAAGGACATCGTAGCTTTCGATCTCAGGCATGTTTCTACCTCGCTGATTGACTTTGCCGAACCGAAGTTACGTCCCTTGGGGTTGCCCGATTCGCCGGGTCCACTCCACGAGATTCTGTAGTAGCTGGCGGATGAAGTCTTTCGTCGCGTCATCCGTCAGCTTCCCCTGCGCGTCGAACCGCTCCGAGGCGTTGCCGATCATCACCTCCGGCTGGTTGATGGGGAACATGTTGAGGAAGACCATCATCTGGCGGAGGTGATACTGGGCGCGCGCCGTGGCGATTGAGCCGACCGAAGCGCCCATGATCGCCGCCGGTTTGCCGTTCCACGCGCTGTCGCCGTAGGGTCTCGACGCCCAGTCAATCGCGTTCTTCAACACGCCCGGAATGGAGTAGTTGTATTCCGGCGTCACGATGAGGATGGCGTCCGCCTCCCGAATGCGCCGCTTCAACTCAGTGACTTGGGCGGGCGGGTTCTGTTCCTCGTCCTGATTGAATCCGGGGATGCCGTCAAGCTCAAAAGTTTCGATGGTCGCGCCTTCCGGCGCGAGTTCTGTCGCGGCGCGCAGGGCGGCGCGGTTGTACGATTCACGACGAAGGCTGCCGGCGATGCCAAGAATGCGAACTGGTTTACTCATTTCATGGTCTCCTTGCTGTCAGTCGGATTTAGATTACTTGTCGGGTGGCAATCAGGATTAAGGCGCTAGCGCCTCCGCCGCCCATCGCCCGTAGAATCGCTCGGCGCCTGTTCCATAAGACTCCCTAACTTAGTCGCACGAAATCAAGCCGCATCAACGCCGGTTGCTCTAGCGCACGACCTCGACCGTACAGGCCGCATTCATTACCAGCCCCGTTGAAACGCCGCCCAAGCCTGATTTCTCGTTAGGCTGGTCCAATCCACGTGAGCCGACGAAGATGGAATCGGCATCCCACTTCTGTGCCTCTTCGATCAGGATGTGTTGGGGTTCGCCTTTCACGATTGCGACCGACACCTGTAAGCCGACGGCGCGCAGCTCATTCTCCGCCCACTCCGCCATCTGCCGTGCTTTCCCCGCTGCTTCTTCGTTGTTGCTTCTGATGATCCCCGCCGCCGTCGGAAGGATGTGTGCGATCCTTGCCGGCGAAACGCCGTCATCGACGGCGACTATCTTCACCTCGGTTCCGTCAGGCCACTCACGCCTGCCCACCGAGCGGACTGCACCCTCCGCGCCGTGTGAACCGTCCACCCCGATCATTATTCGCGGCGGGGCGCCTTGCCCCTTTTCGACCGTGCGACGCGCGACACGCACAGACGAGCGCGACTCGGTGGCGAGCTTTTTCGAGACGCTGCCGAGGAAGAATCGCCCCAGGGCGGAGCGCCCCTGTGAACCAACTACAATTAAGTCGGGCTTCCACTCGTCCGCCCTCTGTGCCAATTCTTGAGACGGCGTGCCCGCGATGCCTTCGGCACGTACTTCCCAATCCGGGAAATATGACCGGACACGATCACCCGCTTTAGCCGCGAACTCCTTCGCCTCTTCGAGCGCCTGCGCGGCGTGCTCCCGAACCAGCTCGATGGCCGACGTTACCCTGCGCGAAGTCAGGGCGCTCCCGGCGATATCTGCAATTGACGAGGAGGGGTCCACCAGGCCATCACTCACCGAAACGATCAGGGCTTCCGCCTCGCGCGGCAGTCCGGCACGACGCAAATCTTCAAGCGCGGCATCGGCGTAAGCGGAACCGTCGTATGCGACCAGCACTTTCATTCGTTCGTTCATCCTGCTTCCCCCACTTCCCACATCACCGAATCAATAAGTAATTTCAGAAGGGTCATTGTGAGTTTCCGTGCTCGACGAAGCGGCGCATGAGGCGGCGCATTACGGTCACACCAATTCAGATATTCTGAGTCGGGCGTCGCCTGGCTTCTTTCGGCATCCTCATCCGGCTTGGTCGCAGTTAAGTCGCGTTTGAATTTCAACTCAATGGTTAGCCCACCAATGCGCACTTTCTTTTCTGAAAAGGGATTTGGCAGTTTAGCCCAACCCCTGCTCACTTTCTTTCCAATTCTTGACTTTTATTTTCTAATCCTGACTTTATGAGGCGGCGGGCGCGCCCCGGCGGGTGATGTTTAGACCGGAGAGGATTTGTGGTTGATGCCGGAGAGGTGGGTGATGAAGATGTCGCCATCCGGGATTGGACGAACGCGGCTGAGACCGCGTTGGTTTCGACCTCGCCGTGAAGGCCTTCACGTTAACGTAATACGTGTTTGATAAACTTGCGGAGCGCGCCGGCGAGGCGATAAAGCCCGGCCGTCGCACTACGGCTAAAGAAGACTACCGCGTCAGGCGTCTCAGCCGGGACCGCAAGGTGCGTTCGAGAGAGCCTTTAAGGCTAAACCCTTCGAGGGGCTTCCCGTCTACACGGCCCTGCCTGTCGAGCACGACGACCAACGGAATTTGATCCCTGCCGTATTCCCGCAAGGTCTTCCCTTCCGGGTCGCGGAGTACCGGCAATCGCAGCCTGCTTTTTCGGCCGTACCCCCGCACCGCTTCGTCGGAGGCGTAGTTCTTCGACTCCGGCCTCTCGGAGTCCGTACTGATCAGGTAGAAGACCACTCCCCGCGGGGCGAACTCATAGACCAGGAAGCGCACCGACTCGGCCCGCTTCTTCGAGATCGGCAGACGTCTGTCGCTGAAAATCAACACCGCCACTTTACCGCGCAGGTCGGCGTCCGTAACGTTGCCGCCATCCAGAGACCTGAAGGAAAATTTGACCGGCCCGGCCCCCTGCCGGGCGCGCGTCTGCGGCGATGAGTAAACTAAAAGTGACGACAGAGCGACGGCGACCGCGATACGAAAAACTGTCAGCATTTTTGTCCCTCGCTTCACATGATTTCATGACGGTTAACGTGACGCCACCGGGATAGACCAAGCAGAGCAAGCCGAAGACGAGCGGGAGGATGCCGCGCAAGCATAGCATCCACCAGTTGTGCGCGAGTATGACGAACATTATCGATCTCTCTTCTTGAGGCTGAACAAACCAACTTCGCCCGGCTGCTCAAAACGACCGCGGCAGTGGCTTACTCGTTCTCCGTCAGCGGTGAATCATGGCGCGTGCTGCCGAGCCATTCGCTGGCGTGCGCCACCGCCTGCCCGGTCGAGGCACCAAAGATGTCGTCGGCGGGGACGAGATGAACGGCCCGGTCGAGGTCGAGCTTGCCCGCGCGCCGCAACTGCCTGCCCACCTCCTCACCCACGCCGCTCAAGTAAAGCCGCCCGCCCACTTCGGCGAGCGCGTCGGCGTAGTCGTCGAGCACCTCGACGAGCGTCGCGCCCACGCTCGTGTATCCCCGCAGGCGCAAGACGACGACGGGGCGCGTCGCGCCCGCTGGTGTAGGTAGCGCCTCCGAGAGCGTGCGCGCCCCGGCGAAGAACAGACTCCCATCAACGTCAAGCACCGTCACTTTATTGCCCGGCAGTCGCGCGGGCGGCTTGCTCGCGGCGATGCGCCCGTCGTCCAATCGGACGAGTTCCAGCACCCTCACGTCGCTCGCCGACGACTTGAGATAGAGGACGACGGTCAGCAGGACGCCGGCGGCGACCGCGAGCGGGATCGAGAGCACCAGCGTCGCCACGAAGGTCACCGAGATTGACCAGCGCGCCGCCCCGCCGGTATTCCAGATCGAACGTGCCTCGCGGAAGTTGATGGCACCGATGCCCGCCATAATCATCAGCGCGGCCAGCACCGCCATCGGCACCTGACCTACAAG
>DASVES010000326.1:0-15059 GCA_036380435.1 Pyrinomonadaceae bacterium | reverse complement strand
ACGAGGAACTGCGAGGCGCGAAGCGACGCGCCCCACGTCACCCAGCGGTTGACGAAGTCGGGCGCGCCCGCGGAGCCGGGGCGGCTGGCGGCGGCGAGGCGGACGGCGTAGCGCGTCACGGTGTCGGGCGCGGGCACCTGCCGGACGAGACCCTGAAAGGCGACGATCTCGTCGGCCGTCATCTGCGGCGTGAACTCGTAGTCCTGCGGCGAGGTCGTCTGCCTGACCACCGCGACCTCGTCCTCTTCGGGCAGGTAGCCGATCCTGATCTGGAACATGAAGCGGTCGAGCTGCGCCTCGGGCAGCGGGTAGGTGCCCTCCATCTCGATGGGGTTCTGTGTGGCGAGCACATGGAAGGGGCGCGGCAGGTCGTAGCTTACGCCCTGCACGGTGACGCGGCCCTCCTGCATCGCTTCCAAAAGCGCGGCCTGCGTCTTGGGCGGCGTGCGGTTGATCTCGTCGGCCAGGACGATGTTGGCGAAGACGGGGCCGCGAATGAACTGGAGCGCGCGCCGTCCCGTGGCGCGATCCTCCTCGATGATCTCGGTGCCGGTGATGTCGGCGGGCATCAGGTCGGGCGTGAACTGGATGCGCTTGAAGGAGAGATCGAGCACGGAGGCGATGGTGCGCACGAGCAGGGTCTTGGCGAGACCCGGAACGCCCGTGATGATCGAGTGGCCGCCGACGAAGAGCGACAGCAGGACTAACTCGACCACGTCGTCCTGCCCGATGACGGCCTTGCGAATCTCGCGCAGGAGTTTTTCGCGCGCCGTCGCCAGCCTGTCCAGCAGTTCCTCGTCGCGCATCACGGTCGTCTCAACAGCCATTCGTCTCTCCTTCTGCTCAACCACCCCGTGTCATTGTAGGGGCGGCGGACTTGTCCGCTGCCCGTCTTTCCGAAAGAACAATTAACATGGATGGACAGGATACGCAGGATAAGAAGAGTTGAAATCTCAAATCAGAAATCTTAAATCAATCTTTCTTCATCCCGCGTATCCTGTCCATCCATGTTAATTCTTTCCGCAACTTGCGGGCAGCGGACTTGTCCGTGCCCCTACAATCGCGCCGCTCACTGCCCCGTGATCGTCAACAATAACTCCTGCGCTTTCTCATAGCTCGGCGCGGCTTCGAGCGCGCGCAAGACCGCGCGCTTGGCCTCGGCTGATTTGCCGAGCGCGTGGTAGGCGCGGGCGACATTGTAGTTCGCTTCGGCCTCGTTCGGAGGCTTCAAGGCGAGCGCCGCCTGAAACTCCCCGAGCGCGCTCCCCGCTTCGCTCCGGGCCATGAGCAGTTCGCCCGCGCGCGCGTGCGCCGCGTGGTCGAAGGGACTGACGTAGAAGCCGAGCCGCAGGGCTTCGAGGGCGCGCGCCGCATCATTCTGCTTGAGTCGCAGATCGGCGAGTCGTTTGAGCGCGGGCAGATTATTTTCGTCGAGCCTGACGAGCAGCTCCAAAGCCTGCGCCGCCTCCGCCGTGTCGCCCTGCTTCTCAAAGATGTCGGCCATCAATTCGTAGGCGTTCCCCTCGCCCGTGTAATAGGGGAACAACTCGACGGCGCGCTTGAGGTGACGGGCCGCGTTCGCGGCGTCGCCCTCGGCGCGGTACAACGACCCGGCGCGCAGGTGGAGCGCAAAGTTCTCCCGCTCGCCGAGCGACTTGAGCACCGCGTCCTTCGGCATCCCGGCAGCCGTCGCGCCGCCTTCGGCCCCGAGCGCCTCTATCAGCGGCCGCGCCTTGCCGCCGACATATTCAACGAAGGCGCGGTCGAACTCCGCCTCTGTGAGCTTCAACGCCTGCCGCAGAACATCGGGCGTGCGGGCCTTGTCGCGATAGAGCGCGAGCATGCGGAGGACGGCGTCGAAGCCGTGGCGCTCGACGACGTACTCGACGACCTGTGACGCCTGAAAGTAGGCGAGCGAAACGTCGTCGGCGCGGCGCGGTCGCATGAAGCCCGAGTCGAGTTCGGCGATCTTGAACCAGCGGCCTTCGGAGAACGCACGCAGCACGGAGGGGTTCCACTCGTCGCCCCAGCCGGGGCGCGCGCGCCGCTCCTCGTAGACCGACAGCCCTTCGGAGAACCAGCGCGGGATGCGGTAGTCGGTCATCTGCAAAGTGATGACGTGCGTGTACTCGTGCCAGAGCGTGCTGCCCCAGTTGAACTGCCCCTCGGGCCGCGCCGAGGGCGAGTCCTGCGCGATGACGGGGCCGAAGCAGACGCCGAGCGCGCCGAGGCCCGGCAGGCCCAGAGCGCGCACGGCGAAGTCTTCGTGGTTCTTGAACAGCTCGACCATCACCGGCCCCTGCGGCGTGAAGCGATACTTCGCCGTCAGCTCACGGGCCGCCTCTTCAAGCAGATCGGCGGCGTAGGGGGCGAGCACTTCCGTTTCTTTGGCGTCGGCCTTGATGATGAAATTTCCGCGGCGCGTTTCGCGGAAGTCGCGCATCGAGTCGAGCAGATCGAGCGTGTTCTTGGCCCAGACGTTGAACGGGTCGCCCTCGAAAGATTTCTCGACCGCCGCGCGCCCCTCGTCCATCCGGCCCAAGCGCAAGAGCGCCATGCCGAGACTGAGGTGCGCGCGCCAGAGACGCGGCTGAAGTTCGACGGCGCGGCGCGAGAAGTCGGCGGCCTGCGCGGTGCGGCGCGTGATGGTGGCGTAGTGCGAGAGGGTGTCGTAGACCCGGCCGTCGCGCGGATTCGTGGCGAGAGCGGCCGCCGCGGCCGGCAACGGGTCGCGGTCTTGCAGGTAAGCAAGCGCGGCGCGCAGGGCGTGCGCCTCCGACGAGCGCGGGTTGACCTTCAGGGCCTTGTCGATCTCGGCCGCCGCCGCGTCGAAGTCGCCAGCCTCGAGATCGAGCGCGGCCTTGAGCGCGCGCGCCGCGACGAGGTTGGGGTTGATCTTCAGCGCGCGCTCCAGCGCGGCCGACACCTCCGCGCCGCCTTCGAGACGCTTGTTGGCGGCTATCCCTAAGTGCGCGCGCGCGCTATGCGGGTTGACGCGCAAGGCGTCGGCGAAGAACTCCGAGGCGTCCGCGTAGTTGTACTTCTCGGTGAACAACTCGCCGCCGCCGAGGTGCGCCTCCGTGTGCGACGGGTCGGCCTCGGCAGCCGCCATGTAAAGCTCAGTCGCCTCCCTGTACTTCTCAAGGTGCGCGAGCGCGCGGGCGACAAGCGTCAGCACGGGCGCCGACTTCGCGTCGTTATCTTCCTCCGTGTCGTTCTCCTCGTGAAAAGTCACAAGCGACTGAAAGATCTCTCGCGCGCGCTCCTCCTGCCCCGTGAGCTGGAGCACTTCGGCGCGGCGCAGGTCGCTCTCCAACCGCTCGGCCGGCAGGACTCCGGTCTTCGACAAATCCTTCGCCGCGCGCTCGAACTCGACGACCGCCTCGGCGTACCTGCCCGTCGCGGCCAGACTTTCGGCCAGCTCGTGACGCACGCCGCCCGCCTCCGGCCACTTCTCAAGGAACCCCCGCGCTGCCGTTTCCGCCTCCGCGTAGTGCCCCGTCTCCATGTAAGCGCGCAGCAGATGTTTGCGCGCCGCGGCGTCTGATGGGTTCGTCGCCAGCCGCGCGCCTAGTACCTTCACGGCGCGCTCATAGTCCCCTTTCTTCAACTCGGCCAGCCCCGGCAAAGCCTCGTCCGCGGACTGCGCCGAACCGGCGGGAGCCTGTGAGTAGAGCAACGCGCAAACGGCGAGCAGGACGGCGCACACGACCGACGGACGAATGCTTTGCCGCGACCTCCGGCGTTGTATATTTTGTGTCTGTTCGTGCTGCTTCACTGCCCGCCCCTCTTGATGCTCCGGTTGGTCTTCGCCAGCCCGACGAATAGTCGCTCCAGCTCCGACTCGTACTGTCCTTCGGCCATCTCGCGCTTGCGCGTCTTGAGCTGCCCGATCTCCTCCTCGTAACGCGTGCGCTCGCGCAAAAGTCTCCCCACCTCGGCGTTGGCGGCGGCCTGCTCGACCGTGAGCGAGTCGAAGTAGGTCGCACGCGCAATGTCCCCGTCGCCGCCCTCGGCCTTTTCGTGGCCGACGCCGTCGCCGCTGTCTTCGAGGAGCGCGTGCTCGGTGGCGAGGCGGCCCGACCGCTTGTAGTGCTCAGCGGTGAGACGCGCGGCGTAGTCGAAGGCTTCGAGCACGGAGACGCGCCCGTTCTGGTCGGCGTCCGACTCGCGCCCCGTGAGCGCGGCGATGAAGTGCTCGGCGAAGCGCGGCGCGTTCTGCTCCTGCCCGCTGCGCGTCGCCGTGACGACGACGCGCCCGCGGCCCGCGAGCGTCTTCGCGAACTCGCCGCTCGCGCTCGACAAGTTGAAGACGACGACGCGCCGGCAGGGCACCGCGCCGAGCAGACTCGCGTACTCGCCGGCCGTGATGTCCGGGCCGACGAGATTGAACTTCGCCTGCTTGCCGTCGAACGTCCCGTGGCCGATGAAGAAAACGAACAAGGTGCTCTCCGGCCCCGCCGCGCCCCGCAGCGACTCGAACGCGCGCCGCACCTCCTCGGCCGTGGCGCGCGCGGCCGGCGTGCCTTCGCCAGCACTTTCCGCAAGAATCTTCAGGCGGTCTTCGGCGAATCCCAGACGCCCGACGAGGACGCCGCGCAGCTCCGTCGTCCATCGCGCGAACTGTTTCGCGTAAACCTCCTCGCCCGACGCGCCGCTGATGATGACGGCGAACTTGTTCGGGTCGGCGGCCGGACGCGCGGCCGGTACGGTCTGCGCCGGCGTCTGTGCGCGAGGCATCACGCCGCACGCCGCGCCGGCAACCATCAGGCCGCAGATGAGAGCTTTGATGAGACGACGCGTCATGCCAACCCCTCGCGCTTTCGCAGGAACCACTCGGCGCTCACCATCCCGATGAGCAGGACGAAATTCACCGGCATGTCCCACAGGTCTTTCGTCACCAGCGTCGAGTTGTCCGTCCGCCTGTAAGTCAGATCGCCGATGAGGGCGCCGGCCTCTTCGAGCGTGTAGTACTTGCCGCCCGTCTCGGCGGCGATGCGCCGGAGCAGGTCTTCGTTCAGCGCCGCGTCGTAGAACTCCCGGTTCAACTCGGCGACGAGGAATTCCGACTGCGCCGCCCCCTCACCCACGCCCTCGCCGGCCGCGCTCAGCTCGACGCGGTGCTGTCCCAACTCGTCGGGGCGGAACTCGCCGACGTAGACGTTCGCGTCGTCGCGCGCCGTGTACCTGAGCGGAACATCCACGCTCGCGCCCGACGGCTTGACGACGCGCGCCGCGACGCGTGCGCCCGTCACCGCGTTGTATTTTTTGTCCCTCACGTCGGCGACGATGCGAACCGGGTCGCCCACGGCGTAAACGTCCTGCTCGGTCGCCACCTCCACCTGCGCGGGCGAGCCGCTGACGAGGTAGCGCAGCATCTGTCGCCAGAAGTTTTCGTGCGCGCCGCTCTTCGAGTCCATCCGCATCTGCCAGCGCCAGGTGTCGGAGGTCGCAAGCGCCATCGTCTGCCCGCGCCCGTAACGCTGATGCGCGAGGAGCGGGACGGTCGCGCCGCCGCCCTCCCGGCGCGCTTCGACCAAGACGGTTGCGCCGGGCTTCACGCCGCCGAACGTTTCCGGCACGGAGACCGGCGGCAGTTCGTTCCAGATTTTCTGACTCAGCGCGCGGTCTTCGCCGAGGCGCGTGACGGGGTGCGTCGCCCCGCGCGCGGTGAGCAGAGGTTTGTAGACGGGGTTGCTCAGGTCTTCCGGCTGCCCGGCGCGCCCGTCGAGCGCGAGGGGCAGAAGGTCGGCGACGGGCGTGCCCGCGTACTTCCCGCCGTCGAAGGCGAGACGCCCGCCCAGCGCGAGCAGCCCCGCGCCGCGCCGCGCGACGAAAGCCTCGACGGCGCGCAACTGCTCGGCCGTGAAGAAGCTCGCCTCAACGCTGCCGAGGACGAGGCCGTGGTAGGCGAACAGCTCCTCCTCGGTGGCGGGGAAGCCCGCGGCTAACTCCTGCTCGCCCGCCACGCCCTGCCGGTAGAGCTTGTTCTCGCCCGAGCGCAGCACGGAGACGAGTTCCACCTGCTTCTCGTTGCGCCCGACGGCCGCGCGCATCTTCCCGTGCTCCCAGCGCGGCTCGCCCTCGACGTAGAGCACGCGCCGCGGCCCCTCGACGACCTCGATGAGCGCCTCCCGGCGGTTGTTCTCCACGCTCAACTCGCCGTCGAGCGGCGTGATCTCGAAGGTGTAGCGGTGCGTGCCCGGAGTCGTCGGGACGATCTCCATGCGGACGGCCTCGGTCTCGGCCCCGCGCAGGGAGAACTCCTCCGTCCTGATGGCGCGGCCGTCCTCGCTGACCGCGATGAGCACCTTCGTCGCGCCGTAGCCCGCGAGACGCACGAACGCTTCCACCTGCGCGCTCGACCCGACGAGCACGCGGCGGGGAACGCTCACGCGCAACAGCTCGGCGTCGGTCTGCCGGGCGGCGCTCCCCACCCCGATGGTGTAGACCGGGAGGCCGCGCGCGCGCAGATTTCGCAGCTCGGCCGCGAGGTCTGAAGGGACGTTCGCCGCGCCGTCGGAGACGAGCACGACGGCCGAGAGCGGCACGACGGTCGCGCGCCGCGCGGCCTCCGCGATGGCGCCGCCCGGATCGCTCGCCGTCCCCTCGCCCAGCAGTTCGTCGCCGCCTCGAAGCCCCGTCAGCTCGCCCGAGAACGCGTAGAGGTCTGTCCTGAACTTCTCGCGCAGGCGAGGCAGGAACGTGCCCTCGGCGGAGAGCAGTGTGTCTCTGATTGCGTCGAGGCGCGTCCGGCGCTCAGGGCCGTCCGGCTGTTGCATGCTGCGCGAGTCGTCGAAGAGGAGGGCGACGGAGCTGCTGCGCGGCACGACCGACGGCACGACGACGACCGGCTTCATCAGCAGGAAGACGAGCAGGACGAAGAGCGCGGCCCGCAGCGCGGCCAGACCCGCGAGGCGTCGGCCGGGTGGGCGGGCGCGCGCCCGAACGTAGACGAAATAGACGAGGGCGGCGAAGAGGAGTGCGAGGACGGCGAGCAGGGCGGGGTGCAGGCGCACGTCAAAGCCGAACTGGCCATTGCTGAAAACGGCCGGTTCGTGCCCCGACAAAAACTGTACGAGTCGATCCATGCGCCGACACTTTGACGGACGCGGCCCGCTTGGGCAGCGTCGGACGGTCTCCCAGCGAGGATACGTTTTGATGTCCCGCGCGCGCGCGACGGTGCGCCGCCCTAAAAAGATAAGACGAGAGGTGAGTAGTTCACCTGACGCCGCCGGATATGAAAATTAACGCCCCGCGGGCAGAAACGGCAAGGGTTAACGCGTGAGCCGCCGCCTCGCGTCGGAAGGTGGGTGATTCGTGAGTCCGTCCGGGGACGGGAAAGTAGAAGTGCAACCCCTGCCCATTTCGCCCGTGGTTCGAGTTTTCCTGATGCTTAAGCCTCCGGCGTATAGTCAATCACGACCCGGAAAAAATGTTTGCGATGACGTAAAAGGGTTGTAAAACTTGGCCCGCACGGGCGGCCGGCACACTGAATATGCTCGGCCGCCTGAACGTTTCCGGCACATCGCGGCAGGGCCGCGCGCGCGCGCGCCGCCGGGCGCGGGGAGGCTGGAGGCGGCCCCACGGCCCGGCCCGCGGCCCCTCGTTCAGGTCGTGTCCTTCAGGCGCTCCGCCCCGGCGCGCGCCTCCGGTCAACCTCCGGTAGGCGCATGCCGGCGAAAAAGTTTATTGCTTTCTCTGCAATGCGGAGTTAATCTTTCGCCCCGTGGGTGCTTCCTCGCCAGGCATTCTTGCCTCCCGGCGTTCCCTTCAGGTACACCTACACTTGGGCGGCCGTGGCCGCAGCAGGCTCACGGTAGACCGGGGCGATTCGTGCCGGCGCGTTTCTTAAAACAAGGCCAGCACGCCTTGCAGCATGAGCAGCGTGATCTCCGTCAGCGGATCGACATCGGCCGTCTCGACACCCAGGGCCGCATCTCCCGACGTGGAGTTCGGCTGGGTCAGCGGCGCGGGAGCCGCGGGGGGCGGCTGGGGCGGCGCCACGGGGAAGTGCATGTCACCGGCGAAGGCGGGCAGGGCAAACACGAGCATCAGCAAGGCCGAGGCGCTGAGTTGGCGTAACGTTTTCATTGGTTTCTCCTGTGATTGGAAATTAAGATGATGGGTCACTAGGAACGATGGATCATCTCCACCGAGCACCCGAACAAGTTCCGTCGGCGCTCCCTGTCGCCCGAGGCACCCAGGATGCGCGGACGCATTTCAGCACGATGACGAAGAATCATCAAGCACAAAGAAAGGTAACCCTCACATGAAGTTAGCCGAACAGCTGGTTGAACGAATGGCCGACGCCGCGCTCACCCACGGCGAGCGCGCGAGGCTGCGCGTCCAACTCTCCAGGGCGCTTGAGGAGTCAGGCGACTACGAAGGAGCCCGCGCGGCGATGGGCGATCTGTGGTCACGCGTCGGCGAAGTGCCCGCCGTCGAAGGTCTCGACCGGAGGGCGGCGGCCGAAGTGCTATTGCAGGCCGGCGTGCTCACGAGTGGTCTCGGGAGCGTCAAGCAGGTCGAGGGAGCGCAGGAGGTGGCGAAGGATTTGATTAGCGAAGCCGCCGCGATCTTTGATGCGCTGGGGGACGTGGAGAAGACGGCCGAGGCGCAGTCCGATCTGGCGGTGTGCTACTGGCGGCAGGGCGAGTACGACGGGGCGCGCGCGTGGCTGCGTGAGGCTTTGAGTCGGCTGCCTGACGACAGCGAGGTGAAGGCCGTCGCGCTGCTTCGGAGCGCGATTGTCGAGACCGTGGCGAACAGACTCGGCGACTCCCTGCGCGTCTACACCGACGCCGCGCCCTTCTTCGAGCATGTTAGCAACCACGTGCTCCGGGGCAAGTTCCACGGCGGCTTCGCCACCACGCTCAAGAACATCGGCATGGCGGAACATCGCGAGGACTACATCGACCGCGCGCTCATGGAGTTCACGGCCGCCAGCTTCCACTTCGAGCAGGCGGGCCACGAGCGCTACTGCGCGCGCGTCGAGAATAACCTGGCGATGTTATTTGTAGAGGCCGGCCGAGCGCCCGAGGCGCACGAGCACGCGGCGCGCGCGCGGAAGATGTTCGCGAAGCTCGGAGACGGCGGCAGTGTGGCGCAGGTGGACGAGACGCTGGCGCGCGTCCTGCTGGCCGAGGGCCGCGACGCGGAGGCCGAAGGCGTGGCGCGCGCTGCCGTGCGCGCGCTCGAAAGGGGCGACGAGTTGTCGCTGCTGGCCGAGGCGTTGACGACGCACGGGACGGCGCTGGCACGCACGGGCCGCTTCCCGCAGGCGCTCGCGACGCTGCGACGCGCAATCGAAGTGGCGCAAGGGGCAGGCGACCGGGAAGGCGCGGGGCGCGCAGTGCTCGTCGTCATCGAGGAGGTGGGCGAGCACCTCAGTCCCGAGGAACTGTGCGACGCCTATGCGAGCGCCGACGATCTACTCGGCAAAACGCAACACCCCGGCACGCTGGCGCGACTGAACGCGTGCGCCCGCCGGGCGGTGGCCGCATTCAAAGCCGTCGGCTCAGGCTCGGCGGCGGCTCAGGGCGAGGACGGCGCGGAAGTGTTCGGGCTACCAACCGATTGGAAAGGATTCAACTTCAAAGAAGAGGTGCGGCGCTTCGAGAGTTTGCTGATCGAGCGAGCGCTGAAGGAAGCCGGCGGCTCGGTGACGCACGCGTCGCGGCTGCTCGGCCTCAAGCACCACCACTCGCTATCCTCAATCCTCAAGGGGCGGCACAACGACCTGCTCGGCGCGCGCACGCCGGCGTTGTCGCGCCGGCGCAGCATCTTCAAAATAAAGCAGGACGCCTGACGCCCTCCCATCTCACTTCAGACGCTCGCGCAGGAACCTCCCACGTCGAAACTCTGAAGGCCGGCTACTCACCCCTTGGCGGGTGAATAGCCGGCCTTCATTTTTTGTATTGGTTAACTTATCCCGCCGAAGCCGTCGCGGCGTCAAGCGTCCGACGCCGTCGCCCGCGCCGCGACGAAAGTAACTGCGTCTTTATTTACCCTCGCGGCGAAGACGCCGCCGCCGACTCAGCGGAGCGGCCGAGGCCGCTTGAGCAGGCCACGCAGTTTCATCCGCGCCTTGTGCAGTTGCGACTTGGAGGTGCCGGCCGCCACGCCCAACATTCGCCCGACCTCCGCGTGGTCGTAGCCTTCGACATCGTGGAGGACGAAGACGGCGCGGTAGCCGGGCGGCAACTTCGCGATGGCGTTGTCGAGCGCGATGCGATCAACGACGGGCATCCGCGCGTGATCCTCCGTCCCCGCGACCACCTGCTCGGTCATCTCGCCGCTCTCCGTCGTCTGCTCCACGCGGACGCCCTTCTTGCGGAAGTGCATCAAGACCTGATTGACCGTCATCCGGTGCAACCACGTCGTAAACGCCGACTCGCCGCGGAACATTCCGATCTTTTTGAAGAGCTGGATGAAAACGTCCTGCGCGAGGTCTTCGGCCTCCGTCGGGTTCTGCATCATCCGCAGGCACAGGCCATAGACGCGCCGGTGGTGCAGCGTGTAGAGCTGCTCGAACGCCTCCGCATCACCCGCGCCGGCCCGCTGGGCCAGCTCAAAGTCTCTGCCGCGCGCCGACTCAGGGGCAGCCGCCTCGGGAGCAGTCGCCGTTTCGACGCCGGGCCACATTTTTAAAACCTCTGTGTTCGTCATCGTCTTTCTTCGTAAACGCGGGCGCGCGCTCGCCGAGTGCGGCCCGCTGTCAGTTGAAAATCTTCCGAAGTGATTTGTCGTCACTCATAACGAAGCGCCTCAATCGGGTCGAGCGCGGCGGCCTTGCGCGCCGGGTAGTAGCCGAAGAAGACGCCGACCACGGCCGAGAAGACCACCGAGCCGATGACGGCCGCGGTGGAGACGAGCGTCGGCCAGCCGAGCATCGCGGGGATGGAGACCGAAACGCCGACGCCGAGCACGATGCCCAGCACTCCGCCCGTCAGACTGAGAACGATTGACTCGATCAAAAACTGCGTCCGCACGGCCGAGGAGCGCGCGCCAATCGCCATGCGGATGCCGATCTCGCGGGTGCGCTCCGTCACCGACACCAGCATGATGTTCATGATGCCGATGCCGCCGACGAGGAGCGACACGCCGGCGATGCAACCGAGCAAAATGGTCATCGTGCTGTTGGTCTCATTGGCGGCCTCGGCTACGTCCGACATGTTGCGCACCGTAAAGTCGTTGCCCTCGTTCGGGGCGAGCTTGTGACGCTGGCGGAGAAGGTCGGTAATCTGCGCCTGCGCCGTGTAGGTGGCGTCCTGCGAGACGGCCGAGACGTAGGCGATCTGGAGGCGCGTGTTGCCGAGAAGTTTCTTCTGGACGGACGTGTAAGGGGCGAAGGCGAGGTCGTCCTGATCGCGCCCCTGCGGGTCTTGCCCCTTGCGGGCCATGACGCCGACGACCCGGAACGGCAAATTCGTCACGCGCACCGTCTGCCCCACGGGGTCGGCGCCGGGGAAGAGGTTGTCGGCCACGGTCTGACCGAGCACGACGACGCGCGCGGCCGTCCGCACGTCCGCGTCGGTGAAGAACTCGCCCGATTGCACCGCCCACTTGCGGATGTCCGGGTACTGTTGGCTCACGCCCTGCACGGACGCGTTCCAGTTGAGATTGGCGGCGACGAGCTGCGAACGCGCGTTGACCACGGGGCTGACCATCGAGACGCTGGGCACCTCGCGCCGGATGGCTTCGAGGTCTTCGGCGTTCAAGGTGTTGTTGCCGCCGTCCTGCCCGGCGCCGCCGCGCACGCCGCCCGTGTTCTGCGCGCCCGCGCTCACAAACAGCAGGTTCGTGCCCATGCCCTCGATCTGCGCCTGCACCGACGCCTGCGCGCCCTGCCCGATGCTCACCATCGCGATCACGGCCGAGACGCCGATGATGATGCCGAGCATGGTCAAGGCGGCGCGCATCTTGTTGCGGGCCAGCGCGCGGAAGGCGATACGGATGATGGCTAGTGCGTTCATGTTCCTCTCTTCAGGCTATACGATGGATAACTAATATCCGTTGCTCAGTCCTCTTCCGGTTCTATTTCCGGCAGATTTATTAACTCCTCGGCGGCGTCGCGCGGCGCGTCCACGCGGTAGTCCTTCTGGATGCGTCCGTCCTTGAAAACGACGACGCGATCCGCGTAGGCGGCGATGTCCGGCTCATGCGTGACGAGGACGAGCGTGATGCGGCGCTCGCGGTTGAGGCGCTGAAAAATCTCCATGACCTCGACCGAGGTGCGCGAGTCGAGCGCGCCGGTCGGCTCGTCGGCGAGGATGAGCGTCGGGTTGTTGACGAGCGAGCGCGCAATCGCCACGCGCTGCTGCTGCCCGCCCGAGAGCTGGTTCGGGTGGTTCTGCTCGCGCCCCGCGAGGCCCACCGAATGAAGCGCCTCCACGGCGCGGCGTTTGCGCTCGGCCGTCTCGACGTTCGCATAGAGCATCGGCAGCTCGACGTTCTCCAGCGCCGACGTTCTCGACAGCAGATTGAAGCCCTGAAAGACGAAGCCGATCTTGCTGCTACGCACGTCGGCGCGCTCGTCCTTCGACATGCCCGACACGTCCTGAGCGTCGAGCGTGTAGACGCCGCGCGTGGGGCGGTCGAGGCAGCCGACGATGTTCATCATCGTGGACTTGCCCGACCCCGAGGTGCCCATGATAGCGACGAACTCGCCCTCGCGGATCGTGAGCGACACGCCGCGTAGTGCGTGGACTTCCACATCGCCCATCGCGTAGGTCTTGTGTATCCCCTCCAACTCGATGACGGGCCGCGCCTGCTGCTCTGCGCGCGAAGCGGCGACTCCCGCGCCCGCTTCAAACGTCTGCCGCCCAATTTCGTATGCCGTCTGCATCGCTTCAACTCCCCCGCGTCACAACCTGCGAACGGCGTCCGACGCCGATGCGTTTTCGTCGCTTCGGCGACAGACGCCGTCGCCTGTCCCTCGCGCCGTTGTTAGTTACGCCGGCCGCCGCCACCACCGCCGCCGGTGCGCGGCGCGCCGCCGAAGCCCGGCGCGGACTGCGCGCCCTGCTGACGATTCTGCTGCTGCGTGCCCGTGACGTTCTGGCCCGTGATGACGACCTCGCCTTCGCGCAAGTCGCCTTCGACCACTTCGGTCGCCGCGCCGTCCGTCAGACCGACCTTGATGCGTCGCGGCTCAGGCTGGCCGTCCGCGCCCATCACCCACACGCGCCGCGTCTGGCCTGCCGTCACCGGCGAGGTCGCGGAAGCGAAGTCGCCCCGGCGCCCGCCGTCGGCCGGCGCGGCGTTCGTCGCCGTGGCGTTAGCATCCGGTGCGCCGGCGTTCGTGTTCTCATTCTGCTGACGACGCGCGCGTCGCTCGCCGCCCTGACCCTGCCCGCCCGCGGCGCGTCGCTCGGCCGCCGCGGCCCGCTGCTCTTCCGTGAGCTGCGGCGTGAAGCGGAGCGCGGCGTTCGGCACCTTGAGCACGTCCTGTCGCTCGTCAATCGTGATCGAGAGGTTCGCCGTCATGCCGGGCTTGAGCTTCTGCTCCGGGTTCGACACGTCCATCACCACGTTGTAGGTGACGACGTTCTGCGCGCTCACGGGGTTGAGTCTGAGCTGCCGAATCGTGCCCTCGAACTCTTTGTCGGGGAACGCATCGACGCTGAACTTGACGCCCTTCGCCTGCTCGACGAGGCCGATGTCCGCCTGATCGATGTTGGCGATGACCTGCATCTGCGTCAGATCGTTGGCGATGGTAAAAAGCGTCGGGGCCGAAAGACTCGCGGCCACCGTCTGCCCCACGTCCACGTTGCGCGAGACCACCACGCCGTCAATCGGCGAGCGGATGGTCGTGTGCGACGCGTTCAACTCGGACAGTTGGAGCGCGGCCTGCGCCTGCTGCACCTGCGCCTGCGCGTTCCGCACCTGCGCCTCGGCCTGCACGATCTGCGCCTGCGCGTTCTGCACCTGCGCCGTGGCCTGCGCCTGTCCCGAGCTTGACGCGGACTTTTCGCCGACGACCGCCTGATTCAGTTGTGCCTGCGACTGGTTGTAGCGCGCCTCGGCCGTCCTGTAACTCGTGCGCGCCGTCTCCAGCTCACGCTGCGAAATGATGCCGCTCTGCACCAGAGACTCCTGCTGTCGCATGAAGGAGGCCGCGTCGTCTAACTGCGCCTTGAGCACGGCGACGTTGGCCTCAGCGCCGGACACTCCGGCGCGCTGCCCCTGCGCGGTCGAGCCGGCGGAGAGCGCCTTGGCGCGCGCGTCGGCCAGACCTGCCCGCGCCTGCACCACACCCGCGCGCGCCTGCTCCAGACCGGCCTGTGCCTGTCCGAGGTTGGCGCGCGCCTGCTGCACCTGCGCCTGCGAGACTGCCGGGTCGAGCTGCGCGATGATCTGTCCCTTCTTCACCATCGAGTTGAAATCAACGAGGAGCGCCGAGATGGTGCCCGACGCCTGACTGCCGACCTGCACCGTGGTGACGGCCTGAAGCGTGCCCGTCGCGGTGACGGTGTTACGCAAGCTCCCGCGCTCCACGCGGCCGGTCATGTACGGCGCGGCGCTCGCGCCGTCGCCCCAGTACCAGAAACCGGCGACGCCGGCGACGACAAT
This sequence comes from Pyrinomonadaceae bacterium, assembly GCA_036380435.1. Lineage (GTDB taxonomy): Bacteria > Acidobacteriota > Blastocatellia > Pyrinomonadales > Pyrinomonadaceae > DASQDT01. Next base: position 482 of record DASVES010000326.1, on the reverse strand, counting down.
CGCCACGAGCACCACGGCCATGCGCCGCTTGCGGTTCAGTTGTAATTTCATCCACTCCATCGTTCACCCCCGACGCCCGAGCGCCCCACCTATTAGTCAAAGGGGCAGTAAAACTCTTCTACTGCCCCACGTATTGATAGACACCTTCCTCGTCGCTCCGGTTACACCGGGCGAGGATGAAAACTGTCACGTTACGGTCACGCTGTGCGCGCCGCAGTGTCCTGTTATGAGAGTCGATTTGACGGTCGGCCGATGTGGATGTGCGGGCCGGTGGCAACGCCGGGGATGGCGGCGCGGAAGGCGGTGAAGGTGATGCCCTGTGCTTGCAGATAACTGATGACGGCGCGGCCCTCCAGGCTGTCGGGGTGCAGCGGCACGTCAACCGCGTGCTGGTGGTCGTAGCCGAAGCGGTCGTGCGTCGCCGATTGTCCCACGGCGCTCAAGGGGAGCTGACGCCCGAACGTGGACCAGAAGAAAGCCTG
>DASVES010000325.1:0-2672 GCA_036380435.1 Pyrinomonadaceae bacterium | reverse complement strand
CTCTGCCGCAGCCCTCACGCGGTCGGCGTGCAGGGTCATCTCGCACCCGCCGCCGAAGGTCATCCCGAAGGGCGCGACGACGACCGGCTTCGCCGAGTAGCGCAGAGACATCGTCGCCGTCTGGAAGGCGCGCACCATCAGCTCGATCTCGTCCCACTCCTCCTCCTGCGCGCCGAGCAGGACGAGCATCAGGTTTGCGCCGACGGAGAAGTTCTGGCCCTGATTGCCGACCACGAGTCCGACGAAATTCCGCTCAACTTCCGCGAGCGCCGTCTTGACCATCTGGAGCGTGTCGCCGCCGATGGAGTTCATCTTCGAGTGAAACTCCAGACAGGCCACGCCGTCGCCGATGTCGATGAGCGACGCGCTGGCGTTTTTCTTGACGACGGCCGTGCGGTCTTTAACCGACTTCAGAACCGCGACGCCCGGCTGCTCCGCCACGGGGACGTAAGCGCCCGTGGCGAAGTCGAAGTAAGACTGCTGGCCGCCTTCGGACTTGTAGAAAGATTTCGCGCCGGCTTCGAGCATCCGCCGCACGTTCTCAGGAACCTTACGCCCTTCCTCTTCGAGCCGCGCGACCGACTTCTCCACGCCGATGGCGTCCCACGCCTCGAAGACGCCCAGCTCCCAGTTGAAGCCCCACTTCATCGCGCGGTCAACTTCGAGCACCGTGTCGGCGATTTCAGGGATGCGGTTGGCGGCGTAGACAAACGTCTTCGAGATCGTCTTCCAGAGGAACTGCCCGGCGCGATCCTTGCCCCACGTGAGCGTCCGCAAACGCTCGCGCGTGTCCTCGATGTTCCTGGCGGCGTCGAGCGCCGGGAGTTTTACCTTCTCGGCGGGGCGGTATTCGAGCGTGGCCACGTCGAGCGTCCAGATTTCCTGCTTCCCACCCTCGCCCTTCTGCCGGCGGTAGAAGCCGCCCTTGGTCTTGTTCCCCAAAAGCCCCCGCTCGACCATGCCGCGCGCGAAGTCGGGCGCGAGATAGGCGTCGCGGTCTTCGTCTTCGGGGACGGCCTCGTAGAGATTTTTCGCGACGTGCATAAACACGTCGAGGCCGACGAGGTCGAAGAGACGGAAGGTCGCCGTCTTGGGCCGGCCCACCGCCTGACCCGTCATCTTGTCCACCTCTTCGACGGAGTAGCCGTCTTCGAGCATCGTCTTGATGGTGACAAGTCCGCCGTAGGTGCCGATGCGATTGGCGATGAAGTTGGGCCTGTCCTTCGCCACGACGACGCCCTTCCCCAAACGCCGGTCGAGGAAGCCGTAGAGGGCGCACGACACCTCCGGCTTCGTCCACTCCGTGCGGATCAGCTCGACGAGGTGCAGATAGCGCGGCGGGTTGAAGAAGTGTACGCCGAGGAAGTGTGCGCGGAAGTCTTCGGAGCGCCCTTCGGCGAGCTGGCGGATGGGGATGCCGCTCGTGTTCGAGGCGACGACCGAGCCGGGCCGCCGGAATTTTTCGACGCGCTCGTAGAGACCGCGCTTTATGTCGAGATTCTCGACGACAGCCTCGACGATGAGGTCGCAATCCTTCAGCCGCGCCAGGTCGTCGTCGAAGTTGCCGACGCTCACCAGCGCCGCCGCCTCGGGCGTAAAGAACGCGGCGGGCTTGGCCTTCTTCGCCGCCTCGAAGCCGGCGCGCGCGATGCGGTCGCGCACGTCCTTCGAGTCGAGGGTGAGTCCCTTCGCCTGCTCTTCGGGCGTCGGCTCGCGCGGGGCGATGTCGAGCAGCAGCGTGGGGATGCCGGCGTTGGCGAGGTGCGCGGCGATCTGCGCGCCCATCGTGCCGGCGCCTAAGACGGCGGCCTTTTCGAACCGGAGCATAAGGGGACTTGCCTTTCCGAGAAAGTCAGGGAGTCGAGGACGGCCCCATCATACTGAATGAGCATTCATTCAGCAAGGCCAGGGCGGGAACCTTGTGTTGTCCTGGGGGAAATATTGCAGGACTGCCTTCAGCGTTTTCTGTCGGTCTGCCTGTTCCATTTCATTCCTGCCCATCGTGTCCTTTAGGTGATGTGGTTCGCTACCTGCTTGATCATTTCTTTCGGGCTGTTTTGCTTTCGCCTGCGCGCCCATGCCGCTTCTCCCCAGCAGCTAAAAACCTCGTCAGTGCTTCTCGCCCCCAGTCGTGGCTCTTCGAGATAGCGGTTCTCAGACGTTTCTCAATCCACGCCCACTCCTCATCATTGGCGTGCTCTAAAACCGCCGCGCGGGCGCTCGGCGCGAGGTCAATTCCGCCCATTTCAATATCGGTTAGCTCGGCCTCCAGAAGCGCCTCCAGCCACGCCCGGCGTGTCTCGGCGTCGGCCTTACTTTTCTTGAGACACTGGGTCAGCCCCAGCGCGAACTCGTCTATCAGGATGGAGATGTCGCCGTCCTCGTCCATTTCCCGCAACACGTCGTCGTATCCGCGAACCGCCTCGTCCAGAGCCGCGTGATAGATCGCGCCGGCATTCGGCCAGTCGCCGGCCTTAGCCGAACGGGCGGCCAATTCCCTGAGCGCCCGCAATTCTTTCTCTACCGCGTGCGGGCTTTCATGTCGGAGCGCCCGACGCATCTGACGGCGATACGCCGCCACATCCAACGGCTTGCCTTGCCGAGCTTCTTCAGTTGCGACAGAGAGTTCGACCAGAGATAGCATTTCAGGCTCTCGCTTGATCATCTCGCCG
>DASVES010000324.1:0-2165 GCA_036380435.1 Pyrinomonadaceae bacterium | reverse complement strand
GGCTCAAGATGTACGCCGCCAACGAGGAGGGCGTCTGGAACGCTTCGGTCGAGTTCGACGAGCGCACCCTGCAGCCGACCTACCGTCTGCTCGTCGGCGTCGCCGGCTCCTCTTCGGGCCTCGACATCGCGCGCCGCTTCGGCATCCCCGAAGCGGTCATCACGGCGGCGCGCGCGCGCGTGGACGAGCAGACGCTCGCCGCCTCTGACTACCTGCGGCGCATCCAGCGCGAAGCGGAGGAGGCCGAGAACTTACGCCGCGCGCTCGAAGAGGAGCGCCGCGCCGCCGAGTTGCGGCGCGAGGCGGCTCAGAAGCGTTCGGCCACGGCGCGCACGGCGACGGCCGGCGGGGGGACGATTGAGGGCGGCGGCGACGCGGCGACACCGACGACCGCGGGCGGCGTCCGCGTCGTCCGGCAGGGGCGCGAGGTCGGGAAGTCGAAGGCGGGCGCGGCCGGCGAGGGCGATGAGTTGCGCGTCGTCGAGCGCGCGCCCGTGGCGGGCGACCGCGTGCGCTTAAAGACGCTGGGCGCGACGGGCGTCGTCGAGCGCATCTCGGACGGCGAGGCCGAGGTGCGGGTCGGCGCGGTGCGCTTCCGCGAGCGCGTCGCGAACCTCGAAGTCGTCGAGGGCCAGACGCGCAAGCGCGACGACACGCTCGCCGGCCGGCTCCAGCGCATGGCCGCCGGCGGCCCCGAGGTCAAACTGCGCGACGCGGGCGCGCGCGCCGACGCCGAACTCAACCTCATCGGCCGCACCACCGACGAGGCCGCCGACGCGGTGGACAAGTTTCTCGACGAGGTTTATCTCGAAGGCCACACGCACGTCCGCGTCATCCACGGCCACGGCACCGGGGCGCTCAGACGCGCCGTCGCCGAACTCCTCAAGAACCACCCGCATGTCGCCAGCTTCGGCCCCGCCCCCGCTAACCAGGGCGGCGCGGGCGCGACCGTCGTCGAGTTGAAGCAGTAAGGCCGCGATGTCGGGCGAGAAGGAGCCGCGGCCGTCGGCTCGGGCTTGCCGCCCCCGCCCGCGGTCGGATAGTTTTGTAAGGAAGCACCCCTGCCCGAGGAGTCACGCCATGCCAGTTTTCAGGTCGCTGTGTCTGCGCGCGCCGCTCAACGTGCCCCTCACGGCACTCCTCTGCCTTGTCGCCTTCACGCCCCCCACCTCCGCGCAGGAGCTGGATCAGTACGGCCGCTGGGTGAACGGCGTCAGCGAGCCGTGGTTCTTCGGCGCGGAGTTGGACAAGGCAGAGGTCTCGGCCGCGCAGACGCGCTGGAAGCTGATCGAAGAGGAGAACGGGCGCGCCGCCGGAGGCGAGTGGGCGGGCGACTACTTCGTCGGTGACGAGACGCACGGGAGCTTTTTGCGCTGGGCGCCCGGCGCCGGGTTCGTCCTGTTCAAGGTCAACAAGTGCGCCGCGCAGGTGGACGATTTCAGCTACGGCAGGGTCGTCGTCTCGCCGACGCTCGTCATGCTCGTGCCCGAGAGGGCCATGCGGCCCCGCGGCGCGCACGGGCACGGCCACCACCCTTCGGGCAACCATTACGTCCCCGTGAAGTTCAGGGGCGAGCGCCTGCTCATCCCCGAGGGGGAGATGTCGGACTTCGGCGACTACGTCGCCGGCTTGGGTCAGTTCAACCGGCACCAGTTCTTCTCTTACATTATGACCACCTCCTTCTTCTCACAGTTCGGCGGGAGCGAGGCGGAGCCGGCCGCGGCCCCCGTCGTCCCTCCCGGCTACGAGCGTTTTCTGAAGCGCCCGCTCACGGGACGCGTCGTCAGCGTCGGGCGCCGCTCAATCAGGCGCGACTACGGCTACGAGAACGAGGACGGGACGGGTGGCGTCTACAACGGCCTCTCCTCCCTCGCGCGTCTCACTGTCAACGTGGGCCGCGCCCACGGCGCCAAGCGCGGGATGATACTCAGGGCGCTCGCGACCGGCGAAGACATCCGTCTCACCCGCGTCGGCAAGCTCACGTCCGAGGGCCTCGTTGTCAGGAGCCTGGGCGACAACGGCCAGGAGACTTACTTCGACCATGAGACCAACCGAGACAAGGTCTATCCGACAGTCGTGGTCGGCTGGAGACTAACGACCTCACCGTTCTAAAACGTCGTGGCAGAGGACATCTACAGCCGCCCATGCGATTTCCTCAAACTTTC